>JBQEQW010000001.1:0-44156 GCA_052043535.1 Anaplasma sp.
ACCGCAGACTGGAAGCGATTTGTGGACGTAGAAACCCAAGATGCGGTGAGTAAGTCGCGGTGTCTATTCATATGACTGAATGAATTTTTGAGTGGTGTTGAAGCCATGATTATAGCAAAGGAGCAGGGATATGGATCACATGTACCAAAATTTAGTAGTTACCTGCTCCAGGAAGTTATGGGCTACGACTTTCAGAAGTGTGTGACGTCTGTGCACGGTGTGGAGAATCACATCAACAGGACTTTGCAGGGGATTGCACGGAAGTACGGTGGCAACACAGGTAATGGATTCCTTCCTGTGCAGCGGGCCATGCAGAGCGTTATTCGGGATGTGTCACGAATCAGCAACAACGAGGAGATAAGTTCTGACGAAGTTCGCGCTATAATGGGGAGAATTATGCGCCACGTGAGAGAGGTATGTTGGGAAGACCTAGCGTGTGCTAGTCTGCGCGCAATGGCTCATCCGCAGTTTTTACAGAACTCTGGACAAGAACTACGCCATGCCCTTAGGGAGCTGTCACATGCTCTTGAACGGAAGATCTACATGCCCAAATTCTCCCCCAAGATCCTTTGGAAACTTGGTGATCAGGTGTTCGCGGCAGCGCAGCAACGGGGCAGTAGCGGTCATGACCCGTTGCAGCTTTTCGTTGCGAAATTTATGGTGTCCCCAGAAGATTTCGATCCTGAACACGGAGAATACAGAACTTTCAGTAAAGAGGAATTGGAAGTAGCCTTGACGCGGGTGGGGCAGGAGAACCTCGATCTGTCCAAAATGTACAGCCACATCAAAGCCGGTACCGACAAGATTCTGAGTGCAAACACTGTTACCATGCTGCCTCACGAAGGTGCGATAGTGGAACAGGGGCTTGCCGTGACAAAAGCGCTTGCAAAGTATGCAATGGGGCACAACAAAGGCCGGGTTAGTCCAGTTTTTAATCCAATGAATGATAAGGATTTCGTAGCAATTGCGGTGGGGACTCCGCTTTTCTCCTTCTTGTCAGACCATCTCCTACCAGCAATGGAGGGCCAGGTGCGCACCTTTGCTACACAGGCAGAGGCTAATGCCTGGATAGAAGGGGTGGAAAAGCCTATGAGGGAATTTGTTAACAATGCTGAAGTGCTTGGCGTGTTCCGCGCTTACTCAGAGGCGTATTTTGAACACCGCGCTTATCCGGAAAATGTGGTACGCAGCTTCCACAGACGCGCCCGGCTCTTTGGGCGGGTGAAGAATGGGGCGTCAGATCGTGTGAAAAAAGGTGCAAGGGAGCTTCAGCGACTTACCATGGATTACGACAAGAAACTCGGAGAGACGTATTTCACATTCCAGAGGCAAGACCCGGAACAGGGGAGAGCGCACGTACTTGGTTCACTTGTACAGCTCTATGACCATTCCTCATTAATGCAGGCGTTATTGATGGCGAGACAGGGTGTCGCGTACGTGCCAGCGGCCGCGTTTTACCAAGGTGTCAGAGAACTGCTGAAGAGTAAGGTGAAGGTGACGCAAAAGTCTTAACGGGTCCGTACCCGAGTAACACCATACGGTTGGGCCCGCCAAGCGCGGAGTATACCTGCCACTCGTATATTGAACAATCACCATGTTTAGCATGCAATTCCGATCAAGTAATTCTGGTCCTTTTGGTAAATTGATTGCTGCATGTCAGCGGGAGATTCTGTGCAACTTTTGGCACGGTAGAGGCAGTATCACGTTCGCCTGTCAGGTGTAGGAGAATTAAGTAAACGTTAGGGTTGCTGAGTCATCATGCGGACGATCATGCCGTAGTTAGTGGGCGGAGGGTGTTGCATTGGTGCCGGACAGCCGAATTTTTGTGATAGTAACATTTGTGGTGTTACTTCTACGCATCGTTCCCCACGCAGCTTTTGGGCAAGAAGGTAAGGTTGTCAGCGAAACTTCCATAATCCCTGGGGTGCGTGGAGACGCCTGCTGGCATGACAAGCAAAGGGTCTTCCCAGGCGCAGTTGTGCCCTGGGATACAACGGGTAAGGTTGTGCGTGCGGGTAGCGGCGTAGACGTCTGCGGAGCGTGGCCAGCGTGCGGCACCTGTGTGCGCATGTATGAGGGGGACTGCCGGTACGTGTATCCCACCTTTGTACTTGCGTACAACGCTCACGATTCCTACGGCCTGGAGCAAATCTGCGCCTGTAAAGTTGGGTCCTGCTATTTGCCATGGAACTCTACTGAATGGGATAGGAACTGTGTTCAAGAGTTGGGCTGCTTCAGTAAAGTTGCTCCAGACGAGGTTGGTCCATTCTGCCGGGCGCTGGTAAAGGACAAAGCCAGAGGCGCCAAACCCATGAAAATTAGATTTGTGCCCATGGAGTTTGCAAAACAAAGCTTCTCACGCCCGGGAATTGTAGCCGTTATCGAGACCGAAGAAGTTATTGATGGCACCGTCAGGAAGAAGATTAGCGAGCATGTCATACATCCCGATGGCAAAAAACCAGATCCTGAGCCGGAGGGCCAAGCAACAGCCTATATAGCCGTTGTTGATGACGAAACCGCAACAACGACGGACGACAACAATCCCAGATACCGTTACCAGTACAACTCTGGTGAGCTGATAGACTATGATGAACACAGCTACAGCTTTTCCCACGACGGGATGCAGCACTATGTGAAGGTGCACAAAACTCACGACTCTGTCTGCGTAAAGTACTATGGCAGCGACAATGAACAACAACGCGAGCTCATCAACGAATGCGTGCCAATGCCGGAGCACGTGACCGCAGCTCCCATGATGTACAGCGCTGTAATAGTTTACCCTTTTGCGCAGCAAGAGCTTAGGTATAGAGTACATAAAAAATTCAACGCAGTAGCGCTTGAGCTGGCAAAAATGCTGGAATTGTATCCTAGTGGAAGCTTATGTCGGTTTGTGAAATTTAGCGTATTTAGAAACCAGAAAGAGAGGTACATAGTTATCACGTCCGAAAATCGCGGAGATAAGTTTGCGGTGCAACGCATGGATAAGGTGGATGACCGAATTGCCCTTGGAAAGCCAGAGATTAAGTCGCGGGCAGAATACCAGAAGTGGAAGGGCGAATTCAACAAGAATGGCAAGAATAATGTTGCACCACGGACAGCGCTCACCGAAGAGACGTTTGTGTTTTGCTACGGGACGGTCGAATGTGCAATATGGGGGAACAAAGAGCTCTGTGAGCAACGCTCGCCTTTTTCCGCGGACTATATATCCGATTACTATGACATCCCTAGGGGGATGTTTCCTGGGTACTTGCTGGATGCGAAAAAGGGCACGGGCCTGCCCAAGGTGTCACGGGGCTACGCAGGGGCCAAGTCTGGGTCATATGCGCAGATGATTACGGTGGAAGGGACGCGCAAACTCAGGGAGAGTTGCGGCGCGGACGTTGAGAGATGCCGATATAGTCCTGTAGATGCATCTAACGTCTTTTGTCTGTTAGGGGGGACAGAAGCTGACGCTGCAGAATACGAAGTACGCAGCAAGAATGACGAGGGAATAGCGCGTGTGTGGGTCAAGCGGCACCACAAAATGCTCCGGCGGTATGCACTGGTCAACGAAAATGGACAGACTCGAAGAGTGGCATGCGATGACAAGTATTCCGTCAACCTTTACTCCCTGAGCCAGACAATCTTGAGCAACTCTACGGTCCATGATGGGCAGTTTATATTTCCAGAAGGTTTTTCAAAGCAGGATGCGATAATGGGCAGCACTGACCCCTGTACTGACCCAAAATCCAAAATAGCGTACTACTATGAATCCGGGACATTCGCCTCCGCTGCATCCGGCTCTGCGAGGTGCAGCCACCCCATAGTTCAGTACTATGCGCCAAAAAAGAAAATACGTGGGTGCGCGTATGAATACGTGAGCATGGATGATTATCGCCCTTTAACCTTTAGTAATGACATGATGATCTGGGTCCAGGACCACCAGGCCGAAGTAGTTTTGCGACCTTTAGACCCATATGAACGGGGTTTTTGCATAGATAACTTCCCCAGGTTGTGGTACGAGCCCGAATACCTGTGGTATGAAGACGGTCAGAAGGATCCCCAGGTCATCACGGAGTTCGTCATACTGAGATTCAAGGCGGCTAGTGATGCGAAACTGCAGGGGTGCCAGTTTTTCAAGATCGAAGCGTGGGGAGGGGGAGAAGCTGCCATGGAGACCGAAACCAAGGAACGCAGATCTGGTCGTCCTGGTCAATACATGATGGCCATACTACGGAACCCAACTTGCAAGGACAAATGCAACGTGTTCACTACAGAGACAGTGGGGGGCAAGAAAGTTGAAGATTTGGAACTGTTTTTTAAAGCCAGAATCGGCGAAGGTGGCAAATACGACGCACCAAAGAAAGCAAGTAATAACAACAATACCTTGCTGGGTGCAGGCGGAGATACGGTAGTGGAATTTTGCGTCTACGATGGGGGGGAAGATGGGAAGACGCAACGGAACGAAGAGCGCTGTTACGAGATCATGAGGGCTGCTGGTGGCGGGAGTGAGGATATAGGGAAGGTGTGGACCGACAACATTGGAGATTTGATGAAGAGCTATAGGACCATCACTGGAGATGTCCTTGCGAGCGATAATGGTGCGCAGAAGCTGCTGCTAGAGGGACGTGCTATGTTCACAAAGTTCCCACTGGAAATAAACCTTCCACTCGTTCCAAACATGTATGTGGATTATGCGGGCGGCAGTAACACCATAAATGTACGAAAGCAGCACAAGGTATTACACTCCAAAACAGCGCAGATTCTGCAGTATCTTGAAGGGCGAAGCATGCCCAGGGAGTTCTGCAAGAGAAAGGATCGATACTACACTTATCGTGGTGCGGGTGAGTTTTTCATCCCCGGCATGGGAGGCTGTTGGGGTGCGGATGCCGATGTCATTCCTGGATTAGGGGAAAGCGGTGCTGTGGTGATAACCTGTGAGCAATGGGGGCACACGAAGCCCACATTTGGTGCACCGAAGCCGCGCCGCAAGCCGTTAGAGACAAATGCCGCACTTGCATGGAGAGAAAAATCAGTGCAGGAACAGCAAGAACTGCACAGGAGCCGGCGATCGCGCTAAGCAATGTGGTTGTAACAACGGTTGATTGAAGGAAGTGCCTCAAGAGCCAGTGCCTACAAAGCCAACACCTGCAAAGCCAGCCGCCTAGGCCTAAAACGCCAACTGTTAGAACACAGAACTGCACCTTTTATGATCGGTGGTGGTATGGATGCAGGAGGTAGGAGAAGGCTTCAATAATTTGATCTGCCGCAGAAGTCAGCTCTGGAATCGCCCACACCTAAGGTGACTCCGGAGCCGAGGGTAACTCCGAAAACACAGATATGGGAGCACAAGCACTACAACCTCCCCAGGAGGAAAAATCTGTTGCAGCGAAACCCGCAGGGCAAAGTGGCTTAGGGATGCTTTGTCTAAGACGACTAAGCCACCTGCACAAGCTACGCAACTCCACCAGAGGTGACACATAGGAGACTATTGGTTCTGATATGGCTGCTGACGTGAAAGTGCTGATACCTGGGGAAGCACCACCTAAGTCTTTGGAGCATACTTCCTTGGAGGAACCAGCTCTGCGACCACGCAGCATGGGGTAGAGACCATTACTGGAAGGTCTGCTAGAGGGGAGTGCCAATTTTGGGGCTTAGACTCCGAAGGATCTAAGATCTCTATCTGAGTTGCCTGGATCGCAGGGCAGACCCCTGAGACCGCACCGAAAGGGAGTAATCTTTCAAGACAGAACGAAGGACCATGAGGCTACTAAAGCGGAAGTGCCGTTAAAATCCAAGCCACCTAAGACTCCGAAGGGGGCAAACTCCTTGGAACACCGAGAAAGCGCAGTCAGACGAGAAGAAGACTAATGCTGAGTGCAAGGGGGAAAGCGACAAAAAGAAGGAATAAGGTAGCGAAGGAGCCCCAGAAGACGAAGCCAGCTGCACAGAAACCTGCTTAAGACAATAGCACGACAACTAAGTCTGCCATATCTGTAGACCCACTGCAGTTCCTGCGGCGACAAGGCTACAGAAGCCCGTGCTGCCTCCTGAGAAAATGTCAGTGCAATAAGAGCCGTTGCTTTATCAAAAAAGAAAGATGTTTTGTCAAGTAGCGCGGAGTGATAGTCGAAGCAGACAGTCGTGCGAAAGCACACTAAACAGTCCAGGGCATGGTACGTACACAAACCGGTTCTGGAGGGACCTCATTATTGACAACGGCAAGATTGCTGTGGGGACGAAAAAGATATCAGGAGCTACGCGTAGAACCACCCACAACCATTCCCGCCACAATCGGAAATGGTGGCAGCAGTGGGGTGGTAGCGGACTTTATGCTGTGGCACCATAGTACCTGCATCTTAGTAAGGGAGCTGCAAGCGCGGGTTTTGTACTCATGGTCCTGATCAGCAATAGCAAGCACCACGACTACCCGAAGTAGCGCGCCGAAGGGAATGCTCATATGGCCACGGGTTGCCAAGCCGTCTGCAGTTCCGATGACCCAAAGTGGGCGACAGAGGCGAGATGTAGGTACGAATCCAGAGTAGTAGATGGGGCACAAGTTTCCGCTTGTGGTTGTCACAGCGCAACAGGGGTGTCTATATAGCCGCCGCCCTGTTTGCAGGTGTGTGGATATGCTATGTACATGATCTGCCCCACCAAAGATAAGTGTCAGTATATCCAGCGGTATGCTGACCAGTACCGCTGTGGGGTATGGTGGTTGTTTCCGGTACGTCGTTGCTGACAAGTTAGCGAGGAGTACTTCAGTTTCAAGTCAAGGTGAGTCTCAGGTAAAAGGGCTTTTTGTTTTCCGGATGTGACCCCATCGTGTCACTGTGCAGGTTTCCAATAGGCTTGCATGCCACTGCAAACGATGTCAGTCAAAGGTTTGAAAATCCGACGAAGAGTGCCTGTATGGAAGAGTTATCATTTTCTGGCATATGAATTGGGGAGTCAGTGCTGCATGTCGCAATTCCAGGTTGGGACAGGTAATCATTGAACCAGCTCCAGTTGTACGTATGGTTAAGCAAATTTTAGTGCTGCCAGGTTACCGTGTGAGTGCGCGCGGTCCTTTACTCATGGGTTGAAAGATGTTGCTTTGGAGTAGATGCTGCTGCATCTGCGTTGTTGCTGCGCTTTTGCTATACCCTAGGGTTTTTGGTGTGGATTTCTGCACTGTCCCGGTGAGTCCGATAGCTTCCCCCACCTCACCAATGGCCAAAAGCTCAGAATCCGAAGTTGTAATTGATCAAACTAACGCAGAAGATGTGGATGCTTTTGCCGCTATGGCTCAGCAAACCCGGGGATCTCAAACTAGATCCCAAGGAGGTGCTAGGCAGCAAGGGCGCCTCACTAACAGGGAGATATCCGAAATTGTTAAGAAGCACAAGTCCTCTTCCTCCGGCAATCGTGATGAGATGAATCGCAAAATTAGTGAGGAAATACGTGACCGAACTGTCAGGGGTGGAGTTTCTGAAGAGGTGCCCCTTGCTTTTTTTGAGGATGAAGCGACTGAGGAACAAGAGGGCGGTTGCTGGTTTGCTACCCAAAGTGTTTACTCCGCGCGCAGTAAGTCTAGGGGTTCGGGAATGCCTGGTAGGACGATGCGTTTTGGAATGAAGGTCTGTGGCGCATGGCCCTCATGTGGGAATTGCTCTACCTTGTATACCGGAGACTGTAAATACATATTCCCAACTTATGTCACGGTATATGAAAAGAGAGACGAGAATAATGGCCGAAGCAAGCTCTGTGCCTGCAAGGTGCTAGCCTGTAATTTACCCTGGGACCCTTCCGGGTGGAACAAGAGTTGCTTTGCAGAGCTGGGGTGCTTTAATAAACCGTTTTTGCGTGCGCCCGGGCCGTTTTGCCCCTGCTTACAGGGCAAGGACAGGATGAAAGTTAAGTTCGTACCTCTGCAATTTTCAGAGCAAAGCTTTTGGCGGCCGGGAATTGTGGCTATCGTGGAACAGAGTGGTCGTGTGTCGGGTAAGAGTACATATGGAGTAAGCAAGCACATAATCCGCCCCATTGGTGATTCTGTGGAGGATCAATCTACTCAGAAGACGGGGCCTCTAAAGGAGGGATATCAGTATCATACCCACGGCCCTGCCATAAGGATGATATATCAAGACTATAGCTTTAAATCAGACGGCATAGAGCATTACTTAAAATTGCGCAGGAGCAGGGACTCGATTTGTGTGAAATACTATGGCACTGACTCAGAGAGGGTTACAGAACTTCTCGAGGAGTGTCTGCCCATCCCCCATATGCCAATACCTAGAGTTTATCGCGCGGCACGCAACGTCGAGGTCGGATATAGCCAATCCAAGTACTCCGTGCTCAGTGAGAATTATGCGGTGGCGAAGAAAATTGGGGGGGTGTACTACGAAAGCGCAAAGCAGCACTATGTCAAGCAGGATACTGAGCATTATACAGACACAGTGAGTAACAGAGTGACGGAGCTTCACGAGCCTGGGAAACAACGGTTTGTGAGTTATGTAGAAAAAGAAAGCGGTAAGAAAGCCGTGGTGGCGTATGAAGGTATTTTCAAAAGCGAAGAAATCTCTGGTAAGGTGCCCAACTTAGGGGATCAGGATACTTACATACTTCCGTTTACTACTTCACGAAAAAGACAGGTTGGGTATGTCTTCAGAGAGTGTATCGGGTTTCCTGGGGAGGAAAAGTGCCATGAGGACACCGAGGGTGTAAGCAGCGTATACGACCACGCTGTGGGTAGTTTCCGTGGTTACTCAAGAAAATGGTTTAAAGATGACAGCTTGGGGGCGGTAGTAGGGGCCCCCAAAAAAAGTGGGCCCCTAAGATTTATAGATGTTGCCTTGTATGACGCAAAGGAAAGGGAAATTGTAGAGATATGTGTCCCTGGTATCCACATAGGGAGAGACAATTGTGTCCGGGGCGGAAGTGTCACTCCTGCTCCAGGGGTTAAGTGCATTTTCGGTGAAGAAAACGATGCGCCTGAGTACGAAATTTTTGGCACAGGCGCCGGAAAACTGTGGCGCCTGTGGCTAAGGCGTCATCCTTCAGTGTTCCGGCGCTATGTATTGGTGGGTGCTGGGGAGAATACGAGGCATGTGCCGTGTGATGACAGGTACACCGTGAACTTGCGTACTCTCAACCAACAAACCATGGATAGTATGTCGATTAGCGAGGGGCAGTTTTCTATACGTGGGGAAGCCGCTGGTGACAGCGTTAAGGGTGGTGGCGATCTGTGTGCACAACCGAAGTTTGGTGTCGTATACTATTATGAGCCTGGAAAATTCGCCACGGAAGCGGAAGACCTCGCCACGTGCAAGAACCGCAGTGTGCAGTACTACTCGCCAGAAGGTAAAGTGGAAAGCTGTACATACGAATACATGAATCTCAGCGATTACAGCTCAGTATCACTCGGTGATCACGTAAGCGGCAAGAGCCCTCTGGAAGGAGAGCTTGATCTCAGGCCGCTCAACATATACGACCGGGGAATGTGTGTAGACAATTTCCCCAGGGCTTGGTACAAGCCCGAGTATCGCGTGAGAGATAAGCAAGCTGAACTTGTCTCCAAGGAATACGTAATTGCAGGGCCATTCGCGCTCGGTCAGGGCTTAGGCACGCTTTTTGGGAGGTCGTGTCAGTTCCTTAAGATTGAGGCGTGGGGAGGAGGTGAAGCCGCAATGGGGGAAAGCCGCCGTGACACAAGCAGGTCTGGTAGGCCGGGACAATACATTATGAGCATATTACACGACCCCGGAGATAGCGATTCAATATTTCTCAGTCATGCAAGTTTGGTGTTGAAGTCAGTGTTGATGGAGTCTGCCCACACAAGTGGCAAAAGTGCATCGCTGCAGCCTAAAGATCTGGTATTTTGGATCGTAGCTGATGTGGGAGAGGGGGGTGAGCATGGCAAGCCAAAGAAGCAGGAGCGGCATCAGGGAGTGGAAGAGTACTATGTTCACACGAAGGAGGATGGACAGTGGAGTACAGAAGAACGCATCGACAAGAGGACTAACGTCACCTATGGTGGCGGAACTGGTGCAGGCGGCGACACAGTAGTAAAACTCTGCATGAGTATGCGGAATGCCCTCAATAGCGGCGAAGGCGTGCAAGATGAAGTAAAGCAGGGCAGCGCATGGGATAAAATTCCGGCTAACAAGGTGTTGTGTCACGAAATGATGAGGGCCGTTGGTGGCGGCAGTGAGCGCGCTGGAGGCGTTAACAAAGGTCTAATCGCAAATTTGGTACTGAGCTACAGGACCATCACAGGGGATGTCCTGGCGAATGACTACAGGGCGCACAGACTGATGCTAGAAGGGCACGGCATGTTCACGAAATTTCCGCTGGAGATGAACTTCCCGATCACAAGTGCAAAAGAAAAGGAGTTGCAAGTTAATGACTATTTTGAAGGACGGAGTCTCCCTATGGCATCATGCAAATACAGGTCTAGATACTCGAAGTGGAGCAACGGCGACATTTTTGTCCCTGGTATGGGTGGCTGCTGGAATAGGGATAAGTCCGGGACAGTGCGCGACAAACCTGGATTGGGACAGAGCGGTGCCGTAATGGTCACATGTGAGCAGTGGACCGGGAGTTTCGCGACCACCGAGACTGTCGCACACGCACAGCGTGAGAGACTGGGGGGATCCGAAGATGCTGGAAGGGAGGCGCAACCAGGTCGAGCTGCTCAAGCAAAAACTATTCGGAAGTAGTTAGTTCTACACACCCAGAAACCGCAAAGAGTCACCGGTGGAGGTGGCCCCCGCCGCACCGAAGAAGTTTTGCAGAATGCGGAATCAGAGAAAGACTACAGAGAGCGCATCGAAATGGAGAAAAAAGAAAAGAAAAAGTAACGCACATGAGTGGCACATACGCCACGGGTCTCAGTGGTGAGTTGCTGTTTCACCACTACAATTTTCCCTGTGACGTGTTAAGCTCGTGGCAAAACCTACGGGTGTGAAAATTTCCCAAAACTTAAGGGATAACCTGGATAGCAAGATGGCAATAATCGAGGGGGCGAGTTGGGTGTAAGGAATGTGTTGTGGCGCGTTGGTCACTATGCAGACTTCCGTGTGTTCAGACCACACGGGCGAAGGTCAGAGAGACGCGGGGGACGCATCCCAGGTTGAGTAGGTGAGTTAGGTGTTACAAGTGGGCGATGGTGTGGGGATATCTGTTGCGGACTGACGAGTCCCACTATGCGGAAAGTTTGGTGCCTATGGGTTGACTCGCGTTTTTTGGAGAATTCTTACAGGCTTGGTACAGTTTCTTAACATTTTTGCATTAAGACAGATGCCTTTTGGTTATACAGCAACATGTCTCGATGCGCTGCGAAAGTCCCATATACACTGATGTTGGTTACATTACTGGTTTGTGCAAATTTTGATGCGCATGCTGATTCAATAATACAATTTTCTGGTATGTACCTCCATAAAGGTGCAGGGGATGACGGCAGCGCAGCTGGGCAACGTTTTTTTCGGCCTATGGTACATTTTTGTCACCGGGGTGTATGCACGGCTGTGAGGCCAGGGTTCAATAGCCGTATTCCGGGATACAAGGATCTTCCCGATGCAACGGGTGAGATGAAAGTGCGGTACCGAACACCGACGGAAGAGTTTCTGTATCAGTCTGCGCCTGACTACTGCGGTTCGGCGTATTTTGATGCGGAGACGCAGGAGTTGTGTGGGTGTGTTTCCCAAACTTGTTATGACACAACTTGGGCGACTCACAGCACCAGGCTGTGCAAGCACAAAGCATGTTCTCCGTTACTGCTCCCAGGTACCCGGGGTTTCTGTAATTTTTTGCCATGGAATGGACGTATAAAGTTTGTTCCAATCTCATTTGCCGATCAGGATTACTTCCACCCAGGCATCCGAGTTGTTAGCGACAAGCGTCGTTCCGGATCTACGGCTCCTCTGGCGCGAAACCTATATCTTGATTTTGAACATCGGGAGACAGAACGGGAGTTCATGGTGGATCTAGGGGGAAATATGTACAAAATCCACGTGGAGAGAAAACCAGGGGATCTCATATGCGCGGCTCACAAGGAGGGGGATACCGTGGTGCGCACCGGGTGCGTGCCAACTCCGGCACTACCTCATAAGCCGTCTGTGCATAGGATACCCCGTAAGTCGGGGGTGATAAGGGTGACATTTCCTGGGTGCAAACGACCCAGCAATTGTACCTTTGATCTGCGTATGGGTGAGGAAAAGCAATTTCCTGCCAACATGTATGCGTTCGTGCCTAGTGTTACAGAGGATCACATGTTTGATCAATATGCTATCTGCCCAGACGGACCAGTTTCAGAGCCAGAAAAAGTGGCAAAGATGCGCGCGGGCCAACTGCTGTGTCCGGGAAATCACACGCCGGAGCTCAGGTATAAACTGGGTGATACCAGCAGCAGTAATTTGAGATGCCTGGCTATCAATCAACCGTTTTTCCCCACCACAGTAGTGTCAAGAAGGATTGTTATTAGTTCGGTGAGTCTTTCGCAGTTTCAGGGAAAAGACATTCAGTCGAATAGTGGAGTCAATACTGCCTGTGCAGGCTGTACCAAACACTTCGAGTACAATCGTTCAATGGTGAGGGATGCAAGAGGACGCATAAATATCGATAAGTATGCTGAGCTAGCTTTTTCGCAATCAAAAGTACATACTTCCGTGGTGGTGGATGTTGCCACATGGAAAAATTTCAAGCAACAGGATATGGGCGAAAGGAAGCTTGTCAGCAATGTGTGTCCCGGTCTGCCGCACATTCCTCTAAGCTCTAAGCAAGAACTGCTAGATCTACTAGCGCCAGACTCACAGGGAGCCATATATCTGTCGAGGCAAGACATTTCAGCATGGGGCATCCGGGCTGATGCGGATTTGCAGTGCAGCGACTATAACATACCCCTGCGATATTCGGAGCCTGTACATGGGTATTATGCAGTAGCGTACTCAGGGTCGCCAGAATTCATTGGAGATCCGTACGACCAAGGCTTGTGTGTTCTCGTTTCTAAGAAACGCAGAATACAGGCCACAGATACAGTGTTTTCCGAAGGTGCGCAAGTCAGTAGAAATCCAAAGGGTGTCCCGAAATATGAGTACGTAAAATATGGCATTTTAAAAGGCTGCAAATTCGTAAGGGCGGATCTGTTTGAGGCGGGTACAACTGGAGTGAGAACCACACATCTGGTGAAGAATCGTAACCCGGAGGCCGGACTCACGGGTATATTTAGCCTGGGAAGCAGTGCCATCAGGAGGAAAACCGTGCTAATTTTGTGCGCAGGTACCGTGCCTGTGAAAACCCTTGGCGACCAGAAAGGCTATGATTGTGCCATGTTTGAGGCTGGGTATAGTGGAGTTTTTATGAATCCTCAGTTTCTCAACTTGGTGCATCGAAGTGGGCAGGGTGCACTTGAGTCCGTGTATTCCGTGTACGGTACTCGAGATCACGCGCACGGAACCACTGCTCTGCCGTATAGCCGCATTTTATTGACCTGTATTGACTGAAACCTTATGCGATATGCTTCTGGGGTGGTATCTTGGAATGGGAGACTGCGCTAATACTCGAGTACGTTTACGTGGCCCATCTTCCTATTGCTGCCGGGCTTCCGCTTTCCATATATGGAAATACTGCTGCGCGGGTCTGTGTGGGTTTGGTAAACCGAGGAGGTGTCTCCGAAGATATTTTTCGTGGTGCAGGGTGCCAGTAGCCGCACTTCCCTGAGTGGTAGGCCACATGCTGCCCGCACTAACTGTTCAAACTGGCTTACATTACATGCGTCTATGCTCCAGTGTCCGGAATTGTGCGGACGGGGCGCTATTTCGTTTACCAGCAGCTCGCCTTGGCTTGTGATGAAAAACTCTACCGCCAAGATTCCCGTAACGTCCAACGATAATGCTATGGTAACGGCTATTTCTTCCGCTTGCCGGACCACGGAACTTTCCATTCCCGCTGGAACTTTGGACTCGTCTAGAATTCCGTCGATGTGCCTATTTCTCGCAGGAGGGAACAATACATGGGTCCTATCTTCAGCCATGGCGACTATGAGCGAGATCTCGTCCTCAACTTCAACGAACTTCTCCAAAATGTAACTGCACTTCCAGTCTAACTCGGACAACTTCTCGGTGTCTGAGGTGCTCTTTATGGCATATTGTCCTCTGCCGTCGTATCCGAGCTCCGCTGTCTTGAGCAAGGACGGATAACCCATATCGGCAAGCGCACCGCAAAGTCCCGTGTGAGAGTTCACAGCAGCAAAATCGGCCACAGGGACGCCCAAATCGCTTATGTGTTTCTTCTCCCGCACCCTGTTTTGTGCGACGTACAGCGCTTTCTTACCGGGGTGCACTGGTACTTTGGATAGCACAGCATCCACGGCCCCAATCGGGATATTTTCGAACTCTATAATGGCAAGGTCGATGGAGGATGCGAATTCGGACAGCCTTGCGTGATCATCGAAGCCCGCAATAGTAGCCATGTTGGTGACAAAGACAGCTGGGTCATCCTTATGTTCAGCGAATACGTGGGTCCTATAGCCCATTTTCGACGCAGCGAGGGACGTCATTTTTCCAAGCTGTCCGCCGCCCATGATACCGACGACGGCGCCTACGTGGGAATGTGATTGTAGCATGCGATAGCGATTGATGTTAGAACAAAAAGCAACTATAATTATAACGGCAGGGGGGGGATTCTTCAATTAGGATCTGGCGGATTGCGTTTTGGTTTTTATATTGCGGGGTGCTGTGCTATGACTGCCCTTGAATGTGGCAATGTGACCGGCCTGATAGAGGTTGAGGTAACTCCCAGCTACCTTGAGGAGCATTCTATGCCTCACGAGAACTGCTACATATGGCTGTATAACGTCAGGATAAAAAACGTGAGTGGTTCCACAGTACAGCTCTTGAGGCGCAGTTGGAAGATCATTGACTCTAAAGGTACTGTTAATGAAGTGAGCGGGTCCGGTGTGGTGGGCAGACAACCCGTGCTTGGACCTGGAGGATTTTTTGAGTACACCAGCGGAACCTGCCTTAGTACGCCATCCGGGGTTATGAACGGTTGGTATCAGTTTGTTGACGAAGATAAGGCGCAAGTGTTCTACGTGGATGTTCCGGCGTTCTCGCTTGACAGTCCGTATGACAGCATTAGGCTGAACTGACGTCGTTTTGAGCTCGTTTCTCGGGGTAGCCGCGGCTAACTGTGAAGGTGCACTGTCGCTGCTACGGGATCAAATTCTTAGGTCTTTATTGCGCTTCGTGTTGGCTCTGGCCGTTCTGTGGTCTGAAGAGTGCACGACGCAGCCTTGTTTGTGTATACTGTCTGGGTTGCGGGGTAACTGTGCCTATGGCGCCCGTAGCTTTGCGTATGTAAGCTGGTGTGCTGCGTTCGTCCCGCGAGCAAAAAGATATATAGCAGTGTGGCGGGTTTCTGTTATCCTACCGGATGGTGTGGGTTTGTACAGTTAGTTGTGTGGAGGTGCGGTATGACGTGTTTGGATTCTCTACAGACACGTAAGACGTTGCGTGTTTGTGGGAGTTCTTACGACTACTATGAGTTGGACGCTGCCTACTGGAGCTTGGGTCTTGATGGGGGGAAAATACCTTTCGTTCTGAAGATTCTTCTGGAAAATTTGTTGCGTCACGAAGACGGTGTTAACGTTGCATTGAGCCACCTGCAGCACTTTGCTGCTTGTGTAAACACAGGGGCGGGGTGTGAGATGAATTTCATGCCGACCAGGGTTATCATGCAGGATTTCACTGGTGTGCCTGCACTTGTGGATCTGGCTGCGATGCGGGATTATGTGCGGCAGAACAGCGGGGACTCTTCTCTTATTAATCCGCACATACCAGTGGACTTGGTCATTGATCACTCCGTACAGGTTGATTTTTACGGAACGAGTGACTCTCTCTCGAAGAACGTTGCGCTAGAAATGTCCAGGAACCTGGAGCGTTATAGATTCCTTAAGTGGGGACAGTCCGCGTTTAGGAACGTTCGTGTAGTGCCTCCGGGTACCGGTATATGCCACCAGGTGAACCTCGAATATCTGGCTAAGGTTGTGTGGGACCGTAACGGGACTTTGTGTCCCGATACGGTTGTCGGGACTGACAGCCACACAACGATGATCAATGGAATCTCAATTTTAGGCTGGGGTGTTGGTGGCATAGAGGCAGAGGCCGCGATGCTTGGACAGCCGATTACCATCAAGGTACCTGAGGTTGTGGGGTGTGAACTGCGCGGTGAGCTGCGTGAGGGAGTGACGGCCACCGACATGGTGCTGACCATAACCAGTATACTCAGAGAGCGAAATGTTGTTGGAAAATTTGTAGAATTCTGCGGTGAGGGGCTTGAGAGCTTATCAGTCTTTAACCGGGCTACAATGGCAAACATGGCCCCAGAGTACGGCGCAACCTGCGGATTTTTCCCGTTTGACCAGAGTGTTTTGGACTACCTTGATATCACGGGACGCACACAGAAGGACATTGATGTGGTTGAATCATATATGCGCGCACAGGGGCTTTGGTATACGGGCGGCGAGATCTCATATTCCGACAGGGTGGTAGTCGATTTGTCCAGTATACAATCCGTGGTTGCTGGGCCTAAAATGCCTCAAGAGAAGATATTGCTTTCTCAGGTTTCTAAAGCCTTGCCGGAGTTCCCGGTGTCTGCGGACTACGGACTTTCGGTGAGAAACGGTGATGTTGTGATCGCTGCCATCACAAGCTGCACGAACACATCCAACCCATATGTAATGGTAGCAGCAGGGATTGTTGCCTACAAAGCTAGGGAGTTGGGACTAAAATCCAAGCCATGGGTCAAGACTTCGCTGACGCCTGGTTCCAGGGTTGTTGAGGAATATCTGAGGGCATCTGGCCTGCAAGAGCACCTTGACGAACTTGGGTTCAATATTGCTGGATACGGATGCGCAACTTGTATCGGTAATTCTGGTCCACTGGCCGAGGGGGTGGAGTCGTGCATAAGGTCGAATAATTTACTGGTTGCATCTGTGTTATCGGGTAACCGCAATTTTGAGGGGAGAATACACCCTTGTGTTAATGCGAATTTCCTGGCCTCACCTCCGCTGGTTGTGATCTATGCGCTCGCTGGGACGGTACTTCTGGACGTCATGCAGGACCCCATCTGCCGAGATCCAGATGGCAGGGGAGTCTACCTGCGGGATTTGTGGCCTTCAAATCGTGAGATAGAGGACATTATAAGTCGGCATATCTCCAAGAACACGTTCATTGAGAGATACAGTGATGTTTTCGGAGGGGATTCGGTCTGGAAAAGTGTTGAATCCGGGGTGGGTGACACATACAACTGGGACCCAGAAAGCACGTACGTGCAGAGTCCGCCGTACTTTAGGCTTAAGGTTGCCAGTGCTGCCACGAGGCGCCAGTTCGACGTTAGGAACGCAAGAGTGCTAATGTTACTCGGTGACGACGTCACCACAGACCACATCTCCCCGGCGGGCAATATTTCTGCCAACAGTCCCGCGGGTGAATTTCTCATGTGTAATGGGGTAAGAGAGCGGGATTTCAACTCCTATGGCGCTAGAAGGGGGAATCACCGGGTCATGGTCCGGGGGACTCTTTCTAACATCAGGATCAGGAATAGAATGCTGTCTGGAGTTGAGGGCGGCTTCACTCGGCACTTTCCCACAGGAGATGTTGTGTCCGTATTCGATGCTGCAATGCGCTACAAGGACGAGCACGTGCAGTTGCTTGTGATTGCGGGGAAGAGGTATGGCATGGGCTCGAGTAGGGACTGGGCAGCAAAGGGCACACTGCTTCTTGGGGTGAAGGCGGTCATCGCTGAGGGCTTTGAGCGTATACACAGGTCAAACCTCATAGGCATGGGTGTACTTCCGCTACTTTTCAAAAATGGAAGCGATAATGTGTTCTCCGGCGATGAAATACTGACCTTCAGTGGCGATATAGGCGTTAACAAGGAAATAAAATGCAAGGTCCGCAAGGCTGACGGTAGTGAACGGGAAATCCCGCTGATATGCGCTGTTAGCACCAACATAGAGGAGGAATACTTAGCTTCAGGCGGGGTGCTACATTACGTGCTGGAGAACATGATCAAAGGGTCCGTCGAAGGTGCGGTTTGAGAGCTTGGCATCTCACCTCTGAAGAGCAGCAGCGTCACCAAGGACTTGAGCATCGGACGCGGTGTGGGACTTTGTTCGGTATTGCATTTAAAGATTGGGCGGTCCGACCGGGCTCTGTTGCCTACCCCAGTACCTTCCTGACGAAGAAGTATCCGGCCTCGGAGCCGACCTCAGAGTGCGAGAGGATTTGATCCCTGATCCCACCGTCGTCAACAACGTCATCGCGCATTGGTAACTCGCCCAACGCCCCGTGTAGCACGGGGCTCACCCCCTCCGTGTTAACCTCAGACAATACACTAAACCACGTCACAACACCGCTCAACTCGCGGCAGTAATGCTCAACTTCGCTCTCAGGCACCCTAAGCCTAACCAGCTTAGCGGCCTTTTCGAGTGCCTGACGATCTACATGTATCTGGTCCATAGATAACCCCTATAGAATATGGGACAGAATATAACTGCCCAGCAACCTGTCTACTGACTGCACCCGTATCTTGCCTCCATCGGCCAACTTACTGCTGTTGACAGTATCTGTTACCACTAAGGAGTCAAGCTCCGATGCCTCTATAAGAGCGGCAGCATTGCCGGATAGTATGCCATGAGTGATGCAGCCATGGACGCTTATAGCACCTCTAGTCTTTAGCGCTGCAGCAGCGTTACACAGCGTTCCGCCAGAGTCAACGATGTCGTCTAAAATGAGACAGTGCCTATCTTTTACGTTGCCAATAACATGCACCACTTCAGATACTCCTGGGCTCTCCCGGTACTTGTCGATCACAGCCAACTGCACCGAGTTGACGCCGCGGGTTTTTGATAACACACTAATGAACTCCCTGGCTCTGGCCAAGGAACCGCAGTCGGGTGCGACCACGGCAAGCTTGTCAAGCATGTGACTGCTGATGATCTCATCTATAAACACACCGAACGCGCGCAAATTTGTTAGCATCACGTTGAAAAAACCGGCAATCTGAGGGGAATGCAGGTCTACAGTGACGACGTGATCTATGCCAGATGCCTCGAATAGGTTTGCAATGACCTTAGAACTAAGCGGGGAGACCACGGTTTCACGGTCCCTGACGTACGACGTTACCCTGTCTTGTCTAGAGTAGCACAGATACGGTACTATTGCAGTGATCTTGTTGGGCAGCAACACGCGCCTAACAACGTCTGCAAGCAAGAATAGCTCGATCAGGCTATCGTTGACTGACCCGCGCAGAGACTGCACGAGAATGACACCCCGATGTTGCGAGTCAGGGCGGCTGTCCGGAAACTCTATATTGACTTCCCCGTCCGCAAACCTTGATATATAAGGAGAAACCACCGGGAGACCAGCCATACTAGACAGGCTAGCAGCAAGCGCTGCAGCTGCATCTCCCCCAGGGACTATTACCATAAAAATTTAACATCCAACCAACGAGCGCATGATAATTAGATGCATCACAAAAGTAAACATGTTTTGCTGCACGTGGTAACATGGCCGTGTTCTGCTATGGTGTTTGTCCTATGCCAACCGGACAGGAAGTTATTGACAGCTTACGAACCGTCACGGATCCTGAAACAGGTGCGAGTGTGTTTGATGCAGGAAAATTCTCGGTTACCATCAATGGCGGGCACGTTGGTGTAATATTTGAGACACCAGGACGAGTGGTGACTAAATCCTGGGAACAGCGCTTCAGGGAAAAATGCGAGCACGCCGTTACGAGCAAAGTTGCAGGAGTGACAAACGTGACGATAGCTCTGGTGCGAAAACGCGCCCATGTGGACAAAGTGAAGGTAAGTGAAGTACGTAGCGTACTGCTCATAGCTTCGGGCAAGGGGGGCGTCGGGAAATCCACCTTGGCCACCCAGATTGCTCTGTCCCTGACCAGACGGGGGAACAAAGTGGCGTTGGTCGATGCCGACATTTACGGTTCCTCTATTCCCCATCTTTTAGGTACCACGACGAGAGTGCAAATGGATGATGCGGGCATGATGATGCCGAAAGAGGCGCTTGGACTCAAAAGTATTTCCATCAGTAATCTGGTTGCCGATGCCAGAAAGGCAATCTTATGGCGTGGCCCCATGCTCACCAAGGCAATTACGCAACTTATAACGGGAACACGCTGGGGCGAGATAGACTACATGGTCGTCGATACACCTCCGGGTACCGGCGACGTACATATCAGTCTAGCGACGAACTTCATCATAGATGGTGCAGTTGTTGTTTCCACTCCCCAGGGGCTGTCTGTTCTGCAGGTTATGAAAACTTGTGATATGCTACGCAGTTTGAACGTCAGGTTACTAGGAATAGTGGAGAATATGAGCTATCTTGTGAGTGATGCTTCGGGAGAAATAATCCGCATATTCGGTATGGGGGGCGCACGGGAAGTAGCCCGACTTACGGACATACCTTTCTTGGGGGATATTAGAATTGACTCCAGAATTTGCCAGGTCTCAGAGGGGAACGGCTTATCCGTTCTAGACGAGGAGTTGATTGGCATGTACGACGAGATTACGCAAAATGTGCTGGAAAGCATCTACTGATGCAGTGATTCGTCCATATCACCCCAGTCACACGATGATAAAGGTTTCCGCGCCCAAAGGCGTAGCAGGGGGACGCCACTACTACTCTTGCTCGTCCCTCTTGTAGAAATCCGGAACCGACTTCCTGACTATCTTATGAATTTCTCTCTCGACGATATCGCTCACGAGTCCACGCAGATTTTTGTTTAGCCACTCAGCGACCTGGGGCCTTAATGCATTCAAAGCCAGCTCCTCGATAGTGGGACTTGTGTCGATCCTAGTGTTGGCAGACTGATTTTCTGACGCTGTAGCGGCACCCACCAGCCTTCTGATCTCCTCGGTTGCTGCGGCCACGCTTTCAGGGGAGAGAAGCGAGTCATACGAATCCTCGTCCTGGTTCTCATCGCCATCCGAGAAGGAAGTTAGAGACGAACTCTCAGTTAATTCCATGGAGCAACTAATCTGCCGCTGTTGCACCTCCCGTTCTACCGGGCCACAGAAACTTTTGGAATGGCGCATCCTGCCGGCTCCCCTAACAGCCTCAGGGTTTCCACCCAATTCGTCCTCCAGATCTGCGTCTGGATCTTCTGGATCCTCCAGGCATACGATGTCGTCTTGAGAAGAAATATCACTTAGCATGACTTTCCTAATACTCGAAACCACTTCCTTTATAGATTGAAGGCCACCAGAATCACCCATAACATAAAGCGTCTACTTAAACACCTGGCTAGTTAACATTAAATTGCCCGATCAAGGCAAGCAAATTGTATTGGCTTACGATTAATCCACTGTGAGCATTGACCGCACTCACCTTTGCTTTCAGCAGTTCCTGTTCCACATCCAAGACATCGAGGGTGGTTTTGAGATTCAGCTTCGCCTCTTGTTTTATGGCTTCTAAGGCTATTTCGGTAAACTTGACAGAATCACGCGCAGCTCTCAGCACGGATTGCGACATGGACAGATTCTCCCAGGCGAGAACAATCGACTCCTCGACCTCTCTCATAGTTTCGTGCATGGAGTACAGCATATGCTGCTTGGCCTTGTGGGCGCGGTCTATATCCAGGATTACTATCCCATGCTCAAGAATTGAAAACTGCAACTGCACCCTGAGTGTATGAGACGCATTTACAACATCTGTGCCCTTGAACGACTCGAGTGCAGATATGTTGAGTGAAGGCAGTAGCTTTCTTGCCGCGGCCATTGCTACGTCCCGCTTCGATGCCAGATACATGTGCTTTGCCAACGCGAGGGAGAGATTCCCTGTTTTTGCAACTTCTATGGCTGCACACAAAGATTCCGGAATTTGAGGTCTCTGCCTGGGGTATCGCAAATCAACTGGCGCTTCACCCACTATGCGCGCATAGCCGGCCTTTGCTATTTTGAGCTTTCCCTCGGCGCTTATGGCGTCGGACTTTGCTGCTGAGAGCCTCGCCCTTGCCTGTGCCAGCTCGGTTTTTGTAATCTCCCCCACGGAAAAACGCTTTTCTGCCGCAAGTAAATGCTGCTCGAGAACTTTCACGTTGTTTTCATTTAGCTTGTTCACTTCATGTGCGGACAGGACGCCGACGTACGCCTTGACCGCACCAAGCAGAACTTTTTGCCTCTCGAGCGCAAGGCTGACGTCTTGTACGTTGTGTAGGTGTTTTGCCTTGTCTAGGGATAAAATTGCCACGCCATCAAACACGGGTTGTGTCAACACTACGGTGGATATGCCCTGCTTTGGGCTGCTGCCATTGTTCTCATAAGCGACGAAGTCGTACGCTATCCTGGGCAAAAACCCCCTGATGCTGGCACTTGCCACCTCTCTCTTAGCGGCCAGGCTTTTGTACATATGTGATTTGACGGCCAAGTTATTTCTCAGTGTTTTGGTCAATGCTTCTTCGAGCGAGGTACCGTAGGCACCCGAGGAAAGAGCGAACAGTAAGGAGGACGAGAGTAGCAGAAATCCTCTACGCATAAGCAACCACCAGCGACTATTTGTTTCCAGCGTTATAGTACGTAGGATTACTGCCCATGCAACATTTTAATGAGTAGGTGTTGTATCGGCGGAACACGAACTACCGTGGCTCAACCTGCGCTATATGCCAAATGAGAGGCATGCCCAGGGGGTGTAGTTTTGAAATTGACAAACGTCATACATGGTAGTAGAGTCCGGTGGAGCATGTCTTGGTTTTTGGTTTCATTGTGGGTGTATTGGGTGTGAAGACTTTCTCCCTGAAGTCGGGTCAGATAAACAAAAAGTGGGTTCTTATAGACGCCAGGGGGGCAGTGGTTGGGAGGCTAGCGGCGTTTGTTGCCAGTGTGTTGCGTGGTAAGAATAAGCCCGAGTACACCCCCCACATGGATTGTGGGGACAATGTGATTGTCATAAACGCTGATCAGGTTGAGTTTACGGGTAACAAGCGGAGAAATAAGGTCTACTACAGGCACACCGGATACCCTGGTGGGCTGAAGAGTCGCACGCCTGTAGACATCGTGCGCTCGGGCTACTCCGAAAGGATAGTGAAGATGGCGGTGTGGCGTATGCTTGGTGATGGGCCGTTGGCTAGGCAGCGCCTAAGGAATCTGAAGGTACGTTCTGGGTCGGAGCATGGCCACGAAGCCCAGAAGCCCGTACCGCTGGATTTTGGTGCTGTGAATGCGAAAAATGTGAGAGGGAAGGATGGTAGAGGGTAAGGGGGCTCTTGACCCCGGTGCCGACAAGTTTGCGGCTACAGTGGGCAATTCTGGTTGTTCGTATGGAACCGGAGGCAGGAAGGCTGCCGTGGCCAAGGTGTGGCTCAAGGTGGGCCAGGGTGTAATTACAGTTAATGGCGTGGAGTATGCCAAGTACTTCAAGAGGGGGTCCTTGTGTCGTAAGGTCAACGCTCCGTTCAGCGTTTCCTCGACGGTTGGTTGTTATGATGTGAAGGCTGTGGTTTTTGGCGGTGGGATTTCAGGACAGGCTGGCGCTCTAGCTCACGGCATCAGTAAGGCGCTGAAGAACATAAATCCTGCGCTCCACCAGGTTCTTAGACGTTCCGGTCTGCTTACCAGGGACTCTCGGGTTGTAGAGCGTAAAAAGTACGGGCAGCATAAGGCCAGGAAGAAGTGTCAGTTTTCCAAGAGATAGGAGGATAGGTCGGTCTGGGGGAGCCGTGGAGACGTCTGTCGTGTTCTTACGGTGGGTGTGGTTCCCGGTTTCTGTGGGGCGGGCTGAGTCCGTTGCGGGTTGTGGTCTGCGGTGTGTCTTTTTTGTCGTGGAGTGGCGAAATTCGCATCGCTGTGGGCAGGGGATTGTGTGAGGTAGGGTTGTGAATTTAAGCGTGATCGGCAGCGGTAAAAATGCTCCAAGGGAGGTGAACGTTGTTATCGAGATTAGCCAGGATTCGCATCCTGTGAAGTACGAGCTTGATAAGGAGAGCGGGGCGTTTTGTGTGGACAGGTTTTTGCCTACGGCCATGTACTACCCGTGTAATTACGGTTTTATCCCCGAGACTATGGCCGGAGACGGTGACCCGATCGACGTCTTGGTTCTCACAAGATTTCCAGTCGTAACTGGTGCAGTGATAGTTGCGAAACCCTTAGGCGCCTTGATGATGCGCGATGAGTCGGGTGAGGACATCAAGGTCATCGCAGTTCCGATCGGCAAGATCGACCCGTACTATGCTGCTATTAATGACTACTCAGACCTCCCGGAGTCATTTCTGCGCTCCGTAGCGCATTTTTTCTCTTTCTACAAGAAATTAGAGGAGGACAAGTTTGCCTCCGTTGGTGAGTGGCGAGGTGCAGTATTTGCGCAAGAGCTTATACGTTCGTCAATAGCGTCTAATCGTGGTAGTCACAACTAACGGTGGAGTCCCCGGGGAACACAGCTGGACCACCTGGCATATAAGACACGGATTTTCCAGGTTCTGGTTACAGATGATGCGAGTCGATGCCTGCATGTGCTTGGGGTTTAGAGGCGTCAGACGGATGCTCAAGGAAAGTGAGTTTGTGTAATTTTCGGGGGTGGAAAGCGGGGGCTGTAGCCAAAACTGCACACCGAACCCGCGCCAGTTCTGTGTGTCAACGTTCCTTCCAGCGGTGTGTCACGCTGCGTCCACTTGCCGTCAGCTAGACTTTGCATTTATGATTAGTGGGTGGTAACATGCTTGGAGTCTGTTGCCCGATTCGATTCCACAGTTTTATACATCCGAAATTAATTCTATTTACACCGTTGATTTATGGCGACTTGAGAATTGATGATTATGCTATACCATAAATGTATTAACTTACTATTGTGTAGTCATAATTTTTGTATCGCTGTTAGTGACATTAATGCTTGAGTTTATATACTGAAAATTGTACAAGCTGTACTGAAATTAACTGTAGGGCGAATTTATGGAGAAACAGCATGGGGGTTGCAGCACGATAGTTGCCAGGATACGGTCCCAAATGGATAAGATCGGGATAAACGCCCGCGAGTTGGCGGATAAGGCATCTGTTGGGAAGTCTTTTGTGTATGATATACTAAGTGGGAAGTCGAGCAATCCTACATCGAAGAAGCTCATGGCAATTGCAGAAGTGTTGCAGGTTCCGCTGGCATATTTAGTAGGCAGCGACGATGGTCTGTATGACGTAACTTCTGGCGGGGTACTGCCCGTGTATTACCTCACAGAATGTGAGGAATTGGTAGACAAAAATAACAGTACACAATGTTCCAGGTTCTATATGCCCGCGCATACGAAGCTCCCGTTTAACGTAGAAAACCTGCGTTTCTATGACGTTAAGGGTGATAGTATGTCTCCCACGCTTGTCGGGCAAGATGTTGTGTTGGTGGATATATCAGATAAGGTCGCTCATCCCGCGGGGGTGTTTGCTATAAGGGATTCCATGGGGATTTTGATACGGAGGTTGGAGTACATCCGGGGTAGTCAAAACATCATGCTGCACGTGGTTTGTGACAATAAAAAGTACTCGTCTTACGAGTGTAGGGTGGATGATATTAAAGTCCTAGGGCGCGTAGTATGGTACGCACGGGCTTTGTGGTAGTCGTCTTGGAGGTGTCAATCGGAACACATGCTCAGTATTAATAATGTGTTAACGTGCGTACAGGACATGCAGTGTTCCATGTATAACCAAGTTGGAAAGCCGGCCTTATGGCTTACAATGGGCGCCCCAGACGGGGTATGACAGAAGGAGGTTGTGGTGTTGTATATGCAACATATTGGAAATATGTTATACGTTTTCTG
Source organism: Anaplasma sp. (assembly GCA_052043535.1). Lineage (GTDB taxonomy): Bacteria > Pseudomonadota > Alphaproteobacteria > Rickettsiales > Anaplasmataceae > Anaplasma. The sequence goes on from JBQEQW010000001.1 coordinate 25,771, forward strand.
TTGTTATGCTTTATTTGCATAATGGTGTATGTGTTAATTTTTAAAGGGGAAGTGGGGGAGTCTCGCTGGGTAGTTTTTATGCCTGAAAGTTTGTGAGTTTTTGAGGTGTGGGTATGCGTATACTGTTGATAGAGGACGATGTTGCTTGTGCCAAAGCGGTGGAGGCCTCGTTGTCTTCTGAGGGGCATTTCTGCGAGACTATGGCTTCTGCTCAGGATTGTTACGGTAGCATAATACCCAAGAATGACGATTATGATGTTGTAATCCTGGACATACACTTTCCAGGTAAGGTGGACGGGTATGACATACTAGTGAAGCTCAGGGAGTCGGGTATCAAGGTGCCTGTTCTGATACTGTCCTGTATCTCTTCTGTAGCGCACAAGGTGAAGGGCCTATACTATGGCGCCGATGACTATATAACTAAGCCATTCCACAAGAGCGAGTTGCTTGCTAGGATTAAGGCAATAGTGCGTAGGACCCGTGGTCACCCGGAGTCCATAGTGCGTGTGGGAAATATATCAATCAACCTGGACCACAAGTGTGTGGAATGCAACGGTGAGATTATACATTTGACCAAGAAGGAGTATGGGATGATAGAGCTCCTGTCTTCTCGCTTGGGGACCGTGCTCACGAAGGAGATGTTCTTATCACACCTGTACAGGGAACTCGATGAGCCGTCAGATGACAAGATAATCGACGTGTTCATGTGCAAGTTGCGTAAGAAGCTGAAGATCGCCAATGGTGGGAAGAATTACATAGAAACCGTGTGGGGCCGGGGGTACGTGCTCAAGGAGTGTGCTAGTGATGCAGACAGTGGGAATGACAATGGCTCTTCTTGCAACGGGAGCGGCAGTAGCAACGGTAGCAGGAGCAATAACGATAACGGAGGTGGCAAAAGCTCTTCCGGCAATGGACGTGTATGGGTGTCTTCTAGAGATGATTGTGGCAACAAAGGGAAGGCAGAAGAGAGCAGAGACTATGCTGAGGAGACCTAAAAACAGGGAGAGGTTTGTTTTTCCGCGGGTGTATGCTAGAGTGGGGCCCTGTTGATCAAAGTGGGGTGGCACATGGCTGTGTTTGTGCATAGCGGTGATTTGCCTGAGGGTCTAGATTTGGGTGACATGGTGGCTGTGGACACGGAAACCATGGGTCTTGTGTGTAGGCGAGACAGGGTTTGTCTTGTGCAGTTGTCTGCCGGCGATGGAGATGCCCACCTAGTCAAGTTCGCGGGTGACTACAGCGCGCCCAATTTGAGGCAAATTGTTTCCGATCCCAATGTGGTAAAAATATTCCATTTTGCCAGATTTGATGTGGCAGCCATACGTCATTGTTTCGGGATGTGGGCAGTGCCTTGTTACTGTACGAAAATCGCATCCAGGCTAGTGCGCACCTATACCAATCACCACGGACTTAAGGATCTGTGCTATGAGCTGTTGGGGGTGAAGATTAGCAAGGCTCAGCAGTCTTCTGATTGGGGCAGGGAGGTGCTCACTTCTGAGCAACTCAGTTATGCCGCGGCTGATGTCATATACTTACACGCGATCAAGAGAAAACTGGACATGATGCTTGAGCGAGAGGAGAAGCAGGATTTGGCCGAGTCGTGTTTCAAATTCATTCCAGCCAGGGCGGAGCTAGATCTGCTGGGTTGGGACGGAGTCGATATTTTTAGTCATCAAACGTAGTTGACATAGCTCTAACATGTGAGACAGCAGGTACGCCCTGTACTAGAAAGCCGTGTTTGTTAGCGTGGAAATTGAGGGTAAGACGGGGGGAGTTGTGGCCATGTTATGCAGAGTTACACACCGGCCTGATAACAGGCAAGAATCGCTTCTATATAGTCGTCCAGAGGGATATATGGGTTGTTGACATGGGAGTAGGTTGTGTTTAGAATCCTCGGGTATGGTCCTTAGGTACAGCAAAGTGGGTGGCGGGTTGGAGTGCGTTATAGGCAGAGAGGACCTGCTGCGGTCTTTGGCTTGCGTTAGTAGTGTGATAGAACGGCGCAACAGCATAGCTGTGCTTTCGTGTGTGAGGATAGAGGCTAGGGGTGGTGTTGTCGAGCTTTCTTCCACCGATCTCGACATTTCGATAGAGGCGTGTGTCAGCGCGGTTGTATCTCGCAGTGGGGTGGCTGTGACTTCTGCGCAACTGCTGTATGACATTGTAAGAAAGCTGTCCGGCGATTCTAGTGTAAGCTTTAAAATGAGCGACGGGCGGTTACTAGTAGAGTGCGGCAACGCAAAATTTTTTCTGAACGTGGTGGCTCCGGAAAAGTTTCCTACTATCGAGAGTGGAGAGGTCGACTGTAGCTTTGATGTTCAGGTAGCGCACCTGGCAGAACTCTTTAACAAGACGAAGTTTTCGATGTCTGTTGAGGAGGGGAGGTATAGCCTCAGAGGTATCTATGTGCATGTGGATGGAGAGGTGCTGTGCTGTGTTACCACGGACGGGCATCGCCTATCGCTGGCGAAGATGAGTAGACCAGAAGGGCTGCAACCTGACGTTGGGGTGATAGTTCCTCGAAAAACGGTGAATGAGATTTTGAAAATAGTGGGCCACGGAGGGGGTGATCCGACGCAGATCGTCAAGGTCAGTCTTTCGAGCAGAAAGATATGCTTCAGGTACAAGGGGTACTTCATGGTCTCCAAGGTGGTGGACGGCGTGTTTCCCGACTACCTCTCCATAATTCCCCAGGAGAGGGGCGTGACTGTCTCCATGGATGCATACTCCTTGCTTTGCGCTGTGGATCGCGTGTCGGTTGTAGTGTTTGACAAGGTGAAGGCGATCAAAATGCTGTTTACTTCTGGGCGATTGGTACTGAGCTCTGCGTCTTCAGACCAAGGTGACGCCAGAGAGGAGCTAACCGTAGACTATGAGGGCGAAGACGTCACCATCGGGCTCAATGCTAGGTACCTAATGGAGGTATTGGGTTGCATGAGAGGTGGGTGCGATCTTGTATTCCATGATGGCAGTGCGGCTTTGCTTGTGCAGGACAAGGAGCCGGGTGACTCCCTACATGGCTCCCTGCATATCATTATGCCCATGAGGATATAGAAGACTGAGCCCTAGATTACGGGCTGGTCATCCTGCTGACGGTCTTGTGCTCGGGGAGCACTCGTTCTGCCTGCATGTATATGGCGCAGAGGGAGCATAACGGGCTGTGTGGATTTTGATGGTAGGTGCGCTGGGTGCCTCGGAGCACGCTGCAAGCGAGTTTAGCTGCTCATTCTACCGTCACCGACTTGGCCAGATTGCGCGGCCGGTCCGCATCCAAACCCTTTTTTATGGCGATTCTGTACGCTAGGAGCTGCGCTGTGACTGTGTACACTATGGGCAGGGAAAAAACATTGGTTTCCGGCAGCTCCACCACTATTTTGCACAGATGCCTGAGCTTAGGCGCGCCCCTTCTGTCCGTAAGGGCCACTATGATGCCTTTTCTTGCGGCGACTTCCTGTATACTGACTAAGTTCTTTGTGAACACCTCATTGTACGGTGCAATGGCTATGACGGGTAATGACTCGTCAACGAGCGCAATTGAGCCATGCTTCAGCTCGCCGGATGCTATGCCTATTGTGTGAATGTAAGATAACTCGCGGATCTTCAGTGCCGTCTCCAAGGCTACGCCATAACCGGTGCCTCGGCCCATGATGACCACTCGGTCGTAGTGCAGTATAAGGTCTGCTACGGAATCCACTGAAATTTTCAACGCCTCTTCCGTGTGGCCTGCCACGGATTGCAGCATCTCCAGCAGTTGTGTATAATACTCCTCGATTGGGCGCTTGATACTTGATAACCACATGGAAAAACATGCAAAAACAGCTAGCTGAGAGGAAAAGGTTTTTGTAGAAGCGACCCCCATCTCTGGCCCCGCAGGGGTCTTTAGTGCAATGTCCGATATGCGCTCCATGCTGTTGCGAGGAACGTTAGTTAGGCTTATAACCCTTCCACCGTGCGTTCTGGTATGACGCATAGCTTCCAATGTGTCGGCAGTCTCCCCGGATTGTGATACGAACAGGAAAAGGTCGCTGTCGGAAATCTGCTGGTGGTGATACCGGAATTCAGAGGCGATGTTCAGTAATACTCTCATGTTTGTAATGCTTTCTATCCAGTGTTTTGCGATGAAGCCGGCTATGTAGGAAGATCCGCTGCCAACTATTGTGAGGTAGGGGATGTTCCTAAACATGTCTTTGTCGCACGCGAACTCTACCTTTCCGCTTGTGGGGCTAACGAACTGGCCGACCGTGCTCCGTATCACCTCGGGTTGCTCGTGTATTTCCTTCATCATGAAATGATCGTATGGTCCCTTCTCCGCGCTTAGGCTGGAGGTGTCCGTGTGGATTTTGTTGTAGTGAGACACCCTGTCGTCCTGGTCGTAGACCTTTATGTCGTTCGGGGAAATTTCTGCTATGTGATTGTCTTGCAGGTAAAAAATTCCCTGTGAGTGCTTTCCCAATGCGCGCTCGTCTGATGACACAAGGTTAGCATTTTCCCCACGACAGCAGATTATAGGCAACATCTTACAGGATGCAATTAGCAAGTTTTTCCATCCGGAAAACATGAACACGGCGGCGAAATTGCCCTCTATTTCCTCAAGTGCTTTGCGTACGGCTTGCCTCGGAGTGAACCCCTCCTTCAACAGAGAATCTACCAAGTGTGGCATGACCTCAGTATCGGTGTCTGTGTGAAATTGGCGCCCTCGCATCTCCAAATGCTCTCTTACTGCCAGATAGTTTTCTACGATTCCATTGTGCACCACCGCAACTCCACCCACCACTATGGGATGGGCGTTTTCGACCCCTAAGGCACCATGAGTGGCCCACCTGGTGTGCGCTATGCCAACATTACCTTGTAACCCTCCACCCGAGTACACCACACCTTCAAGCTTGTCGACCCTTTCCTGAGACCGCCGGACTGCAATCCCACCATCCAACACCGCGATCCCGCACGAATCATACCCCCGGTACTCAAGCTCGCGCAGCCCTCCGAGCAGCAAATGCACCACACGCTGGCGGCTAACCGCACCGAACAGGCCACACATAAGACCACCCAATTGAGTGAAAGATAAAGAAACGCGCGCTCCCTAACCCTTCGCAGTTGACGGGGACCTACTCGCAGGAACACCCTTACCGTTCTCTCGGTTCAGAACCTCCGACACGGACGACCTCAGCACCCTGACCTCAACCCCGCTGGCAATTTCAATGTGCAAATACCCGGAACCAGAATCCACTTTCGCTACCACGCCCAAGAGGCCACCCGACACCACAACTTTGTCTCCCCTTTTGATGCTATCCAGCAACTTGCTGTGCTCCTTGAGTTTCTTTTGTTGTGGCCTTATAACGAAAAAGTAGAAGATTAGGAAAATAAGAACCAACGGGACGAACCCAGCTAAAGAAGCCCCGATTCCAGCAGGTGCTGGGGTTGTAGAAGCCGCGGCGAAGGCGCCAAGGAATGAAAGCATTGAACCTACCAAAAACTTATGCTGGAATCTATCAAAGGCCAGACGCGCTGTCAAGAACGCAGCTCGAGGCTTCAGGCCCCAAAGGTGCCAGAACAAGGCGTAACCCACACCCTCAAACGGGCCCGTAACCACGCATTCAGGCGCACCTACTCGCAAGCTCCTATGTCGTACCTGTACATACCACCCGGCCAGTCCAGCAGATCAAGAGCGGCATAAGCCTGGTGCTTAGCGGCTGCCAAATCGTCCGCCTCCGCTACTATGTTCAGGACCCTGCCTCCTGCGGAAACCCAATCGTTCCCACTTCGCTTGGTACCTGCATGGAAAACCTTGACTCTGGAGAACTTGGCAATCCCGTCAAGTCCCCTGATGACCGACCCAGTCTCATATGGCCCAGGGTAGCCCTTGCTAGCTACAACCACACAGACCACGGACTTACGGTTAAGCGACACTACCTCATTGCCCAACCGACCCTTTGCCGCCAACGACATGAGCTTCAACACATCGGAATCCAACCTAGGTAATATCACCTGAGTTTCTGGGTCACCAAACCTGACATTATACTCCAGAAGTTTGGGCTCATTTTTCCTTATCATAATACCCGCAAACAGAAGGCCTCTAAACTGTATGCCCATGTTGAACATGGCCTTGATAGTTGGGTATATTATTCTCTGTACTATGAGATGCTCCATCTCGCTCGGTATGATCCCTGGGGTCGAATAAGAACCCATGCCTCCAGTATTGGGACCCTTGTTACCGTCGGATACGGGCTTATAATCCTGCACCGCACCCAAAACCACCGGGTTCGTGCCGTCTATTAAGGTCAAAAAGCTGATTTCCTTGCCTTCTAGGAACTCTTCAATGACTACAGCCTCACCAGCCTTGCCGAACTTCTTCTGAACGAGCATGGCGTCGAGGGTGTCATACGCCTCCGCCACCGTGTGACACACCACCACCCCTTTTCCATTCGCGGGCCCGTCAGCCTTGACCACCAGCGGTAGCTTGCTCTTCTTCACAAACTGCTTTGCGGAGGTGATATCCATGAAGTATCCGTGTTTGGCTGTAGGGATGTTGTAGCGTGCACAAAGCTCCTTGGCGAACCCCTTAGAGGCTTCCAACCTAGATGCGGCTTTGGATGGACCAAAAACGAAAATCCCCTCATCTGTGAGCGCATCGGACAAGCCGTTGATTAGCGGAAGCTCCGGTCCCACCACGACCAGATCTATGCTCTCGCGCTTGCAGACCTGGATGACTGCCACGAAGTCATTCACATCCACATCTACCACAGTGGCAAGATCAGCCATAGCCTCCCGGCCAGGGGCCACAAACAAACGGCCCAACATAGGAGAGCGACTTAGGCAATCCAGCAAGGCGTGCTCCCTACCGCCGGAGCCAATAACCAAGACATTCATTTCGCCTCCTGTAGAGACTGTAAAGACCACGACGCGCACCGACACGCTACCACAAATTGTCAGTTTGTCAATAGGGTTTGTTTCTAGGAGGTATATTTTGTTTGTTCTGCCTGAGCAATTTAGTGCTGGGTTCCATGGGGATAAAACGCTTGCTATTCGTCATGTTACGTGGTTAAACTTCGGGCCGGTGCTGCGCTTTTGTGGGTGGGTTTTGTGTCTTCGTATACCGCTTTCTTGAGGGCTTTGTTCTTGGCTCTGTCCCTGTTGCTCGTATCTCAGGTTGCCGTTGCAGCCGAGGAGGACGTTCATGCGCTTTACGACAAGGGGTTAAAGCTGTTCAACAAAAAGGACTACAGAAAGGCGGTCGAAGTGTTTGGGAGGATTGAGGCCCTATACCCGTTCTCTCAGACGGCTATAGACGGGAGTCTAATCGCTGCTGTGGCCCATTACGAGCTCGGTAACTACGCCGAGTCTGCGTCCCTAGCGGAGAGCTACGTCAATGTCTATCCAAACAGCGAAAGCATAGACTATGCGTACTATGTGAGGATCATTGCCAAGTACATGCAGATTTCCGACTTGGGCTTGGACCAGACTATCGCACAGGAGGTCAAAGAGCTCGCTGCAGAGTTTGTGAGCATGTTTCCTGAATCACGTTACGCTGAGGAAGTTTCGAAGAGGCTGGACACCGTTAACAGGCACATGGCGGCCAGGGAATTTCTCATCGGCAGGTTCTACCTGCGGCGGGGGAGCTACATTGCCGCAATAAGGAGGCTGGGCGCTCTTATAGAAGACTACCCGAGCTCTGTATACTACCAGGAGAGTCTATGCGGGATGGTGGAGGCCTATGCTGCGCTTGGCGACGGGCAGATAGCTTCTGTGTACTTGGCTAAGCTGGAAGATGGCAGCCTTTGGCACACTAGGGGGCGGCAGCATTTGGACGCACTATTGCGTGAAGGCATTGTGGTCTCTCGTGGGGAGAATGCTGTCCAGCAGCCTACGCCTGCGTGGGAGGCGGAGGTCACTTCCAAGCCGCAACGGCAGCAACCGCCTGCAACTGAGAAGGTTGCTTCAAGACTGGGTGCAGCGGCGAATCGGGGCGGCGGCAAGCGTAACGAGATGGATGATAAGAATGGACGACAATAGGGAGAGAGGGAAAAAAATCACCTTCCAGTGATCGCGACCGCCGAAAACAGCAAGAATAAGTAATATATAGAATATTTGAAGAGCCGAGTGCATGGGCCGCCAGGCGATGGCTGGCCGCGCTCCCTGAACACACAAACAGCACGGACCAAAAACACTGTGTTCAGGCCTGCTGCAAGGATTTCGTACAGTACTGGCTGCTTGACAAACAGTCCTGGGGTCATAGCGACTACTGCTAGTAATATACTGTACCACAGTATGTGCGCCCTGGTCTTGCGTACGCAGTACACCGGCAGCATAGGCACCCCCGCCTTCCTATACTCTTCCAGAGTAAGTAGGGAGATTGCCCAAAAGTGGGGTGGAGTCCACACGAAAATTATAGCAAACAGCGACAAACTCTCCAACGAAGGAACGCCACCTGAAACAGACGCCCACCCAATCATCGGGGGGAAAGCACCTGCAAGGCCTCCGATCACTATATTTTGGGGGGTCCTACGTTTGAGCAACATTGTGTATATGACCACGTAGAAAAAAATACTACTCGCTAGAAGTAGTGCGGAGGAATAGTTTACAGTGATTGCCATAACAAACACTGACAGCACGGAAAGCACTGTGCCGCATTCCAGGGCCTGTTCCCGACGAATTTTTCCAGATGGAATTGGCCGCTTCCTGGTGCGGTCCATAACCGCATCTATGTCGCTGTCGTACCACATGTTCAAAGCTCCTGCAGCTCCGGAGCCCAGGGACACACATATCACTGACGCTAGGCCTATAAGCGGATGAATCGCTCCAGGTGCAATCAACATCCCGGTAACGGCTGTGAACACCACCAAGAACATGATCCTGGGCTTCAGCAGTTGAACATAGTCCCATACGGAGGAAAAGGAACTGGACGCCCCTTCAGCCGCGAAAGTTGCTGTCATAATATTTCCTTAATCCTGTTCAGGAGCTCTCTCCATAAAAGTGTGAAACGGCGCGGGCGAGGGCACAGTCCACTCCAAGGTGTCGCCACCCCACGGATTCGCCTCAGCAACCTTCCCACGTCTGAGAGTGTATACCACAATTGCCACGAAAAACAACGCCGACAGAAAAGAAAACAACGCCCCTGCAGATGATACGTAATTCCAGGGAATGAAGGCATCCGGATAGTCAGGTATTCTCCGAGGCATTCCCGCAAGCCCCAGGAAGTGCTGCGGGAAGAAGGCCACATTGGTCGATATGAAAGTTATCCAGAAGTGGATCTTCCCCACACACTCAGGATATTGTCGGCCAGACATTTTTCCTATCCAATAATAGAACCCCGCATATGCGGCAAAGAGCGCGGCGATCGACATCACATAGTGGAAGTGCGCCACTACGTAGTAAGTGTCATGCAAGACCTGATCCACGCCCCCATGCGACACCACTATCCCAGTCAAACCGCCTACCGTGAAAACGAAAATAAACCCTATCGCAAACAGCATGGGAGTCTTGAATTCTATTTTGCCGCCCCACATCGTCGCAATCCAACTGAATACCTTTACCCCAGTTAGCACTCCTATCAGCATCGTGGTGACGCTGTAGTATGTGATCATCTCCGCGCTCAGGCCGGTGGTGAACATATGGTGTGCCCAGACTACCAGACCTACAGTGGCAATCCCAACCAACGCGAACACCATGCCCAGATACCCGAAGACTGCCTTGTGCGAAAACGTGGACACCACCTGACTCACTATCCCAAACGCGGGGAATATTATTATGTACACCTCCGGATGCGCAAAAAACCAGAACAGGTGCTGAAAGAGCACTGGGTCTCCCCCACCGGCCGGATTGAAGAAACTGGTGCCCAAGTTTCGGTCGGTAAGAAGCATGGTTATTGCTCCCGCCAAAACCGGCAGCGACACTATCAGCATGAATGAAGTGAGCAACACAGTCCACACGAACAATGGCATCTTGAGCAATGTCACGCCGCGAGTCCGCATGTTGAGAATTGTGACGATAAAGTTGATGGACCCTACAATCGAAGAGATACCCGCAAGGTGCAGCGCCAGTATGGCCATGTCCACTGACGTGCTGGGGTGGGACGACACATATGAAAGAGGTGGATACAAGGTCCAACCCGTACCAGGACCCTCTCCAGTAACCACGGAGCACAGCAGCAGCACAAGCGATGCAACCAGCATCCAGAAACTGAGGTTATTCAACCTGGGAAACGCCATGTCCGGGGCGCCGATCAACATGGGAACAAACCAGTTACCGAACCCACCAGTAAGTGCCGGCATGATCATAAAAAACACCATGATCAACGCGTGCCCGGTTACTATCACGTTGTACAGCTGATAATTTCCACCCAAAACATCGATGTGTGTAAGCTGAGCACGCAAGATGAGCGACAAGGCTCCACCCACGAGACCGCCGATTATCGAAAAGATTATGTACATCGTTCCGATGTCCTTATGGTTAGTGGAAAACAGCCACCTCCTCCACCCCTTAGGGGCATGCTTACCGTCCATAGACTCACCTCCTCAAAATAGCATCACACCACCTGTGGGCCGCCCGGTTGGCAACCTAAGTTCAACTGGCCCCTTCCTTTTGCTGCGCAGCCCACCTGTTAAATTCCTCCTTAGTGACTGCCTCGACCACAATGGGCATGAAGCCATGCAACCTTCCACAGAGTTCTGAGCACTGTCCGTAATAAACCCCTGGCTTCTTCGCCGAAAACCAAGCCTCGTTCAATCTTCCCGGGATCGCATCTATCTTAATTCCCAGGGCCGGGACTGCCCAGCTGTGTATAACGTCCCCGGCAGTGGATTGTAACAAAACCACCTCACCTACCGGCACCACGACCCTATTGTCTACCTCAAGCAACCGCAATTCGCCCTGCTTCAGCTCGGAATCCTGCTTCATGTAACTGTCGAATTTTATGCCTAGCTCCGGATAGAAGTAGGTCCAATACCACTGATAACCTATGGCCTTGATCACAAGGTCAGCCTTGGGAACTTGCTGTTGTGTTTTGATCAATTTCACATTGCTTATGGTCAAAAGCCCCACCAGAAGCAGTGGCACCACCGTCCAGAGAATCTCCAAGGCAACGTTATGCGAATTTTTGTTGTTAAATTCCACCGGTTCGCCTTTCCTCCTCCGAAACCTGACCATGACGTACAACATCAGCAGGAAAACAAAGGCCACCACCGCTACCATGACGATCATGACGAAGTTGTGGGACTTAGCCGCAAGCTCCATGAGCTCAGTAGCAGGCTCCTGGAACCCCATTTGCCAAAGGTACGGTGCGCCTACAGACACACCAGGCCACCATAGCAACACGAAAAAGGACACCACACACGCAACAAGCGACGCACGGAGCATAAGGATGCACCCCAGCAAAGACCGAAATCCACCGGCTGAGGATACATCTCGACCACGGAAATGGCAAGGGTTTCATGCCAGACTATAGCGTAGATAATATATTTTTAACCCAAAGGAAAGGTGGGTTTTTACAGGGTGTGGAAGTACGAAAGCACATGTCAACAGAAAGTGTCATGATGTGGCACCCTGAGGTTGCTCAGGCAGCACCGGGCCCGGAATCGCGAACTGTCCCCCCAGGTAGTGGATGCTGATAAAATGTACGGTCTGGAAGCTGTGCCACAACGAGGCTCATAGGCAAGGTGCACTTTCGCGATCGAGCGCAAAAGCGGAGTGCAACGAGCTGAGCGCCAGCTCGGCCTGGTATTCATGCACTAGAACGGTGATCTTAATCTCGGACGTAGAGACCGCCAGTACGCTCACTCCCACCTCCGCTAGCGTACTGAAAATTCTACTGGCGGTGCCGGGGTTGGAGATCATGCAGGTGCCTACTGCAGAAACTTTTACTAGGTTGTGCGTCACTTTCAGGCTTTTGTACATTATCGCACTTTTCTGCTGCACCAGAATCCTCTGTGCTTCGAGTGAGTCCACGTCCTTGACAGTAAATGTCACATTGCAGAAATCCCCGCCCACGGCCTGTGCCACTATCATATCTACATCAATGTTTTGCTCTGCTATTGGCGAAAACACCGCGGCTATACCCGGGACTAGCGGCACTTTGTCGAGCGATATACCGACCTCCTGCCCGCTGGTGACGATTCCCGTAATTACTCTATGCTCCATTCCCTCCTCGCACTTAGATGACACCACTGTTCCCTTGCCACTATCAAAAGTTGACAACACGACGATGCGTATGTTGTGCTGCATGGCTATTTCCACGGACCTTGCATGCAGGACTCCCCTTCCAGAAGAAGACATCTCTGCCATGTCTGAATATGTAATACAGTTGAGCCTAGACGCATTTAAAACCATGTGCGGGCTTGCTGTGTAGACTCCCGACACGTCTTTGTATATATAGCATGTGTCTACCTTCAACGCAGCGGCTATTGCCACAGCGGATATATCTGATCCCCCCCGGCCTAAAGTTGTTATGCGTCCACAGTTTACCCCTTGGAACCCAGCAACGACCACGACTTCGCAATCTTCCAGAAGCTGCAATAGCGGTATTGGGTCTATGTTTGTAACTCGGGCTCTTGCATGGTCCGATGTTGTGTTTATAGGAACCTGCCACCCCAGTAGGGACCTTGCCCTGATGTTTTTGTCCTGCAAAGCCAAGGCCAGAAGACCGCACGATATCTGCTCTCCGGAAGACACCACAACGTCATACTCTGGAAGCTGGTTTTCGAATTTCAGTTTCGAAATGCTCCTAGCAATTGTAGCGATCTCGTCCGTAAAGTTGCCCATAGCCGACACTACCACCACGAGCTTATAGCCGCGCTCAACGTCTTCCTGCGCTATTCCGGCAACCCGCAATATGCACTCTGTATTCTTCAGGTATGTGCCCCCAAACTTTTTTACCAAGATACCTTTCATGTCGGCTATTCGTTTCATCCAGTCGTGAGCATATCTGCCCGCCGCGCCCAACACATACATCTATCAGACTACACCTTATCTACGGCTTCGCAATCATTAAACACACCGGGGGCCTATTGTATGTGGTCCGTATGCCTTTCCAAAGCATACTTACAACGCTAGCTGATGGTGCGTTATGTGGTGAACGAATGCGCGCTACTGTTTGAAAGTAGTTAAGGTTTTGGTACAATGGCGGGTTTCTTGTTTAAATGGCTTCGGAGGTTCTGGATGGGGCGTGGCAAGTGCTTTTATGTGACAACACCTATATACTACGTAAACGATGCTCCACACATAGGGCACTTCTACACGACGCTCATCTCAGACGTTGCTGTAAGATTCATGCGTCTTGACGGAAAACAGGTCAAGTTTACCACGGGGACTGATGAGCACGGCCAGAAGGTTGATACGGTGGCCCGCGAACGGGGCATACCAGTGCAAAGGTTTGTTGATGAAATAAGCGAGTCATTCAGGAGGTTGGTGGGGGTCTCTGACTTCAGTTGCAATGATTTTGTGCGTACCACTGAAGAACGCCACAAAAAATGTGTAGTCGCGTTATGGGAGCGCCTGCGCGAAAACGGTCAAATATACCTGGGACACTACGCTGGGTTTTATTCAACGCGTGACGAGACTTTCTACCAAGAGCGTGAGCTGGTTGACGGCAGGGCCCCAACAGGTGCTGAGGTTGAGTGGCTAGAGGAACCGGGATATTTTTTCAGGCTGTCTGAGTGGCAGGAGAAGTTGTTGCAACTGTACAACGACAGCCCCAAGTTCATTACGCCGGCGGGAAAGTTCAATGAAGTCATAAGTTTTGTCAAATCCGGACTCCGAGATTTGTCCGTTTCGCGGTCTAGAAAAAGTCTTTCTTGGGGAATTGAAGTGCCGGGCGATCCGGAGCATTTGATATATGTGTGGGTCGACGCGTTAAGTTGCTATCTTTCCCTACTCGGGTTTCCTGAAACCAACAGCAAAGATTACAAAGATTACTGGGGGAGCGACGGTGCCGTGTCCACACATGTGGTGGGGAAGGACATACTGAAGTTTCATGCGGTGTACTGGCCTGCGATCTTAATGGCGGCTGGATTGCCGTTGCCGACCCAGGTTGTCGCGCACGGTTGGTGGCTCAACGAAGGGCAAAAGATCTCAAAATCGGTGGGCAATGTTATAGATCCTTTTGCGCTGATAAAAGAATATGGGTTGGATAACAACAGGTATTTTTTGCTCAGTGAGGCACCCGTAGGCAATGATGCAAGCTTCAGTAGGAGTGGTTTTGTTGAACGAGTAAATTGCGATCTCGCAAATAATCTCGGAAATTTGGTTCAGAGGACCGTCTCACTCGTGCACATATGGTGTGAGGGGCAGATCCCCGAAGTAGAGGAAGCGCTGCTGCAGGGTGAGGAAGTGATAAATTATGGAGTAGTGCTAAAGCAGTATAGGCAGTATATGGAAGAGTATCGCTTTTTTGAGGCGCTGAAGTTTACTATGGGCTTGTCCTCCTCGGCCAATGACTATATAGCCAGGAAAATGCCTTGGAAGCTGTTTAAGGAGGATAGGGCGCTTGCGCAGGTGGTAATGTTAAAATTGTTGGAGTATATAAGGTGCGTTGGCATAATGTTGCAGCCCTTCATCCCGAGCTCGGCGTTGAAGGTTCTCGATCAAATTGCGGTACCGGCTAATAGAAGGCAGTTTGAGTACTTTTGTGAGCCAAGCCGGAGTGGTACCGTTCTACAGAAACCTACGCCCATATTCTCCAGGCTGGATCCCCCTATGTCAAAAACGTGAGCCACTAATACTAAGCTGCATGGTATGGGTTGTATGCGCGCTGGCACTGCGTTAATCCACCTTCCACGCGCTATATAATGAGACGACACCGCTGCAGAAAGGCTGGCGAGCTACGTTGAAAAACCCTATATCAGCTATTTGATGGGAGAAGTCTTCTGGATATGGAAATTCCCTAATACTGCTGACAAGGTACGAATACGCGTCGGCATTGCCCGTAACTAGCCTGCCCATGTTTGGTATGATGTGAAAGGAGTAAAGGTCGTACAAAGTCCGAAACAGCCCTTCCTGGCTCGGGGGAGAAAACTCCAGGCACAAGAACCTGCCGTTCTGTCTCATTACTCTATAAGCCTCGGCAAGCGCCTTCTTTCGGTTTGGTATGTTGCGTATGCCAAAAGCGATCGTGTAGTAGTCGAAAAAGCCACTGGGGAACGGCAGACTTTCTGCACTTGCGCAGACCCAATCCATATTGACGCACCCAGAATTGAGGGCCTTGTCCCGCCCCACAATCAGCATGTCGGGATTTACGTCGCAAACCGTAACCCGCAGCCTCTTGTTTCTCATGTGCGCCCTTATGGCCACATCCCCAGTCCCGCCGGCCATATCAAGCAACGAGCCGCCACTCCGCACAATCCTGCTGCACAACTCTCGCTTCCACAGTCTATGCAACCCTAAACTCATGAGATCATTCATGAGGTCGTACTTGGGCGCCACGGAAGAAAAAATCTCGTTAACTTCCGACTGCAGCGGCATACTTACAGTATGAACTTGGACAAATCCATCTGTCTTGAGATATCCTCAAGTTTCTCTCGCACGTGGCCACTGTCGATCACATAAGTCTTCCCACGGTTTTCCGAAGCGTCGTAACTAATGTCCTCCATGAGCTTTTCCAATATGGTGTGCAACCTCCGTGCCCCAATATTCTCGACCTCCCTATTGACTGTGGAGGCTATTTCCGCGATGGTGAATATTCCGTCCTCAGTAAATTCTACATTTACGCCCTCCGTCTCCATCAGGGCCCGGTACTGCCTAAGCAGGTTTGACTCAGGCTCTGTCAGAATTCTGATAAGGTCATCCCTGCTGAGAGGCTTTAGCTCCACTCTAATTGGCAGACGACCCTGCAACTCCGGCAACAGATCGGACGGCTTGGCCAGGTGAAATGCCCCAGAGGCTATAAACAGCACATGGTCAGTTGTCACCGTGCCGTATTTGGTGCTAACGCTAGTTCCTTCAAGCAACGGCAAAAGGTCGCGCTGCACGCCCTCCCGGTTGACTTCCCCCCTAACCTCAGTCCTAGCGGCAATCTTGTCAATCTCGTCCAGGACTACGATACCCTCATTGCTTGCGACGTGCAGGGCCTCCCTAACTATCTTGTCTTCATCGATGAGCTTCTCCGTCTCCTCATCCAGCAAGATTTTCCTGGCTTCCTTGACAGTAGTCTTCATTGTCTTAAATTGCTTGTGCCCGCCAAGCATTTTCTGAATTATCTCGTTGATATTCATGACTCCTATCTGGCTTCCAGGCATGCCCGGAACGTCGAACGAGTGCTGCACATTTTTGTTTTCTCTTATACTAATTGAGATCTCCGAGTCCTCAAATTCCCCAGCCCGAAGCCTCTCGCGAAACGTATTCTTCGTTTCCTCACTGGCATCGCTTCCGACAAGGCAGTTGAGAATGACATCCTCAGAAGACTTTTTGGCCTGCTTGGCCACTGTTTTCCTGTGCTTCTCCTTTACCAGCAACACTGCTCTATCGACCAAGTCACGCATTATCGAGTCCACGTCACGCCCTACGTAGCCTATTTCAGTAAACTTTGTAGCCTCCACCTTGATAAACGGTGCGTGCGCAAGCTTTGCCAGGCGACGGGCTATCTCGGTTTTCCCTACACCCGTGTGCCCTATCATCAGGATATTCTTGGGAATGATCTCATCCCTCAATGGCAGCGGGACTCTGTTCCGGCGCCAACGACTCCTCAGGGCATTCGCAACGGCCTTCTTGGCCTCTGTCTGCCCAACTATGAACCTATCCAGCTCCCTAGTTATCTGTCGAGGCGATAAATCTCGTACCTCGCAATCCTCCTCGCTTTGATCCTCCTTATCCCTGTAAGCAGCGTTGCTGTCCCAAACTATAACCGCATCTGAGGTACTGCCACTGCGGCGAGAATCTTCCCCGTGACCAGAGTCCTGATCATCCTCACATAGTTCGTAGGACAACATCATTATCCCCCTATTCTTTCTATGACAACATTGTTGTTAGTGTATACACAAATCTCTGCAGCAACCGCCATAGCGGCCTCCGCTATGTATTCTAAGGTCATGTCCAGCGCGAATTTGTCCCTCGCTGTGCACAATGCCCTAGCTGCAGCCAAGGCAAAGTTACCACCCGACCCTATAGCTGCTATACCGTTTTCGGGCTCTAAAACGTCGCCACCGCCCGAGATCACCAACGACACGGATCTATCCGCGACGATCATCATGGCTTCTAATCTGCGCAAGTATTTGTCCCGTCTCCAGTCTTTTGCTAACTCTACACATGCACGCATGAGCTGACCCGGGTGCTGCTCCAACTTACCCTCAAGCCTCTCAAAAAGGGTGAATGCATCGGCGGTGGCCCCCGCAAAACCAGTTATGACCGAATCACCCGCAAGACGCTTGATCTTTTTAGCAGAGGTTTTCATGATTGCACTGCCCATGGAAACCTGGCCGTCTCCAGCAATGATCACATCACTGCCCTGCCTTATGCACAGTATGGTCGTGCCATACATTTTGCTGCTGTCTGCGTGATCCATGTACCCAACCCCCGTAGAATCGCTACCAACTGACCAGGCAAAACTGACGATTTGAGTAAACGACTGACACAAGCTCAGATACGCCCAACCATGACACCAGATGCCTCATTATGCACCGTCACTCCACTGAAATCCAGCGAAGATTTGCTAGAATCTCACGATATGCGATAACTAATTTAAAGCTGAATACTAGATCAGCCAGACATGTACTTGCATGCGAGTGGCTATGTATCGGACGGAATTTTCTACAGGGGTGCACTACGTATGGTATTTTGTGACATGATTCTATAACGTCTTGTTATGCTAGCCGGAAATGTGATACGCTCGGGGGTGTAGGTGTGGGTCCGGATGTCGCGTGAGGGCCTTGGTCGTTGCTTGGCGGCTCCTCTGCTACTGAAAGAGGTTATCCAGTAGATTGCTGACTTCGCGGTATGTGCGACAGACACAAAAGGGCGGTTCTTGCGTGATTTGGCATAAAAATATGCTTGTGCGGTGGGGAGTTATAGTATAGATTCCAGGCTCGGGGTTCGTCCGAGGTTTTCCCTGGCGGGGTCGGTTTCTGCTCGCCGGCGTGTTGTGCCGCAAGGTTTGTGTAATGTGGCGGCTCTTGCAGAAGGTATTGCTGGACGTGGATCTTCAGTAAAGTAGCTGTGCTGGCGGGGGCTTGGTGTGCCTTAACTGTGTGGTGTGTGTTCGGGTGTGGTATTCCTAAAGTCTCGGGGCAGTGCGTTGTTTCCGAGAGTAGTTGGTTGTACTTATTGGGTTTGGTGAAGAGAGTTTTTATGTCAGAAGGTGTCATGGAAAAGGAAGAATCAATAGTGAAGAGGGCTGCAGCGGATGGCAGCGGCACAGAGGTAGGCAGGGTATTGGACCTGTGTGAGTTAAAGAAGAAGAGCACGGA
>JBQEQW010000002.1:0-18795 GCA_052043535.1 Anaplasma sp.
GTATATACATGGGCGCCGTGGGGCACGGTTGCTATTCGGTGCTCTTATTGTTGTTGGTCCTGAGTAGAATGTAAAATGCGCCTTTTCCTCCGTGCGCCGGTATGGCCTGCTTGTAGTAGAGTACCATGTCGACTATGGTATCTGCCTGCAGCCACCTGTGGAGACTACTTCTCAAACAGCTCTGGCCTGCACTTTTACTCCCCCATCCCGTAATTACGAGCAAGCATCTGTGGCCAAACTCAAAGCTCTCGGTGATCGAGTTTGTCAGTGTCTGGCACGCGGAAGCCTCGCTACACCCGTGCAAATCTATGATTCTCTCTATTGGGTACTTACCCTTATCCACCGCCGTTTTTGTCCCCCAATCTATGCCAGACATAAGGCCGGATTCCTCGGTGCAGGCGTACAATTGAGGGGACTCACGCCGTTCTAGGTAACTTGCGGAAATCTTCTCAGCAGTCACGGGGGAAACTCCGTTCCTAATGGACCTGCCCAGTGTCCGGGGCAGGTCTCCACCGCGGGAACTCTGGTGCTTCTGGATTACTACAACACTCCCGGGGCTTGCAACGCGGTTGCCCCCCTGCCAGAAGATTCTGTTATTTTTTGTGGATATGGGCCGCGTCGATTTGGTAACCCCCTTCCATTCGGAATCCGACGCATCCACGGTGCCACCCACAACCAACGCACACACAACACAAGCCACAAACGACCTCCGGCACACTGCGCCGCGCTGACGCTGCCCCGGCCACATGTGAACCCCCAGCAGCACCCCAGCTGTGTAGCTCGTCAACCTCCCCCGCCGGAAAGAAACTTCTCTTGATCGAGAAAGGCCGCACTGGGATCTTTTTCCTTGAAGCTTTTTCCCATGCCAGAACCGACCGAGACGCTTCTGGAAGCCGCCTGATAATTGCCACGCGCAGACGCGACCTCTCTAGAACTCGCAAACTCCTCCAGGTACTTCTTGCACCTGTGCACTGCCAACCCGAAAACGGCAGCCAAATCCAATTGCTCCGTAACCATCTCCCGCAAGGCCACGACCGTGTTTTTGTCCCCCTTACGCGCAACCGCAGTGCACGCACCGGAGCTTAGCTCGTGAGCCCTCTGGCTGGCCAAAATCACCAACCTAAACCTGTTGCTGTTATAGAACGAGAAGTATCCAGAATTCCCACTCTGCATCCGAGCACCACAAAAAGCCTAAACGAGGACGAATTATACTGCTCAAGTGCCAAGAGTGCAACACATTGCTTTGTATCGGCAACTGGAGACCGTGTGCGGAGTCAAAATACCGGCGTTGTAGAGTTTTGACATTTATTCTTAACCCGGAATTGGGCATACGAACCCGCTGCGATGTCAGCAGCAGGTGGCCGAGCGACTCCTTGAATCACGCTACTACACACCAGGGCCATGAAGTCAACGTGTTGCCACAACACCGCCAGCCACGCGCGCACCCCGTGCGTTACGCCTAAATAAAGGCGGCCAGCCTGCCCTATAGTACACTTGCAAGACCGGTCCTGCCACTCGTGTCTTAGTAATCGTCCTTCGTCAGCACTATCAGATTTATTGCGTCCAAGTTGTCCGTTATCTGTTCGTCTATATCGGTCAACCCAGTCTTTTTCATCGACACTGAAAGCTCTATTTTGCAGTGCAGCCTTAATAAGAACACCAGCAGCCTCTCTAGGGAAAAACCAGCCGCCCTGCCGTTTATAATCTGAGACACCTTAGGCTGATCAACGCCAAGCACCTTAGCGGCGGCCATCTGGTTCCATTGGCTCTTTCGTATGATTTCTTTTATTATGCCTAAAATCTGAGGTTTTATCTTCTGTCCGTTAGGCGCATGCTTTTCTCTCATAGGACTCTCCACCAGATAGCTGGTTATATCTTTTTGCGACTATTTCTATACAACGAAAGGCATACCGACAGCTGAAACGATGCTTAAACAGCAACACCACAGATATGCCCCACGCAGAATGGTATCATATTTATATACAATTGATTAATTTTCTAATAAAGCATAGGTAAAACTTCTTTCGCGAAGCAAATCAGCCTCTGCCTAGGATTGCACCCATGTGGCAATCACACACCAACTCAACTTGCAACCATAAATACGCGAGCTTCAAGTTGGTGCAGCACCACATGCTGCGGCTGCACACAAAGCCACCTGCGATATTTATGGTGCACTAAACAAGTATAACATTATAATATGAACGGCATGCGAGCTGTCAATCTATTTGAGACTCACTTGATATGAATTATAACTTCGAATTGGCCGAGAGAGAGGTACAAGAGCGATGGAACTTTGAAATTACCGAAAATGATAGGGTGGATTGTTATATTCTTGGGATGTTTCCTTATCCATCTGGGAACATACATATGGGGCACATACGGAATTACGTGATAGGTGATGTGATAGCGCGGCACAAGCGCGCCCAGGGGCACGTGGTCTTGCATCCAATAGGCTGGGACGCTTTCGGTCTTCCGGCAGAAAATGCTGCCCTCTCGTGTGGGGTGAGTCCTGCTGCGTGGACCGAAAGCAACATAGAATCCATGCGAGCGCAGCTCAAATCAGTCGGGATCTCATATAACTGGGGCAGGGAGATTGCTACCTGTAGTGAGGATTATTACAAGCATGAGCAGGGCTTCTTTCTTGACTTTCTAGAACATGGTCTAGCGTATCGAAAAGAATCCTGGGTGAATTGGGATCCAGTAGACAACACAGTGTTGGCTAACGAACAAGTAATTGAAGGCAAGGGATGGCGATCAGGCGCCACAGTTGAGCGACGCAAGCTATTTCAGTGGTTTTTGAGGATCACTGACTTTGCCGACAGTCTGCTAGAAGGGCTGGAGGGTCTGACAGGGTGGCCGGAGAAGGTCAGACTTATGCAGAAACAGTGGATAGGCAGGAGTGAAGGTGTTATCATCGAGTTTGAGACCAGTTGCCAGCAGAAGTTGGCGGTGTTCTCCACTATGCCGCACATGTTGTTTGGCGCATCCTTTTGCGCTGTGTCTGCCGATCATCCCATTCTGCAGTATGTTGAAGAAGAAGGGTTTGCTGCCCGCGTTGGCAGCATGTGTGAGTTCGCCAGGGATGTGACAAAAGATAAGTTTGGGATCAACACTGGTCTGTTCGCAATGCATCCACTGATAGACAGGAAATTGCCCATCTATGCGGCAAACTATGTATTGTCTGAATGCGGTACAGGGGCGGTTTTTGGGTGCCCTGCCCATGATCAGCGGGACTTTGAATTTGCCACTGCCCACGGTATCGACATGCACCAGGTAGTTTTCCCAGATGGTGGAGAGCCATGCGATCTGCAGCGGGAGGCGTACTTAGGGCCGGGTACATATCGCAACTCCGGGTTCCTGGACGGCATTAAGCTCGGCAAGGCGCGCGAAGTTATGGTACGAGAGTTGGAAGCTAGGGGCAACTGCAAGCGCATCACAAACTATCGATTGCGTGATTGGGGTATATCTAGACAACGTTACTGGGGATGCCCAATTCCCGTCATACACTGCGGCCAGTGCGGCATTGTACCCGTGGACAGGAAGGACTTGCCGGTATCTTTGCCCAAGGATGTGGATTTTTTCAAGGGGGGCAATCCGCTGGACCATCATTCCACGTGGAAGCACGTGAAGTGCCCTATATGTGGGTCAGATGCCGAGCGCGAGACGGACACATTTGACACCTTTTTCGAGTCTTCGTGGTACTTTGCTTCATTTTGCAGTGAAAGCGGGGGAATAAGCGCGTCAGATTGCGACAAACTCCTGCCTGTGGACTACTACATCGGCGGGATAGAACACGCTGTACTGCATTTGCTCTACGCGAGATTTTTCTGTAGAGCACTAAAAAAATGCGGGCATTTCGCGGTGGAAGAGCCTTTCCGCAATTTGATCACCCAAGGCATGATCTGCCACCAGGTTTATAAAGATTCGGTCGGGAATTACTTACTTCCCAAAGACGCACAACGAATGATCCAGGCTGGGGAGACAGTCGTGTGCGGGAAAGTGGAAAAGATGAGCAAATCCAAGAAGAACGTGGTTGACCCCGGAGAAATACTGCAAAAATATGGCGCCGACACAGTACGATTGTTCATGTTGTCTGACACACCGCCTGAACGTGATATAGAGTGGTCAGACGTCGGGGTCGAGGGTGCGTGGAGGTACGTGGAGCGGCTATGGAAAGTGCTTGGAGGAAGTAACAGCGAATTTAGCACCAATTTTGACAACGCGAATGTGTCTGGACAGGATCGGGAATATCTGTCCCGAGTACATGCACTCTTTCGCGGGATCAATGGGGACATGGAGTACTACAGGCTCAACTGCGCGGTTGCGAAGTTTAGAGAGATGAGCAACATTATTTTTGAGATGCTGAGACAGCCCATAAGTCAATCGGTGGTCGACGAGGCTGTGTGCATTTTTCTCAGGGTCATTGAGCCATTTGTCCCACATTTGGCAGAAAAATTGTGGGAGAAAATTGGGGGTAACGGCATGCTGTGCGCGCGGAGCTGGCCCGCTGTCAGGGAGGATTTGCTAGTAGAGAATTTTGTGGATATTGCGGTGCAAATAAATGGGAAGTTTATGTGCACCATAAAGGTAGATTCCGAGTGCGACGCAGACACGGCGAAGGCTGAGGCTCTCGGTGCTGCGCAGAAAAAGCTCGGTGGTAACACAGTTCGGAACATGTACTACGTGCCGGGTAGGGTCGTGAACATTGTGACAAAATGACATGCA
Organism: Anaplasma sp.; assembly: GCA_052043535.1. Taxonomy (GTDB): domain Bacteria; phylum Pseudomonadota; class Alphaproteobacteria; order Rickettsiales; family Anaplasmataceae; genus Anaplasma. The sequence goes on from JBQEQW010000002.1 coordinate 4,726, forward strand.
GGCTTGCGGCTGTTCGTCTTGCGGGTATGTTGCTTATGTGCCACTAGCGGGGCGGCGATGTAGATCATTTATGCGTGGTTGCACTTCTACGCAAATTTGTTAGAATCAGGGTTTTGGCTTTTTCCAACAGTGATAGTAGACTCGCACTGCCATCTGAACCACTTCGATGCTCCTGGGATACGGGATGCGGTGGAGCAGGCGGTGAGCTCGGGCGTATTGTTGATGCAGACGGTCTGTACTACGCTTGCAGAGTTTCCCGAATTGCTCAAGATCGCAAATGAATACAAGCAGGTGTATGCGTCTGTCGGGGTGCATCCGTGCGATAGTGCAGACGGGGAGCTAGTTTCCACAGAGGATTTGGTCAAACTAGCGCAGGGTGAAAAAGTCATAGGACTGGGCGAAACCGGGCTAGATTTTTACAAGAGCAACCACGGCGTGGGTATACAAGAAAAGAACTTCTTATCGCACATATCTGCGGCCAGGGAAACTGGGCTGCCTGTGATTATCCACTCCAGGAACGCCGACTCGAGGATGGCGGAAATTTGTACTTCCGAGATGAAAGTGGGGGAGTTTAAGGGGGTCATGCACTGTTTTGCCTCATCTATGGAGATGGCAAAGAGCTGCCTGGACGCTGGGTTGTACATATCATTCTCTGGAATACTCACTTTCAAAAATGCAGGTGAGCTCCGGGAGGTTGCCAAGTTTGTACCCAGGGACAGGGTTCTAGTTGAGACGGATTCCCCGTTTTTGTGCCCGGAGCCTCACCGAGGGAAGACTAACTCTCCGGCAATGACGAAATTTGTTGTTGGGCATCTGTCCGGAATTTGGGGGGAGAGTCCTGAGGTTGTGAGTGAGATCACAACGAAGAACTTTTTGACGCTTTTTGATAAATGTTATCAGCACTATAATGCCCAGTAGTCCGATAATCTGCGCGTTAGACATGATGGACATAGACCGGGCCATTGAGCTCACAAAGGAGGTGTCCAGCAGAGTTGCTATGGTGAAGCTGGGGTTGGAGTTTTTCGCCGCCTACGGCATTTCTGGTGTGCGCCAGGTGGTAAATCTGGGCGTGCCGGTGTTTCTCGACTTGAAACTGCACGACATTCCCAATACGGTAGCGATGGCGATTAGTGCGATAAAAACTCTGGACGTTGCCATGCTGACTATCCACGTCAGTGGCGGGCGAAACATGATTCGGGCGGCAGTCGATATCCTGTCGGGCAGCAAAATATTGCCGGTGGGCGTCGCAGTTCTTACTAGCATAGACGACGCCGATTTCGAGGATTTTGGCATTCACGGGCCCGTGGGGTCACACGTGATGAGATTGGTGAACCTCGCTGTGGATGCGGGACTGCGGACCGTGGTGTGTTCAGCACATGAGGTCAGCGCAATACGCAAGCGGCACCCCAAGATCAAGCTAGTTGTACCGGGCGTTCGTTTGAATGTTGACATTAATGATCATAAACGCGTAAAAACGCCTACAGAAGCCATTTTTGAGGGTGCAGATTATCTGGTAATTGGGCGTCCAATAACGCAGAGTTCCAATCCCTCCGCCGCAATCGATAAGATCCTGCACTCCATACAGGCTTACAAATAGCCAGGCTGCCCTGAAAAGTTCTGCAGTACTTGCTTGGTTGGAAGAACAGGTGGTGCACGAACGGCACTTGAGATTGTACTAACTGCTTGCGTTGTTTGTATTTTGCATAGCCAGAGTTGGGCTACCTGGGCTTTTGAGCGCCAGTGGCCTCTCCCTGGGGGGTAGTGTACATGCGCTTCGGCATGTACTTCTCGTCGTGCTTTGCCAACACCTCCTCCGCAATAAATTTCCCATCGACTAGCCTTCCTTTCGCTATGGCGCCGGTTCCTTCGCTGAAAAGTGGAGGAAGTATTCCGCTGTAGACCACCCGCACATTAGTCTTGAAATCCGTGATGTCGAAGGAGACGCTATCAGTGCTTCTGGACACGCTTCCTGCGGTTACCATCCCACCGACGCGCACCAAGGACCCTTTGTGATGGCCGGACAACAACTCACTTGTAGTGCAGAAGAAAGAGATGCTTTTCCTCAATTCGAACAAGACAAAGGACAGCACGCATCCCATTACGCAAAAGGAGGCGGCTACAAAAAGCGCCCTTTTATATTTCCTCTTCATTTTCAGTTTCTACAATCTCCTCAAGCAACTTCTCAGCCCGTCTGTAGTTGTGTACCGAATATACCGCGAAAAAAAACAGCACGGAAAAGCCAAGCGAATATGCAAGGTACACCATAGACACTATTTGGACCCAAGAAGCTGATCCAGAGTATCGTAGCACGTAAGGTCGCGTGTAATGGGGGTCACCACTATGTAACCCTTCTGCAATAGCCGCTCATCATCTGTTGCCATTTCATTGTCGGAAAGCCTTGGGGACCTGTACATTTTGCTAATAACGTAGGAACCTCCCTCCTCAGTGGCGAACTCCGAGAGCTCTGCAACTGGCACCTTCTCAGCGCGGTGCTTGCCCTGCGCTCCAAACTTCACTCCCTGTACGGCCGAGCATGGAACGTTGACGCTCAACGCATGTTTCTTGTCCCATTGCGGGCTACCTAGTAGCTGCTCAACCAACCCGGCGACGGATTCCCTCGAGTTTTGCCACACTACCACCATGTCCTCACTGCTGTCCCCGGAAGGGTATTCCTGGCTTATTGCTATGGCAGGGAGACCGAAGGAGGAGGCTGCAGAAGCCGCTGCTATCGTGCCTGACGACCACATGTACCTACCCACATTGGTGCCGTGATTAATCCCGGATAGCACGAGATCGGGTGCCACCCCCAAATTTTTCATTCTGCGTAATCCCATCAACACGCTGTCAACCGGGGTGCCATCGACTTCGATCTCCTGCTCACTGACAACCCGAACCCCTACCGGGTTACGGATGCTTACGGCCCCACCAGATGCGCTACAGTCGCGTGAAGGCGCCGCTATCCAAACCTCTGTAGAGGACCAAGACCCTGACACAATGTCCTTCAAAACCCGGATCCCCGCAGCGTAGAAGCCATCGTCACATGTAAGCAAAACCCTCATCTGTACCCGAACAATAGTGGAGTTCACCGTAGTTTGACACGAATCATTTCCCAGCGCAACCACTTTACCTTTCGTTACGATTGTAGACCCTGGGTAGCGATAAACCGGATCATGCACGATTCTGGGATACAGGATATAAGGCTCCGAAAATTGTGGACTTAGCCGTGCACACACCGATTTGCTGCACAAGCCGCGGGCAACACGCGCGACCAGCGGCCGCGTACCGGACCTACGCGTTGCCTTTCCAAGGAGACAAAGCGTCGAAATTCCGGAAGTCCTGCTGCAGATCCACGGGACGATACACCACCTTTTGTTCCTGGAGATCGTATCTAACCTCGTCGTATCCAGTCAGCGGGAAATCCTTCAGCATAGGGTGGCCAACGAAGCCATAGTCCGTCAGAATCCTCCTCATATCTGGGTGACCTTCGAACGTGATGCCATACATGTCAAAAACTTCGCGTTCGAACCATCCAGCAGTGCTGAACATACTCACCACGGACGGAATGCTGCTGCCTTCGGCGAGTTGCACCCTGCAGCACACTCTGGCGTTGAGCGACATGCTAAGGAGCATGTAGACCACATCAAACCTGTTTTTACGCGCCAGGTAGTCCACGGCGAATATGTCAGTCAGAACCCTGAACCTTTCATCTTTGAGCTTGGCTATGTAGTCACACAGGCCCTTTTTCGTAACGGAACACTCCAACACTTCATCATCCCTCAGCGTGATTTTGCACTCCAGCGCCTGACTGAGATGCTTTTTGAGAGATTGTAACTTCGCGCCTTGTGACATTGCCCTATGCCTCCCTGACTCTAGAGTCGCCCCTGACGATTTTTTGCTGGAGACACATTATTCCGTATAAGAGCGCCTCCGCTGTTGGAGGGCACCCAGGAACATACACGTCTACTGGCACTATGCGGTCACACCCACGCACCACAGAATACGAGTAGTGATAATATCCCCCACCGTTGGCACAGCTTCCCATAGAGATGACATACTTGGGCTCAGCCATTTGGTCATACACTCTACGCAGAGCAGGCGCCATCTTATTGGTCAAAGTGCCAGCAACTATCATAACGTCTGCCTGTCTGGGACTCGCTCTGAACATGATCCCATATCTATCGAGATCGTACCTGCTAGCCGCTGTGTGCATCATCTCAACTGCGCAGCAGGCAAGGCCAAACGTCAAGGGCCACAGCGACCCGCTCCGCGACCACTTCACCACGTCATCGACAAGATCGGAAAACTTGGTCACGACAAAACCTCTGTCCTTATACCCCGCCCACAACTCCTGCTCTAGTACCTGATTTTGCTTGTCCATAGACTCACACTACCCCCATTCCAAAGCTCCGGCGCCCCATTCGTAGACAAACCCCACCGCAAGAAAGCCCATAAACAGCGCCATAGACCAAAACCCGAACACGCCAATCTCGCCTAGGCACACTGCCCAGGGGAACAGAAATGCGACTTCTACATCGAAGATAACGAACAGAATCGCCACGACGCAGAACTTCACATCAAACGCGGCGGATCTGGGATTGCGCTCTTGATCAAAGCCACACTCGTATGGAGATAGCTTCTCCATGCTATCTCTCCTTCCCGCCAAGAAGACAGGCAGAACGGCAAGCAACGAGGACAACATGGCAGCGAGCAAGAAAAATAGCAGGACCGAAGAATATTCACCAATTCCGCCGTGCACGCCAACCCACGCCTATATAGGGGACACGGCTGGATTCTTGCAAATTTCTCGCTACATGTCAATTTTCAGCGAATATTTTGCCGGATGCTGACCACGTTGAAAACCTTCTGTTGGTGATCTGTGACCTTACCAAACACGAGCCTGCACATGATTTAAGCGAGCCCTCACAGTTTCGGAAAGCTTGCCATCCTGGTGCGTCCAAAGATAGTAGAGTGTAGTGCCACTCCAGCACACGGGCTTAAAATTCCACGGGTGCTGCGCTGGCAGATCATGGGACACACCTCAAGGTATCCCGCCGTTATTTTTCTGTACCTGCCGGGGGCTATTCGGATTTGACATGCTGCGGGGTAGGTGACCATCCGCTTGTATGCTAACAACTTTTTGAGAGCAGCGCGACCTGGTCGGAGTCTGGTTGAACTTTGTGGACTACCTCAACGCTGCGCTCGGGACGTACTGACTTGGCCTTGTTCAGTATAGCATTTACGAAGTCAACCTCAGCGTCCTCCAGCGCGTAAGACGCTATGTCCACGTACTCATTAATGACTATCACCTCATTAGTATTTAAGCACAGCAGCTCGCAGACCCCGGTTCTCATGACCGCTAAGCTGACCAAACTAATCCTGTCCATTGTCCATTTTTTGCTGATGTGTGCCGAAATAGTTGCGTCAATTTCTTGATACCTGTCTAGCACTGACTTGAGGATTTTTACTAGCAACTTTTTGTCCACCCTGCCAAGGTCCAAAACGCCCCGCATCTCGTATAGGTGCTCGTATAGGCTATTCAAATCTCTTTCCGAGTAGGAAGAGAACATCATAGAATATACCCCTTGGACGGCGAGGAATCTGGCGGAAGTCTTGCCAGAATACCAAGGAAGGCCGTCGGACTCGCTATCCACTCCCATACAGTTACCCTAAAAACCTCTTGTATAACTCCATCATTCTCAATACAGCAACTGCCGCACTACCGCCAATGTTTTTTCTGTTCGGGTCCGCTCTTTCCATGGCAAGATCCACGGTGTCCGCGGTAATTATCCCGAATCCCATGGGTACAGCATGATGTGCCGCGATGTCACTCAGGGCTGAGGATACAGAAGCCGAGATAACATTATGATGATTAGTTGCTCCCTTTACAACACAACCTAGCGCAATGTAGCCATCATAGGGCTCTCGATCGCTCATAATCGCAAAAGATATCGCCGCGGGGACTTCAAAAGCCCCCGGCACGGCGATCACCTCGTGCTTAACATCGGCGGCATCGTAAGATTCGAGCGTCTTTACTGCACCCTCGATCATCAGCTCAGATACTTCTGGATAGAAAACTCCCACTGCCAATAAGACACTCAGACTGTCGCGCACATTGCACCCCCAAAAATCGTTTTACGTAGAATTGCCAACTAGACCCTTCTTTTCGGACAAAAGATGACGCACAAGCAGCTGCTGCAGCATAGTTATGATGTTGCTGCAAATCCAGTAGAGAACCAACCCTGCTGGAAAGGAAGAGAATATGAACACAAAGATATATGGAAGAAATTTCATAATGCCGTACGGATCTTGGGAAACTTGGTCCCACTGGTTCAGTTTTTGCTGTATCGCCATAGTTATGCCAAGTACGACAGGCAGCACCCCAATACATATGGGCGGCTCAAATGGCAACGCCCCAAAAAGGTTCAACAGGTTTGCGGCATCATGGCTAGAAAGGTCCTTGATCCATGCGAACAGGGGAGCATGCCTCATCTCTATTGTCACGAATAGGACCTTATACAAGGCAAAGAACACGGGTACCTGCACCAACACGGGAAGAAACCCGGATATCGGACTGACACCGTGCTTTTTGAACAATGCGGCAATCTCCTTACCCACTCGAACGTCGTCTGTCTTGTACAACTCTTTAATCTTGGTAATCTCTGGCTGTAGCCTTTTTAGCTTCAACATCGAGACATAAGATTTGCTGGCAATTGGGAAGACCACCACCTTTATCGAAATGGTTAGCATGACAATCGCCAAACCGAAATTGCCGATAACCTTGTGAAAATATTGCAGCAGAAGAAACACCGGTTTTGTGATGAAATACAATATACCGAAATCCACCGCCTTATCGAACAGGGATATGTTGAGCTTGCTTCTATAATGGTCCAGCACGGCCAGTTCCTTAGCTCCAACGAAGAGGTGCGTTTTTGCTTCAGCTTTACCGGCTGCGGGGATGGTGCCATAAGACCGGCTGAAGTCTACCTGAAAATGATCCAAAGCGCCCTTGGGAACGTGTTTGGCGCGGAAAGCCACCTTGCTGCCGCTGTCAGCTGACGGCACCAGCGCCGCAAACCAATATTTGTCCGCTAAGCCTACCCAATGGTCGCCGCCGCCTTCATACGCCACATTACCGATCTTTATGCTATGCTCTTTCTGTAAATCCTTGTAAGTCCACTCTTTGTGGCCGTGGCCGAAGCTCCCTATTGCGCCTTCATGGGATATCCAATATGACTTGCCCTCGGAATTGTGCACTTTGTTTATCCGCCCGTAGTAGGCTAACTGCACCTCATTTTCAGTGGTATTTTCTACCCCCTGATAGACCTCGAACATGTACCTCTCGTCTAGGAGAAATTTCAACCTGAAGATTATTCCCTCACCGTTGTCCCAGCGCAGGGACACGGATCCTCGACCGTCAGCACCTTCACTACTCTCCTCAACCTCCCACAAGGTGTCCCTGTTCGGCACCTTGATGCTGCGCTTCGAGTCTATCCACCCAAACTCTACTATGGAATCCCCTTCAGTGCCCTCTGGGGACATGAGGACCACGTTCTGCGAATGCTGATCTACGTCTACCCGGTACTTCATCAGCGACAAATCATCTACCAGGGCTCCTCTCAGCGATACAGAAGCCTGAACATTGGAATTCCCCAACTTCACCCTGGGTACGGACCTCAGAACCACATCTCTGGGCTTCTGCTCTACTATATCCATGACTTCCGGGATGAGGGACTCCGACACAACCTCTCTCTGTTGTTGGGGACGCTGCTTCTCAGCGAACAATCTCTCATGCACAAATTTCCACCCCACCATGACGGCTACCGAGGCCGCAATGGCAAAGACCAAGTTACGAACTTCAGACATACACCAAACAACAACAAGGCAGGACCACCGACTGCAAAGTCCTTATACAAGCAAACTCCACGACTGAGGCCCGAGACTAACACATAAAGTTTAACAAGGCAACACGGATCTATCAAGGACATCGCCACTCGGGAGCCGATTCCGGCCCTTCAGCCCACACCGACATATGCGGAACACCGAACCCAGGCCCACCCGCGTGTATACGCCAACACAACCTCCGCATCCAGCGCGAACCAGGTATTACTCGGCTTCCTCTTTGTCATCGTCAGAGGGGGCTATGCGCTTCTCCAGAGCCTTGGCCGCGGCGTAACGACCATTTACGTACGAGTAGTATGCGCTGCCCACGGGGATCGAAATAAAATACAACAGGCCCATCAGGGGGAACATTACCCACGGGTTCGTTATGGCAAGCACCATCAAGACCGCGAGCAAGGTGATTAGGACGTAAAACCACCTCTTGGGTATCTGATGATGTTTCGCGGATATGGTCGGGATATTGCTCACCGTGAGAAACGCGACGAAGGCGAAATACGTTGCCACCACATTTTTGTTGAGCACCTTCTCCGAAAACCACCACACGTCCCCGTCGTAGAAGGTCATCATTACCGGAATTAAGGAAAGCAACGCTCCTATGGGTGCAGGTACCCCCACGAAGAAGCACTTTTTCCACTCCTCTTCTTCATCGTCGTAGCACGAGTAGACATTGAACCTGGCCAGCCTGATGGACATGCACACCACGAACACCATTACTAGCACCCAACCGACTGCCAGCATGCTATGAAGCAACCAGAAATACAGTAGAAATGCCGGAGCAACCCCGAAGCTCAAAAAGTCAGCGAAGGAGTCCAACTGCGCGCCAAAGCCGCTGGCAGAGTTCAACATCCTGGCCACTCTACCGTCGATGCCATCCATAAAAGCTGCTATGATTATAAACACCACAGCCAGCTCCCACCGCCCGGCAAACGTGTACCTTATGGAAGTCAATCCAGAACACAACCCCAGCATTGTTACCATGTTGGGCAGCAGCCTTGTCACTGAAGTAGAACCGGAACCAGCCCCTCCCCCTATTTTGTCACCACTCATTGAGATGATGATCGCGGATTAATCACAGGGGGCAAGATTAGCACAAATTCACACACTGAGCAAATAATCTACACCTTGTCGAAGGTCAGCTTGCGATGCAACTCTGCCGCTCTAGGATCCAGTGAGGCGATTATAGTCTCCCCGCCTACCACAGTATGCCCCTCCGAAACGGAGATCGGAATTTCTGCCGGAATATAAAGGTTCATCCTACTACCAAACCTAATAATTCCCATCCTAGCGCCCAGCGCCACAGGTTTGTCAACTTCCAGATCACACACTATCCTTCTTGCCAGTACCCCAGCAATCTGCTCCACGACTATGCCATGGGAACCGACTGACGACTCTATAACGACTCGCACCCTCTCATTCTCGTTCGCCGCTCCTCCCGAATTGGCAGAAGAGAAACTCCCCGGGCGATGCTCGACCAACTTTACCACCCCGGAGACGGGAACACGATTAACATGCACGTCAAGCAGACTTAAAAAAACACTTACTCTTGTGACAGTCTTCCCATCTTCCAGCGGGGATTCTGCTTCCATAATAGACGTCACGACTCCATCTGCTGGACTGACCACCAGGGCATCATCAAGCGGCACAACCCGCACAGGATCGCGAAAAAAATACGCACACAGGGCGGTGATCGATGCGAAAACAACCCCTATACTAGACGAGACAGCAAAACCAATGCACGAAAGAAAAAACGCGAAACATATGAAGGGATACCCGTGTTTGTGAATACTAGGAAAGCTCATGTACACCACAATTAGTTAGAACTGGAAACAGCCCGAATAGTAAGGGGTTATTCTCAAAATTGCAATTTCTCTTTTTCCCAACTATGCACAATTTTGATATTCACCTCCCAGACAACTTTCCCCGTGTTCAGACCGCGTATGTCAACACTTTTTGGTGTTGTGCTTAGATTTAGGTATATTTGCAGAGCCTCTGTACCCAGTGCTTTAACAATGCGGACTTCAGGGCTTTTCCATGCAATGATCGACCCACAGCGAAGTACATTTCTCCAACAGGCTGTTTTGCCGCAGCCTACCATCTAAGAATTGAAAGTCCACGCAATTGGCCGGCTGGTCCTGGTTAACGCAGCTATATACAAAGCTCTGGGCCTTAGTTATGGGATCGACGTGGCGCTGTATACATTGCCCACATACGCCGCGCATCATGCACTGCATAGGCGAGTTTATCGAGGCGACAACTTTGATACCCCGCTTGAAACAGGAACCCAAGTTTTCGTCCACCATACGAGAAACAGCCGACATCATTCCGTGGGACCCCACCGCTATAACTCTGTCTATTGATTGTAGTTGAATTTGACCAAGCCCTTGCTCGTGATACTCCAGTACTGCACTTACGACATTTCCCCGATATGACGCATCAGCAGGCCTGTTAGGTGTGATTTCCCCGGCTTCACAACACCATACTGCGATGTCTGATGCTTCCTCCACAGAGTGCATCTTGAACACGCTCTCAAGGTTTCGGTATCCGGCAAAATACAAAACTTTGCATGAGTTATACTTCAATGCCTTGCCGATTGAAAAGAGTACAGCGTTACCAACGCCCCCGCCCACGAGCATCACGTTCTCATTATTCGGTATTTCCGTAGGAGTGCCTGTGGGGCCCATGAGACTCACTAGCTGACCTTCGCGCAGCCGCTTACACAGCCTAGATGATCCTCCTACGTCCAATATCACTACAGTTATTGTACCATTGTTTCTGTCCACATAGGCCCCGGTTACGGCAATGCCCTCCATGGAAAATGCTGGGCCATCCGCTAGACGTAGATTTTGCAACTTGTAAAATTGTCCAGGGCTGAATTTGCGGGCAGCGAGAGGAGAGAGCACAGTGAGCCCAATGATGTCAGGTGTCAGGGCAGTGATGGAAACGATCCTGGAGAGCAAAGAACCGCGTACCTCGCGAAAGAATTCTGTGCTATTACGACATTTTGCACGTTCTTTTAACGCCTCCGTAATCGCGGGATAGCCATTTTTTGCACTTGCAATCGCATTGACCACGCTGCCTCTGTATTGGGGATGCAGGTCACCTAGGACGCTTATAGTTCCATTTTTGCCCGCCAGTACATTGTCCGCACAATTCTGTACGTCGATATTTTGCTCTTCTAATGGGGAACATCCCTCATGCGTTCCCGTAGCTATCACCACGTTTTTTGCAGCTATATATTGCTCATAGCCAGCCGCATTTTTCGCAATTATTCCCGCAGCGTGGTTGTACTTATCTAACACTATTTCTTCGGATTGTATGTTTTCCGCGAAATACACCCCTTCCGACATGGCATTCTGTAGTTCTTCGCTGTTTACTCTATAAGCGGTAGAAGAGCCTAAATTCCCGCGGTACACTATTGTTACTCCTCCCCATTTCTGTAGGAGCTCCAGCAGCCTGGGCGGTCTTGCTTCTTTCGAAGCCTCAGCCCTTTCCTGTTTTATTTGACGGGCATGATCCAAAAATTCACGCGAGATCTCTTGCTCTTCGGAGCTCCAGGTGCGTTCTACAAAATCTCTGCCAAGCCTTTGCACCAGAACCTCGTACCTAGAGAGAAAACGCTCAACTTGTACTGGGTAATATGCGAGCAGCTCCGTTGCCACATCCACTGCGGTGAGGCCGCCACCTATCACCACAGCAGGAAGCCTGATCTGCAGATTGGTGATTGAATCTTCGTGTGCGGCATTTCCGAGATGCAACGACATCAGGAAGGAAGATGCGGTCAAAACCCCCTTGGCCAGCATGTTTTTTATTGCTGGAATTCTGGGTGCACCTGCTCCGATTGCCAGAGCTATGTGGTGAAATCCGAGAGCGAATACGTCATTTAGGCCCAAAGTGCCGCCCAAAAGAACTCCTCCGTACATTGCAAAGTTCTCCCTTCGCTCTAGAAGTAATCTGGCGATTGTAAGATAGTTCTTGTTCCATCGCGCGGTTATTCCGTATTCAGACACTCCCCCGAATCCGTAAGATGTTCTATGATCCAGGCGCTCGAATAGCTCACCTTTCACATCTCTAATGAGAGCGAAATCGCACTTTTCGTTGCACCTAGTCACTCCAGATACGCGCTCTGGCAGCGGTTCGATCTTCAACCCATCCACCGCGACCACATTGTGCCCTTCATTGAGCAGATAGTGGGCTAGGCTTATGCCTGCAGGGCCTAGTCCCGCTACGAGGATATTCTTCCCGGTGTGTTTTTTAGGTAGCACATTCGTAAAGGAAAGCGGTTTCCATCGCGTAAAGAGCGAGTATATCTCAAAGCCGTAAGTCAGGTCCAAGACACGATTTAGCACGTAGGTTTCTATATACGGAATGTCGACAGGTTGCTGCTTCTGATATATGCACGCGCGAGTGCAGTCGTTGCATATGCGATGCCCCGTCAACGCGCACATTGGGTTGTCGATTGTCAGAACCGCGAGGGGAGATATTACCAGTCCTTGTGCGCTCAGAAAGTTCATTTCAGAAATCTTGACTCTGAGCGGGCACCCGCCCATTTGTACTCCAAGTTCGGAGACTTTAGCACAGCCAGACTTATCCTTCATGCCCACGGAGCAACTGTCGCGTTTTTGTTTGTGGCATATGATGCAGTAATGTACCTCGTTGAGCGCGTGTTCCGGGGATGGCAGTTTTGCAATGTTGAAGCCTGTTCTCTCCCTTGGGTTTTTCGTAACGTCGAGGTCTATTCCGCATTTTTGTATCTTCTCCGTAGGGACGAGTTTGTTGTAGTCTATTTTGGATGGAACTTGAAAAAGCAAAGACTTACGGCCCGAATGCGCTACATATGACGCGTACTGGGCTGCTATATCCAGCTCAGACTCGTACTTCTGGGGGTTCTCCAGCCACAGTGTGACCTTCTTTGCGAAGTCATATTCCGCAATTGGGAGGTTGAACAGCGACGACAGCCCGTTTGTGATTTTTGCTATATCAAGCCGCTCCGGGTTGCAGTATTTCTTCAATGCATGGCGGTGTACGAACGACCTCTTGCACTTGTAAATCACGAGGGATTTCTCGTGCAACTCCTCGTTCAGCGCCGTTACTTCTTCTTCGATGTGGAACAGTTGGGCGACAAACCCTTCCAGTATGTAAGACAGGTTAATTATTATCTCTGAGTCTCCATAACCCCTTCTGCGGGCTTCGATGAGCTCTGCTAATAACTCCGGGCTACGTTGCTCTACGACCTTTAAGAATGACCTGTCCAGTTTTTTCAAGCTTGCACGCGAGTAGAGGCCTTTTTGGCTCAGAATATCCATACACTCCATGTTGGTTCCAAAAACTTCATGCTATGGCACAATGTCTTCTAAGCTGATTATACTTGGTGTCCGCCTGCCACTGCAAAGTATGTTTCTATTTGTGAAAGAGGTTCCGATTGCGAGGCGGTATCTGCTGTGTCGGGTCTCAATCGAATTGTGCACTGATCTCCAACCCGGTCTGGTCAGGCTGCAAGCATATCATCAAGCTAGAGAACCTGCTCGTGTGTGCGCCTATGAAGGGCTATGCGCCGAACTCCATGGGCTAATGCATTAAAGATTGCTTAAAGAAAGAAGTGCACAAAGAAAGCAAAAAGCATTTGTCATTATGATGTGGAAGAGATTTGCTGCATGAGCTGTCTTGGCACTCGGACTGGGGCGTATAGTTCGTGGCTGCTGTAGGTTCCAGCCGATGCTTAAGATTCTTGGTGGTGGACGCCGTGCGACCTCCTTGGCGAGGGCGGTCACACGGCGTTTGGCGTGCAGTTTAGGTTTGAGGTTTAGGCCTAGCGCCCAGCTCCTTTTTCTGGGGTGTTGTTGCTCAGTTCACGCATGAGTGAAGATACGTGCTTCCCTTGCAATACTGAATCACGTTTCCCGGCCGCGTTGCTCCCGGAGCGTGCGTTATCAGCCTGCTTCGAAGAGGAGGTGTGCCCTTGTCCAACCTCCCCGTGGTCGCCGCGCAGATGCTCTGTCGTCAAGGTGCCAGGTCCAGGGCCATCACCGAAAGTCGAGACCAGTACCTGCTCTGAAAAGCTGACAGTATGCCTCGTTTGCCTATTGGCAGCCGAGGCAGTCGCTGTCCGAGGTGGAGCTGGCGGAGGTGAACTTGGCCGTGCCACACCAGTCTTGGCTGACTCCTGAGATGCAG
>JBQEQW010000003.1:0-35666 GCA_052043535.1 Anaplasma sp.
GGCTGCGATGGCTAGGTATGTAGATGTGAGTCTTGGGTTAATGTCAATGAAGTGCATGCTTGCCCGCGACCACCGCAGAATGGTGTTTTTAGAGCGTGAATTTTCAGAGAGTACTGCTAAGGAAGCAGGGCTTGAAATGGGGGCGGAGCTGAAGAGTGTATTGCAACGTAGCTAGGTACGATCTACCGAAGGTTTTGGGTGCGTACCGCAGGGGTGTGAAGATGCGTAATACGACGTGGTTCAGCGTTGGTGGCAAGGTGGAGGTGCTATTCAAACCTGCGAGCATAGAGGATTTAGCTCTATTTCTACGCCATGTAAATCTGCCGGTGTCTGTGATCGGAGCCACCTCCAACCTCATTATCAGGGATGGAATAGTCGAGGGGGTTGTTGTGAAATTAGGCAGAGAATTCACACATGTGCACTGCGAGAACAGCACCATCACTGTCGGATGTGCCACACTTTTGTCTAACCTCGCGATATTTGCGCAACAGAACGGAATTTCCGGGTTGGAATTCTTTGCGGGGATACCGGGCACCGTGGGTGGTGCATTGGCAATGAACGCGGGGGCCTATGGCAGGGATGTTTCGTCTGTACTGCACTCTATACATGCGGTCAACGAGCGGGGGGAGGTGTGCACGCTCTACAACAATGACATGGGGTATTCGTATCGTCAGAACGGCCTATCGGGCAGCTGGATTTTCGTGGATGCCACCTTTATGGGGGTTCCTGGGGATTCTTCCTCCATAAGAAGCACCATGAATGAACTGATACTTCGGCGCAACGCCTCACAGCCGGTTACCGGGAAAACTGGGGGGTCAACCTTCAAAAATCCAGAGGGGCAGAAGGCTTGGGAACTGATTGATGCAGCGGGCTGTAGGGGATTACAGATCGGGAGTGCAAAAGTTTCAGAGGAGCATTGCAACTTCCTATTCAACCTGGGTAATGCTACTGCAAGAGAGCTTGAGGATCTTGGAAACGAGGTGCGGCATCGGGTGTCCAAAATGTGCAACATTGACCTTGAGTGGGAGCTAAAATTCCTTGGCCGAGAGTAAGCATTATGCTCCCATGGCGCCCGTGTTGCCGTGTTCTGGTTGTGGGACTTGAGATGGTGAGTAGTAGCTTTACGTTGCAGATTTAATACTAATGGAGTCGGATTTCTTGTAAAAATGTATGAAGCCGTATGACAACGTTGCAGGGGGCTGTGAAAAAGATTTTTATTTTAAGGAAAGACTTGCTAAATCCTTTAGAATTTGGTACACGAAGAGGGCGCGGTTGTCGCGTGCCTTTTGTTTCCGCGGGGTGGAGCAGCTGGTTAGCTCGGCAGGCTCATAACCTGCAGGTCGATGGTTCGAGTCCGTCCCCCGCAACTTCCTCTTTTCAGTCAGCACCTGCTGTTGCATGGTCGGGTGCAGCCACGTGGCGTGCGCCTTCGGGTATGTACGGGGGTTTGTGGATGTTAGTAAACGCAAGAGGTCCCTAGTGGACCACAGGGAAGGGTCTAAAATCTCCGTTCCAGCACTGATTTTTTCTCTACTCACAAAAATATTTCCGCGGGTATTCGGTCACGTTAGACTCCACGGATTATAAGGTTGCCTGTGCTGCGCCCATGGGTTTCCCCTGTGCAATATGCATTCCTGCATCGATGCGATGGTGGAGTTTCCTATTTTTATATAAGACAAGGTACATTCTGCCCCCATGTGTGGCAGGTCCTCCTGATTAAGTTCGGAGGACAGTTGGGGGACAATTTTTATACGCATGGGGTGTGCGTTCGAAGCCCTATTACTTCGTTTCAACATAGTACGCGCAAGAAGCCGCTTGCGCGCCGTTCGGCAACGGATCAAAGGCCGCTATGTGTCGGAAAACCCAAAAAACTTTTGGTTCGCTACATTCCCCTGCCTTCAGAGGAAAAGCGCTCGTGGTGCACCAGATCTGGTGACGCAGACGGAGACAAGTCGTGGTGCATATCCCTGCTGCTGGCAGCTTCGTCGTGAGAGACTCCGTCCATTCCGTGGGAGGCACGCGCTATCTCCTCATCCGCGTGTGGATACTGGTCAAAGTGCCATGGGTCGTACAGGCTGGGATCTTCGGTACCGTCCATATGCCGCTCGTCCTCTCCTTCTCCTTCGGCACCTGCTTCGTTGCCACCGTCCATTCCACCGCCGTCGTCCACGTCCACTCCACCGCCATCTTCACCACCTTGTTGCATGCTATCTATCAGCACAGGGAACCCGAAAAACAGCGAGTTTTTCATGGGGCTGAATACGCTAACCTGCGGAGTGATATTGGCACCTATAGTGGTCACTGCCTTATCGATGTTACCCAGAAGACTCCCCACTACGTCGGTCTTCATGGCCTCGTTGAACGTGGCTGTAACTGCAAGTCCTATCGCCAGTGCGGATTTGTCATCTTCTTGTCCTTCGCCACCAGAACGTTCCTGGGTAGCATTCAGCAAGGACAGGATACTGGCTACGTTTGGGCCCATGTTTTCTTCTTGGCCCCTACCAGGCTTAGCCATAACCAACTACCCCCACTTTCTCAACAGCTGAACATCACCCTATACCACTTAATAATGAATATTTTTTAAAAACGCAATAATCCTACTGTAGTAGCCCAGTTAGCATGTCTCTACACTCTTGAAACGTGTGCTTACCTTGTAGGAGATGTTTGCGCAGGAAAAAACCCAGGACTTTCAAGCTTGATGCGAACTCGCTGTCTGAGCAGCATTCAACCTCGATTCCGCTGCAACAAAGGTTGTATAACACTTTTGGCAGAGGCAACAATTTGTCTTTGTACTGCAATCCTGCAGCCTCAGATACGGCCCTGCCTGTTTTCGGGGAAATAAACGATAGATTGTCCCGAGAGTTGCTCACTGCGCATTTTGACAGGTCAAGTGCGAAGCCAAGTTGCGATAATATCTCTAATTCCAGCTTGAGGTATTTATTATACCACGGTGCCCCAGTTTCCGCGGTCTGGGTGAAACTTCGGAAGTAATCATATAGCGATGGGTGGGGGTCATTTTCAGGCAGCGAGTTGCTTATTATGTACGCTATGGAGGACAGACACATCAGCTTAATCTTGTCATGAAGGTAATAATGAAGGGTGGACGACGATATCTCGTACGTGAAGTACCCGAGATTGCTTGGTAACTTCGCCCTCCACGTTGCGTCCACCAAGTCACCAATTTGCAAAGGAAACCTTCTCGCAGGGGATCTCGCCAATCCCTTGCACAGGCCCCTTTCCCGTGTTAGTAAGGAGAGCAGCATATGTGAATTTCCGTACGCTCGTCTGTTGATTACAATTCCTGTTTCTCTCCACTGCATTATGTAGCCAAAAGCGCCGGTGCAACCCGGATATTAAGGTCACATGGATATGGGGTGTCAAACAAAATTCTTGCGGAAGAGACGCGCGCGTTTGCGTGGGTGCTGTATAGAGCTTGATGTACGGGTGATTGTCTATATACTTGTGACTGCCGTGTGCAGGATTGTTCAGATGTTTTCTCCCGATGGTGTATTGTGTCTATTTGATAACCTCAAGAGTGTAATCACCCAGAAGATAGGTGAGCTGTTGGGCGAGGAGGTATCGGATTCGCTATCCAGAAAACTCATAGTAGCGCCTCCCACTCAAGATGGGCACGGCGATGTATATACAAACGCCGCTTTGATTGCGGGTAACTTAACAAAGCGCAACCCGATGGAAGTTGCGAAGTCTCTATGTGAGGCATTAGGCGGGATTCAGGGGATAGAGAGTATCGATGCCGCGCCCCCCGGATTCCTCAATTTTACCTGCAGCCGGAACGTATGGCAGGCTGCTATCAGGGACATCAACAAATTGGGTGAAAGGTATGGGGCTGTAAACTTGGGCAATAGCCGAAAGGTCAACTTGGAATTCGTTTCAGCGAATCCCACAGGCCCGCTGCACATCGGACACGCGCGTGGTGCCGTATTCGGCGATGTGCTGTCAAATCTGCTGAAGTGGGTTGGCTATGATGTCACGAAGGAGTATTACATTAATGACGCTGGAAGCCAGATCAAGACGCTGGTAGAGTCGGTATACCTCAGATACAAAGAGGTGCTTGGCGAGAAGGTCACCATTAAGGAGGGGCTCTACCCTGGTGAGTACTTGAAACCTATAGCCAAGGCTCTATTCGAAAAATATGGCGATAATCTGCCTTTTACCAACGAAGGGAGGAAGATGGTCCGGGATTTCGCCCTGAAGAGCATTCTAGAGTTAATTAAGGAGGACCTTGAGCTTCTGGGAGTCAGGCATGACGTCTTCACCTCCGAGGCCAGGCTCCGGGACAACGGGGTGATAGAGGAGTGCGTGGAGTTTTTGCGCAAAAAGGGGTTGGTATACAACGGAACACTAGAGCGTCCCAAAGTTATGGAGGATGAGCTCTGGGAGGCGCGAGAACTGCTACTGTTCAAGTCCAAAGATTTTGGTGATGATTCTGACAGAGCCCTGCAAAAAGAAGATGGCTCCTGGACCTACTTTGCAGGTGACGTGGCGTACCATTTCGACAAAATCTCCAGGGGTTTTGATTACATGATTGTGGGTGTAGGATTCGATCACAAGGGATATGTGCCGAGGCTTAAAGCCGTGGTTCACGCGCTGAGCGATGGAAAAGCAATCATCGACGTTACACTCTACAACATGGTGAACTTCTTGGAAAATGGTGCACAAATCAAGATGTCCAAGAGGAGAGGCGAGTTTTTGACAGTCAGGGATGTGGTTGAAGAAGTAGGTAAAGATGTTGCCCGCTTCATGATGATGACACGGAAAAACGACGTAGTGCTCGACTTTGATTTCGTGAAGGCAAAGGAGCAATCCCAGGACAGCCAAATCTTTTACATACAGTATGCGCACGCCAGGGCATGTTCTCTGATGAGGAATGTACAGGGTCTGTTGCCTATAGAAGAGGTGGATTTCTCGCTTATTTCTTCGGTCCCAGAGATCGAATTGATCAAGCTGTTGGTGAGGTGGCCTAGCGTGATTGAGGCTGCGGCACAAAACCACGAGCCCCACAGGATTGCATTTTACCTATTGGAAGTCGCGGAGACGTTTCACGTGCTTTGGGGATATGGGAACCGGAGTGAGGATATGAGGTTCATAGTTGAGGGGGACATCGCCACAACGTCGGCGAGAATCTACTTAGCCAGGGCCGTTGCTTTGGTGATTTCCTTGGGTCTGTCTCTATTCTCGATAACCCCAGTGAAGGAGATGAGGTAGGCAGCGGCGTGGTTGAGTATGCGGCACAAAAGCACGAGCCCCACGGGATTGCGCACCAATAAGTATCTGGGACCGCACAATTCCTAGGCAGCATGGGATATTCTCCACCGGGTTTGCCCATACGTTAGGCAAAAAGCAAGCGGTTGTTTTCACCATTCTGCCAAGCAGCACGGGGGAGGCTTGCCGAGAAGGGTGGGCACCATGCGCTAGGGGGTGGCGCAACTCCACACCCCAGTGCCATCCCATTTCTTGTTCTTAGCCGACACCAATGCGCGCTAGATAGTTGTATGAGTCTGAGAAGAATTGAACGCAGCAGCACCAGATATTCCTGGGTTCAGTACCGTGGACGGCACTGCTACATTCGCAGGTGATACTAGATCTGTAGGGGTAATTGCGGCGGCGGAATCCGGTTGTTGTTGGTCCCCTGGCTGGTCCTGACCTTCCTGTCCAGCTTTGTCCTGACCCGGTGTACCGGGTGGCGCCACCGATTGTGCAGTATTTTCTACGGTCCTGGCAACACATTGACGATGTTGTGGATACAGAATTTTAGCCGCTTCGTTCATACTATCCCGCGTGATACTCATCAGGTATCTTGCAGACCAGGAGGCATTATTGTCTGAGAGAACCACCACAAATGCTGGTAACCAGCATAACAATACAAACGCCACAGTGAACAATGGCGAAAGCATGAGAATCGAGTAGGAAACGCCTATGACTATACCCGAGAGTACCAACGCTGAGGACAGCGATATGTAAGGCAACCAGTGATGGAATAAGTACCGAGACGATCTGCGCGTCAGTGTCCCTACAATACTATGTCTCCGTTTGGTATCCAGTTCTGCAATTTTGTATTGCGCCGTGGAAACACGTTCTGCTCTCCCCGGAAATGGTTCCTTATTGACGATCATATCGTCTTGATGTGCAAACCGTTGTACAAAGGTCTCTCTATGTGTATCTATGAGGCTGAAGAAGGCATGTTTTTCGTCTTCGTGCGCGGTTTGAGGTTCATGCGTTCCGGGCTGCGTTCCGGGCTCTGGGGGCGCCAGGTGCTGTTCAGGTGCTGAGCCTTCCTGCGAGTACCCACACGCCTTCATGAACACAATGCTGAGTGTGTTGGATGTTGCATCATCCTTAGAATGCAGAAAGTTGACGAAGTGTTCAGCGGCATCCATGAGTTCTCTGTTCCTCAGGAACTCCCTTATGTACCCCACCCTCGGTAGGAAGGACTCGTACACAACTGTCCCTATGTTTGTGTCGGGATTATGTACATGCTCAACGTTTGACAACTTCTGTAATATACGCGGGCATACCGCATCTGCGAACTCTTTGGTGATTATCGTGTCGCAGAGGTCATCTAGCTCTTCTAGGAACTTGCTCCATGACAGAGTGCCTACTGATAGCCTGAAATTTTGGAATGTGTTTTGTATATCCCTCAACAGCAGCTCTTTCCTGTGTGCGTCGCTGAGTGCGCTGTCCCTATCGAAAAATTTGTTGTTGGCAACAACCATCTTTTCTTCGCCAACATTTAGTAGCTGTGCCCCGTCTGTAGAGAGTACAAAATCTGTACCTCCGATGTCACATCCGGGGAAAAATAGCAGTGTGGCCGCTGCAGCCCTTTCCAAATTACCGAGTTCGCGGTGCATGTGTGGCGACAGAAGCCCCCTTTCTACTTTGAGTGGGCGGATAACTTGTGAGATCAATTTTTCGGCAAAACTTTCACTGTCCAGGATACGCACCGCGTTATCCTCTCTTATGGCCTCAAGCAAATTATTTGGGTTGAGATACAGTCTGCTGGCTTCTCGACACAGCTCCGGGGAGAAAAGCAGGACAGACTCTATGTATAATAGCGCCGACTGTCCAACACGCGCTTTCATTTCCTCGTTTTCTACAGGAGGAGCGTCATTTGTTGAAAGATACTGGTGCGCCAGTAGACTACTCAGCAGCGTATTGCACTGCGTACCCAAATGGGTGAGGGCGCGAGGTACCAAGGTTGTCAGAACAGAAGACAACTCCTGCGCATCCTTCATTGCTACATTATGTAAACGCTGTTTGAAGTTCTGGTAATCGCGCTCATTCAGCACTTCGTGGATTTTAACACTGGGCAGCATCTCGTCGACGAAGTTCAACACCAACTGGTCCGAACCATCTTTTTCAGTATCGTCAATCAACCTACTATGGCTCTCTAAGAACACCAGATATGAATACATCGCTCTAAGAGTGGTCCTGGATTCATCCATCGGGGCTAGCATCGGTGATTTGTCGCGCATGCACAACAAGCCTTGGAGCGCACGTGAAACACTATGAGCAGTCCCTAAAGTCTTCAAGCTTGTGGTGTAATCCTCCAGGGACACAGCATCCGCGATATGGCGATTCAGGTCCAGCACGGACACCTTTTCCAGGATTGAAGACACCTTGCTGCCTCTCTGAAAGTGGGCATAATTGGCGACCGTTTCCGTGTTGATAGTCTGTTGCGGCTGCAGTTCTCCAGGCACATAGCCCTGCCCCATAAGTTCTTGGAGTAGCACATCACAGAATAGCGAATATATGCCTTGATTGCTGATATCTACTTTTGAGGACTTGCAGATTTTCTGCGATACGACTGCCGCGAGTTTGTATGGATGCTTAAATACTTCATTCACGTTCATCGACGACATTTTCGCATCAGCAGTGACGATGTCCTGTAGCGGAGGAGATGTTACCGAAGACTCGGTTGCAGGCGCAGATACAGCAGCTGCTGCATTGCGATCTTCCTCAGTAAGCTCATGAAGCTGTGGCTCCCGGCTCTCTGAATCGTTCTCGTCCGGTGCGGAAATAGACACCTCCGTTTTCACTGTAAGACATTTTAGTGCTGGGGCCGGGTTTTTAGGTGCTGTGCATGGTTCAAGGGGTGTGACGACGCTGCCTCCTTCTATGCCGGAGTCTGATTCCTGCATGTCTGAAGCGTGGTTTTGCGGGGCAGAGTCTTTGTGGGACGACTCTCCGTTGGCTGGCGGAGCAGGGCACTGCGTTCCACCGACGACGGGATCTGAACTACCATTTTTTTGAACAACATGAAAAGTGTCGAGCTGACCATCAGTTGCTATGACGTCAGTAGCAGAGTGCTGAGGCTTTGCGGTACTAAAATTTTGTGGCATGTTTTTAAGGAATTAATGATACCTTAGCTAATATTAACACTTATTAAAAAATACGCTAACATTTTAGAAAATTACTGGCAGAAAATTTTAATACTACCGCCGCTTACAGCATGTTGTTAGCCAAATATTTTTTCGGTATTATCCTAGCTGTTTTGCCTTAAATAATTGGCCACCATCATATGCAAGTGGCGATTGTAGGCGATTTTCGCTCGTTCAATTTTATTATATTTTTAATATACGATCCCACTTATCCCATATCGATGATGCAGTAAGTCGCATTTATTAAGATTTTGTATGAAAAGTTCCTCATAATGTTAACTTATATTTAAAAAAAAAAAAAAAAACAATCCTCTGTATTTTTAAGTATTGCTTTAAAAATTGCTTTAAACATCAGCATTAATCACTTGTAATTACGTAAGTAGTTTTTGAAAACGTGCACTCTTTTAAGTTGAATCCTCCCGCACCGTTTTTTTAGGCACATATTGTTGATTGCCAGTTGCGCCAGTATTGAGCGTTAAAATGGTATCTAGGGGATGAGATTTGCGCAGGATTTTGCAGTGACTTTATTCCGCTAGGCTCATAGAAGGACATGCCTACCACGGGAAAGATCGTGCAGGGATAGGCCTTAGTTTCCCCGTTGTAGCGCATTCCATGCCTAACTTGCTGGCCGTTGCATTACTCTTTTCCGTGCTTTCCAGTCCAACTGGCGCGTGGCCCCCATGTGGTTTGTGGGGTTAGGATTGAGCAACTTTAGTTCTGGTGAGGCGGTCTGTGTTCCATCTCAGCAGTCGATATGTCCTTTCAGACGACGGAGTGGGTGAGTCGTGTTGGCTGCATTGATTAATGTGCAAAGGTGTAAATTTAAAACATAAAATACCAGCTGAAGAGTTGGTTAGTATAATTGAGTCTTATCTTTATGGATACGCTTTGGAATTTGCTTGTTATTCCATCTAGGGCCACGCCTGCCATTCCTGGTCTTGCGTCGGTATTTCAGAGCATATGAGCTATAAGCCAAATACCCTACTATCACGGGTATTTGCGCGTAAGAATTGCCCATAATAATGTGTGGGGGCGGATGTCTGTGTTGGTGATCTCAGATCTTTTTAGTTCCAGTGAACTTCGGTGGAAATGTTGTATGTTTTAAAGTAATTAAAAAAAAAAAAAAAAAACTACTAATGTGCTGAAATTCGCTCATAAACGCTATAGCATTTGTTATTGCGTAGTACATGTGGTGTTAGGATATGGACAAGCGGGGGTACTTCGGCTTCCTTTCTCTTCGCAAAAGACGCCTAACCTTCGGCATCAAAGGTGATGCCGATTGCATGTGCCCGCTCATATGCATCGCCTATGGCGTCGAACTCTCAGCTTTCCTGTTCGACCGAACTAATGCAATCTCTAAAGTCGGTGCCTACGAGGTAGATTTCCGAAGACTCATTCCTACTGGATTTTGGCTTGAAATACGCTACTGAACGGAAGTAGCACCTCAAAGATCTGTACAGTTCCTGCTCAAATTCTCCTTGGAGTATTTTTGTGACGAAGCTTCCTCCCGGGCGCAAGAACTCCACAGCCAGGTTCAGGGCTACCTCACACAGATTGATTATGTTTGCATGGTCTACTTGCTTATGACCGCAAGATTTGGGAGCCATGTCGGACAGCACCACATCGAACTTTCCGTTCTGTAGGACCTCGTACAGCATGTGCGAGGAGTCCTCGACGTCGCATTGCACAAAGTCGACGTTGGGAATTTTCTCCATCTCTTTGACATCCACCGCCACTACGTGTACCTTGTCGTCGCAGGTGACCCTCTCCGCAGCAACTTGGGCCCACCCTCCGGGATATGACCCCAGGTCCAATACAAATCTGCCGCGCTGAAAAATCTTGAATTTGTTGTCTATGTCAATCAATTTGTACGCGGAGCGGGACCTGTAACCCTGTTTTTTGGCCAACGCTACGTACGGGTCATTAATTTGCCTGCGTATCCAGCTAGTCGAAGAAATCTTCCGGCCCCTTGCAGTCTTTACGTTAACTATCGTGTTACCTAATATGAATGAACGCGCCTACCGAAAATGGTAAAGTATTTATGCCTGGCGATGAAGAAATATCTTGCGGCGCCAACCTCCACGGGAACCAGGCACTTTGCTGAGCGAGCTGCCAATAGTTTTTGGATTTAGTAATATATGGGTTGCACAACTTATGCAATGTGCCTAATAGTACGGCTGTTAACAGATGGGATCTTTCCTGAGATGGAGAAGTGATTCCGTCATGGGGTATGTTGACACTGGTCAAAATATCCTATACCCTGGCCGCGTCTCGGGGTGTGGCGCAGCCTGGTAGCGCACTTGGTTTGGGACCAAGGGGTCGGGAGTTCGAATCTCTCCACCCCGACGCCGTAGTTCATAGTTCGCGAAGCTGGGGCCGCGTCGGGATCCCAGCTTTCCGTGAAGCGTGGACCCTCCGGTATCTCTTCATTTGAAGCTTCTTTCCCAGAGTAGGGCTGCGCAGGCTTGTCCGTGTGTCCCTACATCAAAAATATAGTGGCGAGGCTGAGGAATATGAGGAACGATACTATGTCGCTGGCGGCGCATACTATTATGGAAGACGATACAGCGGGGTCGGCGCCGAAAAAGTGTAGCAACACTGGCACCGTGGCCCCAAGCAAGGTGGCGATGGAAAAGGTGGTAATCATCGAAACGGCAAACAACAACTCTATGTGCGTACTGTGGAACCTTATGATGATGGCCATAGAGGCTATAGCGGCTAATATAGCCCCATTAACAAAACCCACGCACAGCTCTTTAAAAAGCAACCGGCGCGAGTTACGGTAGGTCAACTGCTTCGTCGCTAAGGCCCTTATGGTAACGGTAAGAGCCTGTAGCCCGGAATTTCCACTCATTGACGCTATCATTGGCATTATGATAGACAGTGCTATGAAGCTCCTGATCGTCTCGCTGAACCAGCCTATTACTATCGAACTAACCGTGGAGGTGAACAAATTTACCAGCAACCAAGGCAACCTTCTTACCACCGTGCTCATTGTGGAAGAGGCAACGTCGCTATCCGAGACCATACCCAAGTGCAGCACATCTTCTTCTGCCTCTTGGTGTACTACGTTTATGATATCGTATACCAGAATCGAGCCTATTATCCGCCCATCTTTGTTCACCACCGGTGCGGAGAGCAGGGAATATTGACGGAATATCTCGGACACTTCTTCCTGATTTGCACCTGGCCTGACAATTTTCACATCGGTATTCATAAGCTGTCTGACCATAACGTCCCTATGGGAACGTATTATGTCATCGAGAGCCAGTATGCCGACGGGTTGCAACTTTGGATTAATGACAAAAATCTCGTGGAACTTCTTATTGGGCCTGGCATGATTACATAAAAAATCCATCAACTGCCCAACGTTCCAGTATTCGGGCACTACCGTGATGTCTTTGTGTATCAACCTACCCGCACTTTTTTCGGGGTATGAGAGCAACTCGCTTATGGTAGCCCGTTGCGCTTCAGGCAGCAGCTGCAGGATCGTTTCCTGATGCTCCTCGTCCAGGTCCTCGATAAGCTCTACTATGTCTCCGCTATCCAGGCTGCCCGCCAGAGAGGCGACCTTTTCCGGTCCCAAGGTTTTGACCGTTTCCTTGCGCAGCCCGGGCGCTAGATGCAAGAGAACCTCCGGCATCAGGTCATCACCTACGCACTTCAGCAGTCCCTTCCTGTGTTGAGGAGTTGCAGTGAGCAAAAAGTAAGCCATCTGGACTCCGTCCACTCGGTCCAAGATTTCCTTGGCATCCGCAACCCTGCCTTCCTCTACAGCATTGATCAGGAAATCACTGGTTTGCTCATCCAGCAAATGGTAAGACATAGGCCGAGAGGACCCCATCAACTGACACGCAAAGACTTGGTCAACTCGTAGCACATTTTTCTCGCCTTGTATATCCTGAAATTGCACCATTCACACTCTACAGGTTAGGAGAAATTACCAACCAATCGCAATTTACCATCGCTTGGTATTTACGCGACCGGTGTTTACTATGGTACGATGGGTATAATTTGTTGGGGATACCTGGACTCTTGGGTAGTCGTAATGCGATGCCAAGGTTTGGCTATTCCAGCGTGGGTAGAAAACGCGGGTGGACATGTGGGGGCTAAGAAAGCTGGTGTTAGCTTTCTATTAAGGATTGACTTGTGTGAAATAGATTGTAGTATCTAGCTGGTATGCGGCCCTTATGGCGGAATGGTAGACGCGGTAGACTCAAAATCTACTGCCCGTGAGGGTGTGCTGGTTCGAGTCCGGCTAAGGGCACGCCAGCTCTTCTGCCGCCTGCGGCGTTCCGGCTGAAGTACTACTTCATGATTGTGTGGGGTGTTGATGGAAAGGAAGGTTGCTCGAAAACCGGAGGCTTCTGGCCCATGTGGTGTAGGGGAAGTCGTTGCAGTTATGCCTGCTGTTGTGGATGTGGAGTTTGCTCATGGTGAGGTGCCTGAAGTGCTAGGTGCCCTGAAGAGTGAGCTAGAGTATTCGGGTGAGAAGTTGGTGTTAGAGGTTGCCCAGCACTTAGGTGACCGCGTGGTTCGCTGTGTGGCGATGGGAAGCACTGACGGTCTATCGCGAGGGGATAGGTTTGTTTATACGGGGAGCCAGATGGTGGCCCCTGTTGGGGGAGATATCCTCGGGAGAGTTTTTGACGTTTTGGGCAGACCCATAGATGGTATCGGGGACTTGGGGTCCAGGGTTGAGTACCGTCCCATCCATGCCCAGGCTCCAAGCCTTTCTGAGCAGAAGGTTGCGGCTGAGGTCCTGGTAACGGGCATTAAGGTCATAGATCTGCTTGCCCCTTACCTGAAAGGGGGGAAGGTTGGTCTCTTCGGTGGGGCCGGTGTTGGCAAGACTGTACTGATCATGGAGCTGATAAACAACGTAGCCAAGGCCCACAAGGGATTCTCGGTTTTTGCGGGGGTAGGGGAGCGTACCCGTGAGGGTAATGACCTGTATCGCGAGATGGTGGAGTCTGGTGTTATCAACCGAAATGAGCCTACGGAGTCTCAGGCCGTGTTGGTGTATGGGCAGATGAACGAACCACCTGGGGCCAGGATGAGAGTTGCGCTGACCGCATTGACCATGGCTGAATACTTTCGCGACGGCGAGGGGAAGGATGTCTTGTTCTTTGTGGATAATGTGTTCAGGTTTACGCAGTCCGGCTCCGAAGTATCGGCGCTTCTAGGGCGGATACCGTCCGCGGTTGGTTACCAGCCGACGCTTGCTGCAGAGATGGGTGCGATGCAGGAGAGAATTACTTCTACAAACACTGGGTCCATTACCTCGGTGCAGGCTATATATGTCCCCGCAGATGACTTGACAGATCCGGCACCTGCCGCCTCTTTCGTCCACCTTGATTCGACCACTGTGCTGTCGAGGCAGATTTCTGAGCTTGGTATTTATCCTGCGGTGGATCCGCTGGAATCCACTTCCCAGGCTCTCACCCCTGAACTCGTCGGGGATGACCACTACGAGGTTGCGCAGGAGGTTAAGCGTATACTGCAGACATATAAATCGCTACAAGAAATTATCGCTATCCTCGGTATGGATGAGATTTCTCAGGAGGATAAACTCTTGGTTGCTAGGGCGAGAAAGATTCAGAGGTTTCTTTCCCAGCCTTTTCATGTGGCTGAGGTGTTTACTGGGTATCCGGGAAGTTTTGTGTCGCTTGAGAATACGGTGCGTGGCTTCAAAGGGTTGGTGGAAGGGGAGTATGACTACTTGCCCGAGGCCGCTTTCTATATGGTGGGTGGGATAGATGATGCTGTGAGGAAGGCTGCCACTATGAAGTAAGGGGCTGTTGTAGGGCATCTTGTGCGTTGCTGTGTGTCTCGGGGAAGATGGAGGCCGTTGTGGAGTGTTTTAAGGTAGTGTTGATTTCTCCTGATCGCAGGCTGGATTTCTCTAATGTATGTTCTCTTTCTGCGCGTACCAGTGCAGGGGCGTTTATGGTTATGGCTCATCATGAGAGATCGGTCATGGACCTCGTTCAGGGTGAAGTTGTGCTCAGAGGTGATGGGGGTAGGGTTATAGATGTAGTATTGATGTCCAATGCTGTTATGAGCGTGGGGGACAACGAGTGCACGATCGTGGCCGATTTTGTGCTAACTTCCGAGGAACGCGACTCGGAGAGGCTGAAAAGCATAGGAGATTCGATACTGGAAGCTGCTACGAGTGAAGGGTTGTTTGGGGAGCTTGCTAAAAAGGATCTTGCATTCATCGACAAGGTGCTGAAAGGGTGAAGATATTTTTGGACACCGTAGACTTAGATGCCATATCTGCCCTGTGTGAGACCGGTATTGTGGATGGGGTAACGACGAATCCGCTTCTGCTATCCAGGTCCGAGGGGTCCAGCAATGAGTTGCTTTCGGGAATATGCGAGGCGGTTAAGGGTCCGGTGAGCATAGAGGTGATTGCCACGGATGCCGGTGCCATGGTAGATGAGGGCCTTAAACTGGCCGAAATTGCCCCGAATGTAGCGGTGAAGTTGCCTATGACCTTTGACGGCATATGCGCCTGCAGCGTTTTGTCGAACAAGCACAAGGTCAGGGTGAACGTCACTTTGTGTTTTTCCGTAACTCAGGCGGTGCTAGCGGCAAAGGCGGGGGCGGCTTTCGTTTCTCCGTTCATGGGGAGGGTAGACGATCTGGGTTGGAGCGGCACGTCCTTGATCGAAGATATAGGTCATGTATATTCCCAATATAATTTTTCTACGCAGATTTTGGCCGCATCGATTAGAAGTCCGCAACACGTAGTAGAAGCCGCGAAGGCTGGGGCCGATGTGGTGACAGTTCCGGTGGCGATTTTTAAGCAGCTTTTTTTGCACCCCTTGACGGACCGGGGGCTGGAGAGCTTCTTGAAGGCGTGGAGCGACTCTGGGAAGAGTATTCTCGTCTAGCGCGGGTTTGTTGTGTCTCCGTGTGCGCGTGTACCGGTGCCGATTTCGGGATAAATTTTTGGCGGTCCCAGCCCCCAGCGGCTTTTTGCGACGGTGGCCTTTGTGAGGTTTTGGGTGGCCATGCTTTCATCTTGGAGTGATAAGTTTATATTTCTTTTTTTGGCTGCCAAATAATGTAAAATTCTTTAGTAAAAAATTCTTCAAGCGTTACTTGGCGTTAAGTATGGGACACTCATTGCGAAGATTGCTGCGGGTTTCGGACCTCAGTGACGAGGATATGGAGAACTTGGTGTTCTTGTCAAACGAATATCTGAAACGCGGAGGGGAGGGGGACTTGCTCAGGGGGAAAGTTGTGGTGAACCTATTTTTCGAGAGCTCGACTAGGACCCTGCTTGCGTTTGAGATAGCGGAAAAAACTCTGGGGGCGATATCAGTTACCCTCAACGTGGCAACATCTTCGATCAACAAGGGGGAGAGCGTATTGGATACCGTTGCTACCTTAGAGGCCTTGGGGGCTGATTTAATAGTTGTACGTTCCGGGCATAGCTGCCTTTTGAACGCAGTATCCGAAAAGCTGGGTGATTGCTGCATCATCAACGCCGGTGATGGGAACCATGAGCACCCTACACAGGCCATTACCGACTACGCGACCATATGTCTTCTCAAGAATGGGGGGGTGCGCAGTCTGGAAATTGCCATATGTGGTGATGTCCTGCATAGTAGGGTTGCGCGGTCAAATATCAAGTTGCTATCCAGATACGGCGCAAACATCCGAGTGATAATCCCGCCCTGTTCTGTCCCCGACTTGGATGGGGTGTCCCTAGTGACGCATAGTCTTGAAGAAGGCATTGAGGGCGCGGACGTCATAATGCTCCTGAGAATACAGAGGGAACGCGTGATCGGCGGCGATTTCATATCCGATAAGGAATATGCCTGCCGCTATATGCTTGATAAGAATAGGCTCTCCTGCGCGAAGGATGGGGTCATTGTTATGCATCCAGGTCCGATGAATCGAGGCATTGAAATTTCTGACGAAGTTGCCGACGAACACTCGCATGTCTTGTTCCAAGTCAAAGTGGGTGCTGCTGTGCGGAAGGCCATCTTGCACTATATGTTGGTATGAGGTACAAGGCTGTCATAGAGTATGACGGGACTGCTTTCATAGGGTGGCAGCGCCAACGGGACATGGCCGGGAGGTCTGTCCAGGAGTCTATAGAAGCCGCGATACATCGACTTTCGCAACAATTTGTCAAGGTTTTTGCTGCGGGTAGGACGGATGCCGGGGTGCATGCGCTCGGGCAGGTGGTGCACTTTGATCTGGAGACCTCTCTGAAGGACTACGTCATAATGAACGCGTTGAATCATTATCTGCGCCTCGAAATGGTGTCGGTTCTCTCGTTGGAAGGGGTTGAGGAAGATTTTCACGCGAGATTTTCTGCTCGGAAGAGGCACTATACATACAAGATTGGGAATAGGGAAGCACCTCCATGCCTGGAGCGCATGCGCGTATGGCACATCCCAAAAAGGCTTGACGTGTCTCTCATGGCGGAAGCTGCTAGTTACATGGTTGGTAGGCGGGATTTTGCCAGCTTTCGCTCCAAAGATTGTCAAGCAAAGTCCTCTGTGAAGACGATAGATAGGATCGATTGCGTAAGAGAAGGGAGCAATGTGCTGGTGCATGTTGCTGCGCAGTCCTTCCTACACAGGCAGGTGCGCATCATTGTTGGGACGCTGGTTCAGTGTGGCAGTGGCACGTTTCCCCCCTCCCATATTCTTGAAATACTAGAACGTAGGAACAGGGCAGCAGCCGGTATAACTGCGCCGCCGTACGGGCTGTACCTGATGCTCGTTGAGTACTAGCGCCACCACCCCAAGCAACCCGCAATCACCTAGCTTTTAAGGAATTTATCTATGAAAATTATATTGTCCTGGACCGTAGTTGCTGTGGGGGCCAGAGCTCCATCAGCCGGCTCGGCTTCTTCATCGTCGTTATCCGAGTAACTTCCGTCCATATCCAACTCTGCACCTCCGTACTGCTCCAGATCTAGTGAGAAGTTTGCCAGCACGTCAACGTATTTCACAATGGCCCTGAAAGGCACTGTGATGCACTCCTCCTTCCCCTTAAAGCTTAGAACCACTTTGAAGTGATTGTTGCTCACCGACAAATCGCGAAACTGGTACTGGAGGACCACGGTTATGCTTTCGGGATACTGGGCCTTCAGGTAATCCGGCAACACAACACCGCTACAGTGCGTAAGGAAGGAGATGGCAACGTGTACCTCCCCGGAAGGCGGGAGTTTGGACAAGGAGCCCAGAGCCCCCCTGACCACGCTGCACATAGCCGTATAAACCAGCTTCCGATAATCTACCACATCACTCATAGAACCCCACCACCAGAAGCACTGCCAAATCGCAAGGGAAGGGAAGAACCACCCGCAGAACAGCAGGATATCACAATTGTGCCAGAAAACAAGCCGAAGAATTGGCTGGTAAGGTGGGGGCCTTTCTGTTGCCCGGTAGGCCCCCGGAACCGCGCTAAGGACAAACTAGGCTGCAGCTACGAAAGCTGATTCCACGTTATCATTAGCGGCAACGAAATCATCGTTTGCACTTATAAACGGCCCACTTATACGGCTGGAATCCGCACCGGGCAACAGCTATCCCCTTTACTACGCCTGTCTATCCTGTTTCATCCCCAGAAAACTGGTGGAGATGCCGAGCACTGCCCTCGGGTCCAAGACGCCTATTACGAGAAGCCTTTATTGCCATAGTGGAGACCACGGCTAGATTGTATTGTTACGCGATGGAGAAGTCAAGTGCAGGCTTGCAAATACCAGGCCAACCAGCGAAGCGAATACCCAAAACCGCAAATTTCGATGAATTAGCACCACAAGCTCCCCGGGTCGGATTCGAACCAACGACACACTGGTTAACAGCCAGCTGCTCTGCCACTGAGCTACCAGGGAACAACACGAAACAGGGGTATAATACATTTTGTCCCATATGCCATGCAACAAAAACTTGGCTGGTAAAGCCCATCAGCCGACGAGTTTTGTGTGTTGATAAATGTAAATGGGCGAGATGCATGCGACCAGCGCTGAGTTGTCTTGGATGATAAGTACGGTACAATATTCGCAAATTGTAGCGCAGTAGAGTTCAACAACGTGCATACAATCATCCTCCGGAGTAATATTCTTCGGGGAGTCGGATTATTAAGATCTAGTAAATTAAAATGCCACATTGCAGAATATTACATCCACCCGGAAAACTTGATTGAAAACGCGGGACGGGGATTGTGCATAGATGACCGTATCCCTCCCTAAAACCTATGTGTGCGTATTCCTAGTCATCTGTCAGGCGCGCAGATCAACGACTGCTGCATAGCGACTTATTGTGGTGAATGCAGGACGACAAACGCAATGGCATACTCGCCATCATCGCTCAATGAGAGCTCCGTGCTGTATTGCCCAGGGGTTCCTTCTATAACTATGCATGGCCTTCCCAGTGGGTTGCTATGCACGGAAATGCAACGCATTTGTATACCGCGTCCAAAGCCGAGCCCCACGGCCTTCACGTACGCCTCCTTTGCTGCGAATCTTTTTGCGAAATGTTGGGCGATCGAGCGTGGATTCTTGTACTCCAGAGAGTCCCGTATCTCAACTTCGGAGAACACCCTGTCAGTGAACCGACTGCCGAATCTCTCAAGCACGCGTTGTACCCTGCTTACACACACTAAATCCACGCCTATGCCTATTATCACGCACACATCCTCGCAACTAGTGCTTCGACGGAAAACAGCTCAGTCGCTCCGCTGGAACGGTTTTTCAACTCCACGGTTCCATCCTTTGCGAAGGACCGTCCAATTATCACCTGCCAAGGCAGTCCCAGCAAATCCATTCTTGCAAGCTTTATTCCGGGATTGTCGGCGCTATCATCGTACAATGCGTCTTTTTTGAGGGCTGCATATATGGTTTCCGAAGCAACCTTACAACCCTCATCCATGCCTCTCAGGTTCAATATACCTACCTTGAAAGGCGTGATTGGCTCCGGCCATTTTATGCCAGCATCGTCGTGAAATGCCTCTATCACCGCAGCAACCAGTCTGGAAATTCCTATTCCATAGCACCCCATTTTAGCATATGCACTGTTTCCACTATTGTCGTGGAATGTCACATTCATAGGTGCGGAATAGCGTTCCCCCAGGTAGAAAACGTGACCGATCTCTATACCCCTAGAAACCTGAAGCCCCTCAGGCGCCGTTTCCGGGTTATGCTCTCCATCTGCCGCCGTATACACGTTTACCATACTGTCCACAGTGCAATTATCACTTTGGACCAAGTCTAGCACTTTTTTATCGTAATATACTGTGCTCTCGCCCGTGGGGACCAATACGTGAAACTCGTGGCTGACATTTCCGCCGATGGGGCCACTGTCGGCCTTGACCGCTATGGGCGTCAACCCAATCCGTTTGAAGATTCGAAAATAGGCGGAGAACACTGCGTTATATGACCGCATAGCCCCCTCGTGGTCGACATCAAAGCTGTATGCGTCCTTCATAAGAAACTCCCTGCCGCGCATGATCCCGTGTCGAGGGCGCAACT
This sequence comes from Anaplasma sp., assembly GCA_052043535.1. Taxonomy (GTDB): domain Bacteria; phylum Pseudomonadota; class Alphaproteobacteria; order Rickettsiales; family Anaplasmataceae; genus Anaplasma. The sequence continues at coordinate 19,900 of JBQEQW010000003.1, forward strand.
CGTCCCGAAACTTCCACTGAACCTGATATACATTAATCGGCAAGTCCCGGTAACTCTTCAACGATGACCTTACGACATCTGAGATAACTTCCTCATGTGTTGGACCAAAGACCATCTCCCTACCTCCACGATCAAGCACGCGAAGCATTTCCGCCCCATATGTGGTGTAACGCTGCGATTCTTTCCATAAGTCTGCAGGTTGTACGGACGGCATCAGTACTTCCAAAAAGCCTACCGCATCCATCTCCTCCCTGACTATACGCTCTATGTTCTTAAGGACTTTGAGCCCTATGGGAAGCCACGTATACAGACCGGCGGCGTTTTGTCTTATCAAACCCGCGCGAAGGGAATATTTATGAGAAGCGGCAACGACATCTGAAGACACGTCCTTCATAGTCGGTACGTAGCATCCAGAAAGGCGCATAAAACACATACCGGACAGACCCGCAGCTACTAACATACCTAGGGGCTATGGTCAAGTAATTAACCCAGATTCAAACGTATGAGCCCCCGCACAACACATGACCCTGCCAGTGCGAATTAGAGGCTTACAACCCTATAGGCCCCCTCCATATTGCACACGACGTCGTCCCGTGATGCACTCCAACCCCAACCTAAGCGCACCACGCACAGTCAGCGGTGTAAAAAGTCCTTTACTATAGACACTGCCGCGATGGCAGCCTTATACCTTTTTCCACGCTGGTCTTCAGAGTCTCTGCTAGATTTCCCTTCACCGCTGGGGTTGGGGTCAACATCGCCGTTCAAGAAGTTGATTGCGAGCGCTTCTGGGTGATCCTGAAACAGTATGTTCCCGTACGTGTCTTCGACTGCTTCGATAATTCCATCGTCCGCAAATCCCACCACTTTGTAGCCCAATGACTCGAGCTTTCTCACGTTTTCGGGGTCATTACTCACCACGCCACCATGCGCATCCGGGAAAAACAAGGATAGCCAACCGTCTTGGTCCTGGGACACATACTCGGAAACTATCTGCGCCAGCCTACTTCCGGGCACGACCCTCATTCTGTGCAAAGGCGCGTTTTTATCATGTGGATCCGGCATAGACATAGCATGGGCCGCAGCCGATCCTTTACCTAACAATTGCTCGACCCTCACGACCTTAACTCCCAGGGAATGCATCACTCCCTGCAGGCCCCCACACACTGCCATGAGCCTGATGTTAGAGCTCTCGCGCGCGATCTGGACTATCGCCTCGGTAACCATCTGCCTGTGGGGAGTAGGAGGGTAAGGTTCGGTGTCAAGGTTGTAGAAGTTGCCAGGTATAAAAACTCGACTCACGCCTTCCTGCTCAAGAAACTTCAACACTTCGTCCTTAACCCTCTTGGGGTCTAAATCGTGCGTCTTTGGCTTGTCGCCTTTCTCCGGAGAACTGCCGGCAGAAGCGGCACGCACGATTTCATTGTAGTCCACCAAAACCACTCGCGCGCCTAGCTTTGTCAACATTTCAGCAATGTTGTATGAAAAGGTTAGCTCCTCCGGGTAGGTCTCCTGCTTGGTCTGCATAAAACCAACTACCACCTTATCCTGCTGACCAGATCTACCCGCAAAAACGGGCAGAAGAGGGAAAGAGAACACAGCGCAGAGCAGCGCGCAAAACAGAACCCTCAACGACTTGAAACTCAACACTCCACTTCCAAAACAACAAACACCAAGATACCACTGAGGCAGCGAACCAGACGTGGCCTGGGCTGGAATTGAACCAGCGCACAAGGATTTTCAGTCCTCTGCTCTACCACTGAGCTACCAAGCCGGAAGACGGCGAACTCAGCGCCGTGGACACCGTACTGCCCACCCCAGCCAAGCCTCAAGCTACAATTATATGAGTTAACAAATGGTGTTCAAGGAAAAATAAACCGTAAAAATGTAGTGATAGTTTTTCTCCCAGCTGGATATAATTCTTTGATTGTTTTTGTATCAGACTTTGTGGCGATAAAATTGGGTGTATATCCCGGGACTTTTGACCCCATCACTTTTGGGCATATTGACTTAATAAAAAGGGCTAACAGCCTGGTAGACGAGCTTGTGATCGCAGTTGCGAGAAGCGTCTTGAAGGAGACTATATTCTCTGCAGAGACCCGTGCAGCCTTGATAAAGCATGAAATGAAGATACTCGCTGTCGATGCGAAAGTCGAGGTTTTTGACGGACTTTTGACGTACTTTGCCGAGCGCAGAGGCGCGCAGGTAATTATCCGTGGGCTTCGAGCGGTATCGGACTTCGACTACGAATTTCAAATGAGCTGGATGAACTACAAGTTAGCTCCCAACATAGAAACGATATTCCTACCAGCTGCAAAAGACACCCAGTTCGTTTCTTCAAGTTTTGTGAAAGAAGTTGCGAGGCTAAAGGGTGATGTGAGCATGTTCGTTCCGGAGAATGTCAGTAACCACCTCAGGCGCTTCTACTCCACAGCCTCCGCCTGAGACTTCGGCACTTGCTGTAAGGACGGCCACTTAGGAGGCAACACCGCGTTCGGAAAGGAATCTTGCTGCATCTAGTGCCGCCATACACCCGGTACCTGCAGCCACCACGGCCTGGCGGTATACCTTGTCCACAACGTCCCCCGCGGCGAAAATTCCGGGACAGCTGGTTGCGGTGTTTCCGGGCGAAGTTACTACATAGCCCTCTGGATCAAGTTCCACCTTTTGCCCTTGCATAGTGGTAAGCACGCCAGTATTCGGTGTATGACCTATTGCGATGAACAAACCTGCGGTGTTCAAGGTTCTGGTGCTCTTATCCACCGTAGATTCAAGTAGCACTGCGCTCACCTTTTTGTTTTCTTCGTCGCCAAACACTTCCTTGACCACACTGTTCCATATGACCTCAACCTTTCTGTTCTCAAGCAGTCTGCTTTGCAGCACGGCCTCCGCACGCAGCTTGTCCCTGCGGTGCACCAAGAATACCTTACTGGCACTTCTGGTCAGATACAGCGCTTCCTCCACTGCCGTGTTGCCACCGCCGACTACGGTTACTATTTCTCCTTTGAAAAACGAGCCGTCACACGTAGCACAGGCCGATACCCCCCTACCCTTAAAAGACTGTTCGCTCTCCAACCCAAGCCACCTGGCCTGCGCCCCCGTCGCTACTATTATGCTGTATGCGTAATATACCTCATAGAACACACTAGTGCACTTGAACGGGTATACGCTCGCGTCTATTTCAGTGATCTCGTCCATGACCACAGACGCCCCACAGCGAGCTGCCTGCTGTTGCATCTGTTCCATAAGCTCCGGGCCCTGGACCAGTGAAAAGCCCGGATAGTTCTCGACATCTGTGGTGGTAGTCAGCTGCCCGCCGGGCTGCATTCCAGCTATTAGTACTGGACTTAGGTTAGCCCTACCAGCATAAATCGCTGCGGTACACCCCGCCGCTCCGGAGCCTAACACTAGCACCCTTGCGGGGGACGTGTCCTGCTGACTACCGTCCGTCATTCTTGAATTCCTAGGCTATCTGCGTGAGACTGCAGATAATGCTCGACACCATGCTGCGTCGCCTCCATAGCAGCCTTGCCCACGGACCACCCTGCAGGGCACACCTCCCCGTGCTCTTTATGATGTGCTATTGCATCTATCACTCTGAGTATTTCATCGACGTTGCGCCCGATTGGCAGATCACTTACCGACTGATGGCGCACTGTGAAGCTTTCGTCTATCACAACTGTGGCTCTGAGGGCAACTTTGCCGTCGTGCAGCGCCCCGTAACTTCCGGCAATAAAGTGTGAATCGTCAGCAACCAGAGGGAAACTCACCATGCCTATACCCCCCTTCTCTAGGGGAGTGTTGCGCCAGTGACTGTGCGCGAATTCGGAATCTGTACTTATTCCTATAACCTCGGCATTGCGCGAGACAAACTGAGCAGTCCTGTTGTGCAACGCTATTATCTCAGTTGGGCACACAAAAGTGAAATCGCGCGGATAGAAGAACAGAACTGCGTACTTACCAGCAACGTACTTACTCAACTGCAAATCGCATATTCCACCGTCGGACATGACAGCCCTCGCAGTAAAGTCTACTGCCTGCTTGGTTACCAAATTCATACCACTTCCCCACAAAACAACCTTCGGGAATCATACATAAATATTGATTGACCAACAATGAGTTTTTGGGAACCTACTCCACATAATATTTCCCGCAAGTGGGGGTTGCAACTGGGGGGATGTGCGTGTATGATCGCTACTCCCTGTGTGATGCCTGCGCAGTAGTATTTTGTATCGTTGAGAAGTTTTGTGCTATACCCATTAGGGGTGTGCTGGCAGGTATGTTTTGTTGTAGTGATCTGAAGTTTTCTTATGCTGCTGCGGGTGGTCGTGTTCAACCGCTGCTCGGCCGTTGCTGCGCTTTTGGAGTGACGGCGTTGTGAGGCGCTGTTTTTTTATGGGGTTTTTTATGTCTTTGATAAGCGACAGGGTTGGTTGCATTAGGCCGTCTCCCACTTTGGAGGTCAGTAAACTTGCGGTGCTGCTTGCGTCCCAGGGGGTGGACGTCATATCTTTGGGTGCTGGGGAGCCGGATTTTGACACTCCAGATCACGTGAAACATGCGGCCATCGATGCAATTCATGCTGGAAAGACAAAATATACTCCGGTGGACGGAACTCAGGAGCTGAAGGAAGCGGTGTCACGAAGCATAGAGGCGGAATACGGAGTTCACTATGACACCAACCAAGTGTTGGTGGGTTCTGGTGCAAAGCAATGCATATACAATTTGTTCATGGCCACCATAGACCTGGGTGATGAGGTTATAGTGCCCGCTCCATACTGGGTTTCCTACACCGATATAGTGCGGATGTGCGGTGGAACCCCTGTTGTGGTCAATTGTGACGAGACCTTCAAGCTAACAGCGGAGTCACTCGAAGCTGCTATCACACCGAAGACCAAATGGCTGATCATCAATTCGCCTTCCAATCCCACTGGGGTTGTGTACGGGAGAGATGATCTGCGGGGCATAGCTGATGTGTTGCTGAAACATCCCAGGGTGCACGTCATGACCGATGACATATACGCAAAGTTGGTCTATGATGCGGAATTTCTCGGCATATTGCAGGTCGAAAGCGGTCTTTATGACCGGGTGTTCATTATCAATGGGGTATCAAAATCCCACGCGATGACGGGGTGGAGGATTGGTTACATTGCTGGTGATGCTGAGGTCATACGGGCGATTTCCACCATACAGTCCCAAAGCACCACCAATGCGAATTCTATTGCTCAAGCCGCAGCTGTTGCCGCTTTGCGCGGTGATAACGTCTTCCTGAAGGATAGGCTGCGCGTGCTTTCCAGGAGGCGTGACATGACCATGGCGGCCATAAAAGACTCCAAGATTCTTTCCGCAACGCTTCCCCAAGGCGCGTTTTATGTTTTTGTGTCGTGTAAAGGGGCGATAGGCAGAAATACGGGGGACGGTGTGATAGCCGATGGAGCGGACTTTTCGAAATACCTGCTCAAGCACAAAGTCGCCGTAGTGCCGGGTGATGCCTTCGGTGCCCCGGACTTTTTCAGGATTTCCTATGCACTCTCGGATGAAAGACTACGGGAGGCCTGTGACAGAATTGTAGCTGCCTGCGCCGCACTGAATTGATAGGCCCTGGCACGGATCTTTGCCTTGCTTTTTCGCGCAGTCGTGGCGCCTTCTGCAGATTGTGCGGCTGCGCCGCCACACAAGTTTTTGTCGAAAGGGTAGGGCAGGGCGAGCTAAAAAATCGATGGCCTGCCGTGTTTTTTGTTTGTTTCTCATTGCAAAGGGCTGATGTGTACATAATTTCGGTGCAAAACACACGGTGCACTGAGGAGCAGTTCCGCTAATGCGTAGCCTACCACCTTGAAATGCACCTCCAGCCACAACTGGCCGACAGACGATTATGGACCCACGGCCCGGGTTTCCCAGCTATTTTTTATCCCTACACCGGAGAGAAAAATGCGTGCCCACTGCCGACTATAGTCTTAGGCTCAGATACTGTCGAGGAGCTCGTGATTGATCTTAACATGATATTTGTCAGCAAGGTGGCTCAAGAGCTGCCTCCGAATTGAAAACGCGCCGCTGCCCGCGAAACGCTCCCTGAATACCTTAAGCTCTTTTTCGTCAATCTCCTTGGGGCTTCTGACGTCCTTCAGCATTGCTACCAGCACTTTACCTGTTTTCGGATCTACGACTCCACTGCTTACGCCGCCGACCTTAATGTCGAACACCTGGCTGACCAGAGTGTCTGGATAGCCGGTAGGACTCTTCTTTTCTGGGTTTGCCACAACGCTTTCACCACTCCTAATCACCACTCCGTCCATGCTGCCTAAACCGGCGCCAGCCTGCAGCTTTGCCGCCAACTCCCCCGCAAGCTTCTGCATCTCAGCTGTGACAAAATCCATTTTCCACTTTTTCGACAGGAAGGACTTGCTCTCTTCAAAATTCCTGACTTTTGACGGGACCACGTCGGTCACCATGACGCTGAAGTACGCATTTCCCATATTCACGAAATGTGACGGCGTGTTCGCCTGAGTAGAAAATGCGAGCACCGGCAAAGCGTCAACCAACCCCGGTATGGAAGACTCCTCCGCATATGTGTGTCTGTTGCCCTCAGAGTCGAGCCCGCTTATGTCGAAGTTTTTTAGAATTCCACTGAGGGGCTTCTTGAATATGCCACCAATATCATCAAAAGACGTAGCACCGCGGCTTATTATCTCGTTGGCCTTCTTGACCTTGCCAGAAAACAGCTCCCCAGCCTTTTGTCTTCTGATGTTAAGAGACACTTTCTTCTTGAGCTCCTGCAAATCCTTAGCGGAAATCGAGTGCCTATTGAGAATCTTCATTATGTGCCACCCCACGACGCTGCGGAAGACCTTGCTGGCTTCGCCGTTTTTGAGGCTAAATACTGCACTGCGCGCGTCTGCAGGTAGCACCTCTTTTGTTATGTTCTTCAGGGTGATAGCCTGAATGGTCGTGCCAGCATCCTTCACCACAGACTCGAAGGACTTGCCTTCCAACAGAGACTGGTACGCCGCGTCAGCCTCACTCTCGCTTGAAAACACCAAGTTCAAAACATCCCTTTGATCGTGGAGCTCGCTGTTCTTGATCTCGCTTTCCACTTCACTGTCGGACGCAAAAACCTCGTCCAGCGCGTCATCTTCCGTTACAAGAATGTACCGTGCACTCCTGTACTCAGGCATAGTTAACTCCCCGTTTTTGAAGCCTTCCGTGTACATATCCTGGAGGATATTCTCGGTTGGTACGGGGACGTCCTTAATCGCATCAGGCGAGACTTCTATAACATCGATCACGCGTGACTGTGACATGCCATTGAGGACATCCTGAGCAAACGCCTCATAATACCGGGCATAGCCGCTGTTGCTTCGCGGGAATATGCACTCCAGCAGCATAACCGCGGCGAGGGAAGAACGCACCCTTTCAACGTACGCAGTCTCCTCCATACCGGCTTCGGACAGGATATCCCTAAATCTTTGTTCGTCGAAATTCCCATCTTTGCCACTAAACATGGGCATACTCTGAACCAAATCAGTCACGCTGCTCCTACCGACTTTGAGGCCGATCTCCGAGGCAAACTTCGCCAGTACTAGGTCATCTATTGCCTTGTCGAGGGCCACCTCCTTTATGCCCGACTGCTGTATGTCCTCCTTGGAGAGTTTTTGACGCACCAGGCTCTCCACGTAAGACACCTCATCCTGATATATCGCGCTGTAGTCCTTAACGGACAGGCAGCCCCCCTTAATCTTGGCAACACACCTATCATTTCTAATATCACCGAAGTTGAGTATGTCGCCAAACGTCACGAACACCACTGCGCATAACACCGCAGCGAGAGTTATGCCCACAAAAACGCTCTTGAACCTCATAGCGCACGACCAGCGATGAATATGTTCAGGGAATATAGTAGCAAGCCGCGAGAATCTGCAAGTCTTTTTCTCCATGTATTGAGAACAAGTCGCCCCTTGTCTGCCAGATTTATACCGCTGACTCCCTTGCCGACACCTCAATTTGTATTCCGACAAACCTCTGTGTATCTTACGCGCAACTGGTCTCAAAGTAGGCGCGAGAATATATTGGTGAAAGGGGGGTTTCGGGAAGTCCGCGCGATAATTTATGCACCAAATACTCCGCCGCAACCCTGGCACGAGTGAGGTCAGGTAACTGGTAGCAACAGCTAGCGATGCACCCTCCCCTCGGTACGGAACAACTCTCAGTGAGATCAATTTCGGTGATTGGAAGCAAGCTGCTATCGAACATTTGGTAGTACACTTTCTCACCTTTTGACATATTCACAACGGAAACTATATTTTTCCCTTCAGGATTGTGCTTCGACAGGAGATACGCCTGCAGTTCTAGCAAATTCACTCCATGAATTGCAATGTTGGTCGTGAGACGGAACCCCTGCACCGCGGCTAGCGAGGCTCTTAAGCCGGTAAAACTTCCAGGTCCTACCGTTACTACTATATGCGTAACATCAAGATGAGTAGAACGCGAGCTTGCAAGTGCGGAATCAATTAGAGCGAACAGGGACTCGGCGAGGGAGTTTTTTTCTGCACTCTCTGCCTCAAAAAAGTGCTGTTGTTCAACATCAAATACCGAAACTGCGCACTGAGGGCCCGAAGCGTCTATGCCCATGATCTTCATTTCTGCACACCTTTTTTGGTGAATAGAAACTGATGAATCCTAGCAAACAGCAACGCAAAGGCCCCATTGCCGAGCAAATTGACCGAGGTTATCATAGGATCGAACAGCACGTATAACGTAGTGATAAGTGACGACATGGTAGGGGAAAAATGCAAGTACCTCTCTATTATAGGCAACATTACTATCACGCCACCCCCGGGCACGCCTACCATCGCAAACATGGACGCCAGAAAGGAAAGCATGAAGAATATCGAATCAAGGGCAGCGACATGCGCCAGGGTGCCGAACATCCCCGATATCACCAAGGACGTCACTATGATAAAAAAGCAATCCCCCAACATATGAATATTTATCACCGCAGGTACGACCACATCCACAATGTCAGGGTTTTTTAGGCCCTTTTTTGTCGACTGAATGACCAGCGGCATGGCTACTAAGCTGGACATCGTAGTGAAGCCCAGCAAAGCTGCGGGGAACACATTCCTGATCTTGAGGAAGATTTTTCTAGGCACAAATGACGCGCCCACACCATAGAATAAGAGGAGGTACCCAGATATGGCAATGAGCATGTAGAACATTACCTCAGTGTTACTCCGCAACACATCAGACAAATTGTCGCTTTGCATCTTAAATACAAGCCCGACAATAAAAATGGGCATGAGAGGGGTGAAAATCTTCTCCAAAAAGAATATACTGATGCCCGCCAAAACATCCGCAAGCGCCTTCGACGACCTCCACGCCCTGATTTTTGGTAACGCCAACCCACACAAGAACCCTGCTATCACCGCCTTTACGCTGCCGACTAGGGGGGGCAAGTGAACGGCATAGTAGGGAACCATCTCCTCACTGGAAGGCGATCCGCCGTACACCACCGTACTACTATCTGTAGATGTAATGGACATACCGACGAAGTAAGCGGACGATATGGCGACTGCATTTAGCAGAATCACCATGACCATAATCATAGCCAATATCCTGATAGCTTTGCTGCTCTGCAGCCGACTCACGGAACGGTAGACAATGCTGAACACTATGAAGGGCAGCACGAACAACAGCACCTCCTTTATGGACAGGCTCACCGCGTAAGAAAAGGACCTCAGATCGTAGGGCAGGAGATCCGCGAATATGAACGACAACAAGGCGGTTGCCGCCAAAAGCGCAAACCTCACAGACTGTTTACTAAACATACTAACATCACAGGAAACCCGTCACAAAAAAGTCTACAAACCCGAATGCTGCACGACACGCCTTGCCCAAACACAACCAGAAGGCGGCCGATGGTATATCTTAAGCCACCGCATGTAAACACATTTTTGGTTACCCATACCTAAACGATACCGAAAGGCAAGACTTTGGACCACCCAGCTCAAGCTTGCTTCGATTTCATTCCTCCCAATAACAGCCTATGGACCCTCACGAACAGTATGGAAAATGCCCCGTTACCGAACACATTAGTGGCGGTGATAAGCGGATCGAGCAAAATAAACAATGTGGTAGACAAGGAAAGCATTGCGGGCGAGAAGTGCAAATATTGCTCAACTATTGGGAACATCAGCACTAGTCCGGTCCCAGCCACTGCAGCTTCGGCGAACTTCATCAGCACCACATACACCAAAAAGTGGATCTGGTCAGAAGTTGTAATTGCTGCCTCTGTACCGAACGTTGCTGCAAGTAGAGACAACAATATGACCGAAAAAAAGCAATCCCCGACCAAATGTATATTCACGGAACCCGGAACGGATATATCAGCGATGTTGGACTCATCGGTATCCTTCTTAACCGCGGCAAGCGTCGTTGGCATGGTCAACAGGCTAGACATCGTGCCCAAACCGGTCAGTACCGCAGGTATCATGATCCTGATCGAATTTAGAGTCCGACGCAAAGAGAAGCCATTCCCCACCCAATACAAGAACACGGTGTACGAGAACGCAGAGACGAAAATGTAGACCATAACCTCCGCATTGCTTCTCAAAGCGTCCAAGGCCCCGTCGCTCTCCATCTTGAACGTGAACCCCAAAATGAACACTGGGAGCATGGGAGTAAAGACCTTATCCAAGACGAAAACGCTTGCATTCGATAACCTCCTAGATGTGTCTGTAGCCCTTTTCCCCACAAGTGGCGGAAGCACCACCCCGCACAAGAAGCCTGTAAACAGCGCCTTTGCGCTACTTATAAGGGAAGGAAACTGGAAAGTGCGGAACATGGGCTCTAGCACCTGCGAAACCCGAACCTCCGAGACAACTGTATGAGTGGCCTTGTCCGCCAAATAACTCCCAAGAGCGTACGATACGCCGACAGAAAGGGAATTTGAAAGCATGACCATGACGATCAACAAAGACATCGTCTTTATTGCACTTCCCCCCCGCAGCTGACTTGTGGAGTGAAAAACTATACTGAAAACTACGAAAGGCAGTACGAACACCAAGACTTCCTTGATCGACAGACTCACCGCATAGCAGAAAGACTTCGCCGCATACGGCACCAAATCTGCAAAGCAGAACGCGCCCACCAGCATCAGTAGCAGCAAGAAGAGCTTAAGCAATTGACCAACAACCATATAGCAACAGGAACAACAAACTAGGCATGAACCCAGGCTAGGCAACACGCGCCCTGAGCGACTCGAACGCCCGACCTTCTGATCCGTAGTCAGATGCTCTATCCACCTGAGCTAAGGGCGCATCCAAGCAACCGGTAGGTTATAGGCTAAATTTGCCCATGTAAACAAATTTTTGGGCGCACCTGTAAAATTCTGGATGTAGACAGCGGAGCCAATATACGGCACCCCTGGCCTCTGTAATGAACCAGATAGACTACGCACGAATTCCATATTGAAGCGACTTCCAGCTCACTGACAGTGAAACGGATTCTCAACAGAAGCTTGTATAGGTGCCCAGTAATTTCAAATGTCGCTCGTACATCGGGACTTTTGCTACTGTGGCCCCAGCAATGTGGTACAGAGATCAAAACAAGGCTCGAGAAACCCACATCATAGCGGAAACAAACCTCATCACGTGGTGCATGCAAATGACATCTACATGGCCACGCCCCTACAAAGAGAAAACGCTCACCTTACCACGCACACAACGAGCACACGCAACCGACCAGCATACAACCGAAAAACGTCCCAGGTGGCTAATCCTGTCTGAAAAGCACATGTGCCAGGGTATCCATTTCCTCGAGCACCCTCCCTGTGCCCAAAGCCACGCAGCACAGAGGATCTGGTGCAACAACCACGGGAAACCCAGTAGCCTGAGCGAGCAGGCAGTCCAAGTTCTTCAACATGCTTCCTCCACCGGAAACAGTGATTCCCTTGCCCACGATATCAGACAACAGCTCGGGTGGCGTGCACTCTAAAGCCGCCTCGACCGCCGATATTATCTGTACCACGGGTTCCAGTAGACTTTTAGCCACCTGACGTTCAGACAAAATTATCTCCCTGGGTGCCTCATCTGTGAGATCCGTTCCCCTGACGGTCACGGTGTCTCCATCGCCAGATGATGGCGGGCAAGCAGAGCCTATGCTCTTCTTTACTCTTTCCGCAGTCGCTTCGCCTATCATGAGGTTGAAATTCTTCCGTACGTAAGAGGCTATTGCCTCATCCATGAGATCCCCACCGCCCCGGACCGAACGGGAATACACTATGCCCCCTAGGGATATAACCGCCACCTCGGTTGTGCCCCCACCTATATCGACGATCGTAGACACTTCAGGCTGAGTCACTGGCATGTTGGCACCAATAGCCGCCGCCATGGGCTTCTCGATTAAGAGCACCTCGCCCGCTCCCGCCCTCTCGGCAGCATCTTGTATTGCACGCCTCTCAACGGGCGTTGAACCCGACGGTACGCACACCACGACGGTAGGACTGTTTATAGTTCTGCGCTTGTTCGCGTTTCTAATGAAGAACTTGATCATCTCCTCAGCGCCCTTGAAATCAGCGATGACCCCGCCTTTAAGCGGCCGTATAGCGTCTATACCTCCCAGCGTTTTTCCCAACATCATCTTCGCCTTGGAGCCAAAGGCGTAAGGTACGTAGCTACCCTTCTCCTTCAATATAGCCACCACCGATGGCTCATTCAGCACGATCCCCTTGCCCTTAATATACACCAGAGTATTTGCTGTCCCGAGGTCAATTGCCATATCACTCGCAAAAAGACCGCCGTAGGAAAGGACGCCCATGCACTTCTCCAACAAACCCGCCGCCTTCACGCTCGAAGTGCTAGGCAACAGATCCAGATCTACCATAACGACGCATCGCAGCCGAAACCAAGGACCTCAGCTACCATAAGCCCCACTGACTAAGCGGCCTGCAACCCTCACACCGTGTCATACTGCGCGGAAACACACCTCTGGGTTCGGATTCTATGTTGAACACAAGCAGTATGCAAGAGGCTATTTGTGTTTTTATGCCTTAAATTAATATCGAGCTATTAACTCGGGAACGATGTAGGATCGCGAGTAGGGCGACAGTGAAGTGAGGTGAAACATGAGAGAAAGGTACGGGTGGCTGAATATTGATAAGCCCTATGGAATGAGCTCTGGTGGAGTTGTGGATAAGATCAAAAAAATGCTCAATTGCAAGGTCGGTCACGCGGGGACTTTGGACCCGTTGGCAACCGGGGTATTGCCCATCGCCGTCGGCAAAGCGACGAAGGTTGTATACTATGCAATGGACACGCTAAAATCCTATGAGGTTACCGCACAGTGGGGAGTTCAGCGCTCCACCGATGATGCCGAAGGGGAAGTGATCGGAACCAGCGATCTCAAACCAAGTGCGCATGAAATAGAAAAGGTGCTGGGCCAGTTTATCGGAAATATACAACAGACGCCACCAGCATCTTCTGCAATAAAAATTGCCGGGGCGAGAGCCTACAGTCTTGCCAGGGAAGGCAGGGACGTGGCCCCGTCCTCCAGGGAAGTTTGCGTTATCGATATAAAGCTCGTGGCAACCAATGAAGAAGGGAACACCGCGGACTTCCTAATAGTATGTAGGAAAGGCTTTTACGTCCGTGCGCTGATTCGTGATCTTGGCATCACGCTGGGATGTTTGGGGTACGTCTCGGCCTTGCGCAGGAAAGAAGTGGGGCCGTTTCCCGAGGAGAGCGCCGTGACTTTGGACCGGCTAGAAGCGCTGGTAGACTCGGATAGATTGGATGAGGTGATGTTGCCTTTGTGCCATGTCATTGTCGGTATTCCGAAGTTGGAGGTAGACGAAAGTTTGGCTAGGGCCATCAAAAATGGACGGAGCATAAGTATGCAGCGCGCGAGCTTAAATGGCTTGTATGCTGTGGAGAATTGTGATATGTGTTACGTGAGCCGGGCGGGCGGGGTTCCTGTTGCTGTCTGTAAAGTTGCGGATGGTGCCGTGAGGCCTGTGCGTGTTTTTGATATCTGAGTTCGTGAATGTAGTTGGGGGATCCTTGCGTCTTTATGTCTATTACACCTAGTAAGAAATCTGAGTTAGTCGCTGAGTATCGGGTCAAGGAAGGCGACACGGGCTCTGCTTATGTGCAGTGCGCTATTCTGTCCGAGAGGATACGAAACCTCACCGAACATCTTAAGGTCCACAAAAAGGACTTTCACTGCAGAAGGGGCTTAATGGTGCTTGTTTGCAGAAGGAGGAAAGGGCTCCAATACGTTAGAGGCAGATACGGGAACGATGCGTACCTAGACTTAGTGAAGAGGCTGGGTATAAGAGATGTGTTCAATTGATTTTGCGCGCCCGCGCGTTTTTTGAAATAGGAATTGGTTTATATGTTTGATATAACAAGGAAGTGTATAGAGTGGGGGAATAGGCCTTTAGTCATAGAAAGTGGTAAAATAGCCCGTCAGGCGGATGGTGCGGTCGTTGTGGATTACGGGGGCACCTCCGTGTTGTCTACTGTTGTTTCGCAAAGGTCCGGGGAGCCGGTTGATTTTTTGCCGCTGACAGTTCAGTTTCTTGCGAAAAGTTACGCTATAGGTAGGATCCCTGGAGGTTTTTTTAAGAGGGAAGGTAAGCCCTCTGACAGGGAGACGTTGATTTCCAGGTTGGTGGATAGGAGCATAAGACCGTTGTTCCCGTCGGGATTTTGTGACGAGATCGCTATTGTCTGTAATTTGCTGTCGTACGACCAGGCGAGTCCGCCTGAAGCTGTGGCTCTTGTGGGGGCTGCGGCTGCCATAGCTATTTCTGGTATTCCATTTTGTTCCCTGACTGCGGGTGCAAAGGTTGGATACATTAGGGAAGAGGGGCTTTATCTGTTGAATCCGTCCGCTGAGGAATTGTCGAGAAGTGCGCTGGATATGTTTTACTCTGGCACCAGGACTTCCGCTACTATGGTTGAGTCTGAGGCGTCTGAGCTTTCGGAAGAGGAAATGCTGGGGGCCCTGACTTTCTGTCACGAGAATTGTCAGCCGGTTATAGATTTAGTGGAAGAATTCGCCGCTGATGCGGGTGCGAGGAACGCCGTTGAGTTTGTGCCGCACGATGTGGGGGAGATGGTCTCCAACATCGGGGGGGACCATGTGGAGCAGTTTTCGGTTGCGTACAGTGATAACAACAAGAAGACCCGGGTGCTTCAGCTTGATGCGGCCAGGGAAAGCTTGTTTAGCACTTTGTGTGCACGGTATTTGGACGGGGATGGCGGCGGATGCACGGAGCAGGAAGTACTTTTAGCTATCAAGGCGTTTGAGCGCTCGTTAGTTCGCTCGAGAGTTCTGGACACTCTGCAGCGTGTTGACGGTAGAGGCCTAGATCAGATACGTGATATCGAGATAGAAGTTGATCTAATCCCTAGATCTCATGGTTCTGCTCTGTTCACCAGAGGGGATACTCAGGCGCTGGTGATAACTGCGCTGGGTACGCCTCAAGATGAGCAGGTGGTTGACGGCTTTGAGGGGGACAGAAGGGAGAGATTTTTATTGCACTACAATTTTCCTCCTTATGCGGTCGGTGAGGCTGCGGCTCTGCGCCCTCCTGGTCGAAGGGAGATAGGGCACGGTAAGCTAGCGTGGAGAGCGATCCATCCCGTATTGCCAACTAAGGCGGATTTCCCATATACGATTAGAGTTGTGTCTGAAATTACCGAGTCCGATGGGTCTTCTTCCATGGCGACAGTGTGTGGGGCGTCCCTTGCATGGATGGACACCGGTGT
>JBQEQW010000004.1:0-4509 GCA_052043535.1 Anaplasma sp.
GGAGTTGGTGACTCCGGTTGCATTTGTGCACTTCAGCAGCGGACGAGAAAATTCACCAACGACTCAAGCCGTAACAGCTGCGCATGTATTACCCACAATCTAGGCTATTGAGGCTGACTTTGATCCTTGCGGACACACCCATCCCCATTTAGAATGTCTTCTCCCAAGTTGCTGCGATGTAACAATGCGTGTACATAACGCACATAAATGTACACCATGAAAGAATATGTTCCGGATTATGATAACACCTGGTAGGATAAAACCATATATACATAGTTTATATTCCAAGGTCAGGCATCATATTAGGATATGAATATCCATTTTTGGTTGATATTAATCTTTATTTAAAGCTATTCATGTGAACTAGTCTTGGTTGACTGAAATATACTAACAGAAGAGTATAGGTAAGTTTTTGCCGTATGTTTGCATGTAATTCAGACAAACACGTACTGAAGCCCTCACTTTTTACTTTGTTTCTGTGTGCAGTATGTGGAATCTGCATAACTTTGTCCCAGGCCATACCACGAGTTGGACATTGTGCCGGTGGTATCACGCCAGATTTGTTTCTTGAAGTTCCGGGTCGGAGCAGCACAGAGGGCTTTTTCTCGATACCTGAAATCTTGGTAGCCTTTATGCCTCCCGGTGTGGCGGGGTTTGCAAATATAGAAATGGTGAAAGTTGAAAGGTGGGAGTACATGAGTAGACAGCTCGGCTATGTGGCCGGATATGTCAGGCGCGACCCGGACGACGGCACGATGCAGATGTGTGCATGTACAAAGTGGACCTATATCCTCGATGACGCGCTAAAGGAGGAACTGGAGCGCAAACGGACGTACGAAGAAAATGAGGTCACGAATTTCGCTGACCTTTCACTCGATGATAGAATAGCACGGGCCTGTGAAGACAGGAACACGTGGAAGGGTTGCGTTAACATTCACCCGGTGACCCCGGATTTGCCGGCGCTATGCAACAGTTTTGCCAGGGAATCGCGCGTACACATTTTGCCGCTGTCGTTTAGTAAGCAGTCGTACTTTTCCCCTGGAGTTCGCGTGCTCACCGACGAGGGACATGCTGGCGGCTATAAGGCCGAAGATATATACTCTGGTGCGTATGGAGATTACGTCAGAACAAGAGGGGTAAAGAGCATTTGGTGCAAAGGTCTGGTAGAGCAGTTGTTTACCGGGAGCGACACCTGCAAATTTCCTGTGGCGGGGGAAAGCCTTGCTGCCGGATACTCCGTGCGCAGATCAGGTGAAGAAGTATGCATGGATCACGTTCGCGCCTCTGGCGGCAGGGTGGTGGACTGTGTACCCTCGTCCACGTTGTTTCGTCCTATAGTCTCCGGAGCTGCGGGGAACGACAGGCTCAACATAAAATTTCAGCCATGTAAGGATGAAAAGGGGGAGGATACGAGTTACTGTGACCTGACTATGGGCGTAGGCGATAAGGATGATGTTACAGGATTTTCTGTCCTGAAACCTAAGTTTGATTTGAGAAAATACGACTTCGCAACCAAACGAGCGTGCGCAGAACCAGACATTGATGAACCGTCCAAATGCAAAAAGTTCAAAGAGGTTTACGATACTGACCCACAGGGCAACGTTACTTGTGTGGTTGATCTACAATTTGCCCAGGGGAAATTTTACGTCAAGCGGGGTGGCAGAAACTATTGGATCAGCGAGCTGCCGAAAGTCTTGGTGGCACATAGCCGCGATGTCGTGAGCAAGAAAAATGTGCGCTGCGAGGACAGCAAATCTCTGGATCTTGCAACAATGCATCAGGACGAAATTGACCGCATGAGAATCAGGGGACGTCTCTTCCGCTTTGTGAAACAAGATCGAAATACAGCTGCTGGCCAAAATGACAACGCGTTATGTCAGGGCAACATGCACTACATATACGACAATGATCGGGTGTTTGAGCACCACGACACGTCCAGGTGTAGCAGCAAGAGTAGGGATGGAGTAATTGCTGGTCACTGCAAGACTCGATACATCAGCGATGATAACTACCTGCCGTTCTTCCTCAGTGAGGGCGAAGAGGTATTGACCAATGCAGTTGTGCCTCTTAATGTGTCCATGCAGGGTTTGTGTGTAAATAACTTCCCGCAGCATGAGTATAAATACTCTTCTGGTGGTTCCAGCCTGTCAGTTGGGTTGAATCCTGGAGAGCAGAACAAGCACCTACTGGAGGTTAATGGTGACAATACCAAATGCGACTTCCTCAAGATGGAAGTGTGGGGCGGAGGGGAATCCGGGTCTCTGCGCGGAGACGCAAAAGCCGGGAAGTCGGGCGAATATGTCATGGGCATATTAAAGCTGGATCCAAAGGAGAAAAAATATCTCATAGTTGATGTAGGAAAGGGCGGAGATGCAACGCTAGACGCTCAGGGTGACAGCGTTGGCAATAGCTCCGGAGAAAATACCACAGTCTCACTGTGCGACGACATCGCCGCGACTAGATGTGATGTGCAATTGATAGCGAAGGGTGGTGGACAGGGAGTTGCAAACTCATCTGGGTACGAAAAGCTGGTGCACTATCGGGTCGCCGAGGGGCGCACACACGTTGCGAAGAATGAAGTCTTTATGCCGTACCAAGGCATAAACTTCAGCGAAGGAAAAGCCAGTGCTGAGCAGGCTGGATGCCTAGGTGGTAGCGCGGAGAACGACAAAATACTGACCATTGGGCCCAGTAAATATGTTGGTGCCGGTGGCTGTGCACGGGCTGATATCAAAGTGCTTCAAAGTGGTGCACACGGGATGGTACGGCTCACCTGCGAAAAGTGGTCAGGGGCTCCCGGTGTGGTCAAGGAGTGGGAAGGTAGCTTTTGCAATAAGCCGATGCTTGAGGCTTTGAACTTCTTCAAGCAGCATGCTTCAGACAAGGGTTTGAGCGGGGACACACAGACTTTCTTTGCGGATGTCGCTAGCACGCCTTTTTGTAGGAGTACCAGCATCCTGCCTGATTTTGTGCAAGCAGTAGGCTCAATTGCTCCCGCCATACGTGGTGCAGAAGTAACGCTAGAGAGCAGGAAGAAGGCTGCGGCCTGGGTCACAAAAAAGCTTGCTCCACTCAGTACGATTGTCGACAAAGATGCACGCGTTGTCAGTGCCTACACTCACGCACAGAAAATTCTGAGGGGGACCGATCAAGGTGGCAAGACAGAATTCCTCAACGGTTTTACGGAACTTCTGCGCAGCAAGGTGGCCGTGATTGCAAACAGTGGCAAGATAATAGATATGCTCAGATCCTTGGGCGAATATGTGGGGGGCGAGGCACCGGGTGCCGAAAACACATTTTTAGCATTGGCGAACGATGACTTTGTAGAGGTTGGTGCCAGATCTCCAGAATTTGTCGAGTGGCTTGAAAGCACTTCTGGGAAAGTAAGCGATCCGGATACGACATTTGAGGATGAAGAGGCGGCAAAAAATTGGGTTGATGAGGTGGTGACGTCGCTTGAACACGTGCTATCAAACGACCACAAAGTTCTGCAGGCATACAGAGCAGCGATCAGCGCCGCAAAAGGGAGTCAGCAAGATGGTGACGATGAAGAAACGCGCACATTGCACTCCATCATCCAGGATCTCAGGGAATTGTTAGGGGGTGCGGTGACTGTTGCCAGGGATGTGGTGAAAGATGTAACAGCGCTTCTCAAGAAGATTGCGAAATACGCCGCAGACAACGAGTTAGAAGTGGAAGGCCTTTTTGCAAGTATTGCTGAAGGAAACTTTCCGAGGGAAGCAGCGCAGTCGGATGAGTTTGTGAGAGAATTGGAAAACCTTGCCGAAATTACGGACATGGAAAGACCGATGGTTGTGCGTGATGAAGATGGCATCGGCACCTCAATCGCTGACTGTCTGACCAGAATGAGGATAGTACTAGATCGGGATGAAAGAATTGCAAAGGCTTACGAAAAAGCCCGTTACAATACATCCCGCCCTAAACATGATGGTGACCCCGATGCAAAGACCGAGCTTTTTTACGGTATGACGGAAGTTGTTAAATCCCAAATTGGGGTCATTAGCGAGATGTATGAGCTATTCAAACGCTTTGAAGATGTGGCTTCCCAACATACCACGAGTGGAAGAAGCCCGGATATTGTGGAGGATTTTGTTTCATTTGCCAAAAACACTCAGGTCCCGAGGGCCGCTGCAGGTTCTCCCTTTAAATTGCGCAGGCTGCTGCAAACTATCGGACGTGATTTTATGCCGGATTCGAATCCTAAGCCGACTCCTGAGGCATGGCAAGACATCCGGAAACGCATTAAGGATATTTTCCTCGGCGGCTATGGAGACACACTTGTGGGTTATTTGTCCCGCTACAGCGAACGAGGCCAAGATGTAAAAATTGAGGATGGTAGGCACATACTTCGCCAGGACTTTGACAAACTTGTGGGACTTGCCAACGAAAGGGACAATGAAAACACTCACAAACAGGAATTCATTAGAATTATCTCCACGTTTGAGGCAGCGGTGGGGCATTTGAAAATTTTGGATTCTCACAAGGATA
>JBQEQW010000005.1:0-5834 GCA_052043535.1 Anaplasma sp.
GTTGGTCGTGTTCACTGCGATATTCTTTGGGGCAGGTAAGTTGATTGCCAAGTTCGCCAAAGGCGTTGGCGTCGGTACTGGTAACGACAATTTTGAGTGCAAGGAAGGGGGAGTCAAAGTCACCTAGGCAAGGCCGTACCAGAGTAGGTCGCTGACGTATTGTGTGGTGGCAAGCGATTTCGGGGTTGCTTACGAACCGCATGCCTGGTTGTTATGCCAGACGACATCTGGCACGGGTTGTGACGGGCGCAAGCTTGGTATACTGAAAATGCCCTCCTGTGAGAATTCTGGTACACACCACCTCGAAAAGAGTGAAAATTTCTAAGAACAACTAAGCCCCTGTGCAGGCGGCCGAGATCTCTTTACGCGATGCCGGGCAACCTGTTGTTAAGCAGTTTCTCCTATGTCAGTTGGCTTCTTAACGTTGTACCGCTTTTTTTAATGAGGAAATTTGAGGTGAGCCTTTCGACGCTCACTGGGCCGCTGCTCGGCTCGCGTGCGAGTTCTATGCAAATTCCACACTCGGCGCTGAAAACGTCATGTGTTATTGCGGTTTCGGTAGTTGGGTGCCGTGATATGAGTGGCGTGGTGCTGCCGCGATTTATTGTTACCAAGTTGCTTGCGATGCAGTGCGCCGATGCATGCACACTGTGCGCAGGCGAGTTATGCCCCTCAGGAGTGCCAGTTCTGGTTCTTATTCTCCTTATTCTTGTAAGAAGTTACGCCGCGTTTGCGGAGAGGGGGAGTGTCATGCTTGACGTAGCGTAAGTAATTATCCTAGCTTCTGGCCGGTCTTTGGGTGCTGTGAATGGTGTAAGAAGTTTTGTTGTTCTACTGGGGGGAATGGAAGTGATCTGTTATAAGAAACTGAGAAAAGTTGTATCGATTTGGGTTCCAAAGATATTGATATTTTTGGTGCTGCTGCTCGTTTTTGATGATGCACAAGCGGCGAGCAAAGGTGCAGTAGGAGGACCTCCTCCCCCACCGGCGGCGCAAACAAGTGGTGTTGCGGCCCAGCTCGAAGGAGATATTGTTGCGATCAAGGTCATATGCAACGTGATTAATTTTGTGCGTGGGATAGGACTGCCTATAATGACAGGGGTAATAGTAGGATCCAGCATTATGGCCATCTTCGGAAGGTTAGCGTGGCCCGCGATTGCTGTGTTGGTTGTGTTTACGGGTGTATTTTTTGGCGCAGACAAACTAATCAGCAAATTTGCCTCTGGTATAGGGGATAATAGGGCCGCATCCTTTTCGTGTTCGTGAACACATGACACACCCCACTACGGAGCATGCCAGTTTTGTGGTGGGACGTTCCCCGACTTACACACCATGCGTTTGACCATCCATCTTCACAGCCGTTGGTGGTTTCAGGGGCCCCAGCAGCTGGTTTTCCGCACGACCAGGCGAATATTTTCCTCACACGCGGAAGATTGGATACCGGCACAGTTACAGGAACTGTAGTGTCAGCGGGTGCAGGGCCATCTCGCTCGCCACCCATTCGAAGCCATATTGATGAACGGCACAAAACCCCGGATACAAATCAGGAAATGTCAATTGCTGCAGATAACATCCCAAACTTTCAGCGCCGATTCTAGGACTTGGCTATAACCAAACGTCACAAACTGCATTCGTTTTCCACACACTGACATCAAAAACTTCCGGTGTCTCTACTGGCGAGGTGCGCACGGTTCCCAATGCACTGCTTCACTGTTACAATGTTAACAACTTCCTGCCCGGGCATAGTGCACCTGGAAATTCCAGGAGTATAATAAATTACACTGTTACCATGATATTTTGCTATGAAATATCAAGATGAAATCCCATTCTTTAGGAGATAGCGTACTGTAACGCGCGTTACATACGAATATTGGTTAATCATAAATTAACTCGTCATCCTCTAAGCTGTGAGCAAAGTAAGTTGCTCACTAGAGACTCAACACATCTGGGACTGCTTGCAGATGCAGGCTAGCTAATGAAGAGACATCTGAGTCTGTACACGGAAGTTGTGAAACTGCACGCAGGAAAAAACCTATACGGTGTGTGAGTTGGTTCTGAATGGGGGTTAGTAATGTCAGAATTTATGAAAATGTTCTCACGCACAGTCGGGACGTGTATGTTGCTACTAACTTTGACTTTTGGCATTGCTCATAGCATGGTGGTGGCAGCCCATGCCAGCACCGCAAAAGCAGGGGCAAAGGACGCCACTACGCAAGTGATATGCAACGTCATTTTGTTTGTGCAGAATCTTGGATTGCCAATTATGACGGGTGTGATACTCGGAGCCAGCGTCATGGCGATATTCGGTAGACTGGCATGGCCAGCTATTGCCATGCTGATCGTGTTCACAGCGATATTCTTTGGCGCAAGTAAGATCATTGCCAAATTTGCCGGCGGGATATCCGACTTGAAGAACTTGAACGCCGAGGGCTTTGAGTGTACGCCATCAGCAACACCATAGTAAATGAGTCATAGGTATGCACTTTCGGCGGCGTAGCTTCAGTGCACAAACCTTAGTATAGGCACGAATTTTGCACAATGCTGGAATTCCCGAGTGGCAGCGCTTGTCTGTATCTGACAAAAAGCTAAAGAGTTTACTAAGCATAACTGTAGATGGGCCTTGCAGATTGCTATATAAGGTAAACGTATGAGTGCTTGAAAGGGGGTAAAATGTCTGAGGGGATTCTTAAAGTTTTCCTGACAACCGTGTCGGTGTTTGTGTGCATGTTAATGTCGTTTGACGCCTTTGCGGCAAACATGCACTCAACCCCAAATGTTGCAAAGGGTGAAGTGGTATCCAAAGTCATATGCAACGTGGTGCTTTTTGTGCAAAAGCTGGGGTTGCCTATCATGACCGGGGTGATACTTGGCTCCAGTATCATGGCCATTTTTGGCAGGTTAGCATGGCCGGCCATTGCGATGTTAGTTGTGTTCACTGCGATATTTTTTGGAGCAGGGAAACTGGTGGCCAAGTTTGCTGGTGGTATCTCAGGTCTTGGTGCGGATGACTTTGATTGTGGGGTGCTGGCTGAAACGAGCATATAGCTGCAGATCCTGAAGTCTAAGGTCTTCCATGCCTACATACCCGACTCAATTTTTGGGGTTCACTGAATGTTAATCACATGGAAGTAGTACTCTGAGTGCGGTGGTGTGCGGTTTTTTGTAGGTGTTCGCAGGTGTCTTTTATTTGTGATCTGATCGCGAGGTTCCGTCCCAAAAAGGATGATGACGACGAGGAAGAGGAGATCTCTTCCTCGGATGCTGCCGAAGCTGCCGGTACCAGCGAGGAAGGTAAGCCGGAGAAACAGCAAGGACAAGGCCCATCTTACGTGGAATTTCTGGCACCTGCGTGCCACTATAATGAACACACTCTACTAAACAAGGGAGGGGGGCTGGTACAAATCATCAAAGTGGCGAGTTATGCACACGGCTCCAGTTTAGAGTCTCTTAGGGATTCTATTAGGGCCGGTATCTCTGATGTTAGGGACCCCAGATTTTCCTTTTGGATATATACTGTGCGTAGAAAGGGGAAGTGCGAGCTCAAGTGGCGAGAAACCAATGACTTCTCTGACGCCTTGCACCAGGCATATAAGACCTCTGTGAGCACGAAGAATGTATACGAAAATGAGGTGTACATTGCTATAGTTGCAAAGCATCTACGCGAGGGGCTGGAAGGGCTGCCTGGGGCTCTTGTGTTTCATAGCGTAAAGAAAAAGCATAAGGGTTTCCTGGTCACCAGGGCGGAGCGGCTGTCTAAAGCTACTGAGTCAATAGTGGAAAAACTTCAGCGCTTTTCCGCCAGGAAGCTTGGTCTAATGCGGTGTCAGGACGGAAGGTGGCGATCGGAGCTGCTGGAGTTTCTAAGCTACGTTGTTACGCTGAGGGGTAGGGAGTGCTTTCTGGAGTCCCGTGATAGCGCCTACACCATCGCCGCAGACTGCGAGTTTGTTATGGGGTTCAATTCCCTGAAAGTTTCAGAAGGGGGATCCTCTAAGTACGGGGCGATTTTGGGTATCAAGGAGTACATAGGAGACTCTTTGGACGCAGTGGACATGTGCTTGCAGCAGGAGTGTGAGTTTGTCATCGTAGAGGTCCTCACATTTGTAGAAAGCAAGGAGGTTAAGGACGCCTACCGGAGGCAGGCCGAGTTATTGGAGATAAGTGGGGATATGGAACTGGCGGAGCTTGGTCGCCTCGGGGAGATAATGTCTGCGGATGAGACCTCAATTGGGGATTGTTGCAAGCGAAAAATGAGCTGCACTGTGATTTCAGACAGCATGCAGTCACTCAAGCGAGACATAAGCCGGATGGTTTCCTCCTTCTCGGCAGTTGGCGCAATTGTTGTGAGGATCGACCTGGCAATGGAGGACTATTTTTGGGCCAATTTGCCCGGCAATTTTCGCTACGTTCTGGGGGTATGGTGTTCTATGGTGAAAGCTGCCTGTACCTTCGCCATGACCCACCACTTCCCCTCCGGGACGCCCAAGGGTGGCAGATGGTCAGAGGCAATTACGCTGTTTTTCTCCAATCGGAATTTGCCCTATTTTTTCAGCTTTCATTCAGGCAAGAATGGGCACACAATGTGCCTCGGTCCCCAAAATTCCTCCATGACCGCATTGATGAACTTTATCCTTTCGGAATCCAGGAGGCTGAATGTACGGTCCGTGGTGTTCGATTATAGCGGGAAGTCGATAATTTTTGCGGCTGCGATCAATGGTGAGTACTACAGGATCGATGATAAACCCGAGAGCGTCAGTCAATTTTTTAACCCGTTTAACGTGCAAGACACCGCGCAGAACCGGGAGATAGCCACGGGTGTTTTACAGAGGATGGCCAGTCCGCATGCGGCTCCCAGCGGGGAATTGGTGCTTGCTATCCAGGACGTTGTGAATCGGATTTTTGCTATTCCGTTTGAGTCGCGTACCCCCGACGAAGTGCGCAGGTGCATAGGAACACTGGAAGGGCACGCGCACGCCTGGCAGCCTGGAGGGAAGTTTTCACACTTGATAACGGACACCACCGATCTGGAATTTGGGGCAGAGTTTTTATCGATTAATGCAGGTGTACTGGTCAGCAAACGGGACTGCATAGGTGCGGTGCTGTATTATTTGCTGCGTTCCCTGGAAAACAGTTTTGACGGGAACCCCACGATTTTGGTAATGTACGAGGTCTGGATTGCCGATCTCGTTTTTCTGACCGAGGCCGAGTTTGATGGTTGGGTTGAAAGGCTCAGTCAGCTAAACGTAGTCGTGGTTTTTGCGGCAGAAAACATCAAGGCCATGACTACCAGCAAAGTGGTACGGTACGCCAGTAAGCATATTGAGACCAGAATTTTCATGCCCAATGTGATTATAGATAGCCAGCAGCATATTAGGATGTTTGGTCTGTCTAAGGAGGAGGTGGACATCATGTTGCAAATCCCGCAGCATGAAGGACATTTCTTCGTCAAGCAGGGTGGCTCCTCGGTTGTTTTGGTGTGGCAGTTGCCCGATAGGGAAACCAGGGTTCTGTCCGCAAATCGATCCACGATCAAACTGATGTACGAGGCCATAACGGAAAAAGGACGCAACTGGCTGTCTGCCTTCCACGAAAAATGCGAGCAGCAGGCAAAATCAAAATAATCTCGCTCGTCAAAATCGCAATGGCTCTTTACCGAGTCGACACCTGCGTGCCCAAACCAGACTGGATTGTGTAGGTAACGAAAAAAAAAAAAAAAAAAAAAAAAAAAAAAAAAAAATTTTTGTCTTCTTCCCCAAAGGACGTGGCACCACAAACGCACCGAGTTGGTGAAGCCGGTTTCCTTTGTGAAATTCAGCACCGGCCGGGAAAAATCA
>JBQEQW010000006.1:0-11861 GCA_052043535.1 Anaplasma sp.
TACATGAAATACGCGCTTGCGAGACATCTGGAGATGAGCAGCAGCCTTATTCAAGATCTGGGACCCAGTCTCTACCAAACCAGATAGATATTGCAGTAACAAGGGAAGCTCCTCGATAAAAGTACCCAGCCCTTGAAGAATCTGGGGGGTACCCTGCTTAGCAAGTTTAGGATTTTTGGACAGGAGGAACAGCCCCAGCTCTTTGAGTAGTGCTGGAAACTTCTCTACCAGTACATGTGAATGCACCTCGGTAACCTCGACAGCAGCCCGAATTCCAGCAGCAGGTTGGACCGCTGGAGTAACAGTCACAGTGGGGTTAGCGAAGCCTAAGACGCTATTGATAGAATCCCTACCCAACTTTTGCAACGTACCTTCAGTCAAACTACCCTGAACCAATTTAGTAAGACCAGGACGCTGATGAGAGGGCTTGATGATATTTTGCAGTATTCCCAACAACCTAGGATCGCAATACTGGCCACAGGCCGGGATATGGTGCATAGCTATGGTTCCGCGTTCCTTGCTGTTGCACCACCGAAGTAGGTCCCAAGGCGTGTCTGCCGCTAACCGCATTTGGTAATCGACCTCTGACTTAGAGATCCTGGGGCTATGAGCAAGTCGCACGCCCTCGTCTAACGGACTGAGCTCAGAAAGCCTCGCCTTGCCGTCTTCGCCTATTACAAGCTCCTCTACCCCCATGGCTATACACTTTATGGGGGTGCCTGAGGGCTGGTTTCCCTTTGCGCTCAGTGACTCAACCTCCACCTGTAGTTCGCTGAGCTCGTATCTGTTCTCCACCTCACTTATTACGTAAGAAGTAGTGACTTCGAGGTGGTCGACGACTTTGGGCTTCTCATCCTTATTTGTCTCATTTTGCACCTTGACAAAATGCTTCTCCACTACGGATACGGAGGCTTTTATGGGCCCTGTCGGCTCTATGTGGCGGATAGTCACATGCGGTGACCCTCTATCGCTGGCGGATATTCTGTATTTGGTGGAGCCTTCTGAGACGAGGCTATTAATGTATCTTAGTAACCTAGGACGACGG
Source organism: Anaplasma sp. (assembly GCA_052043535.1). Lineage (GTDB taxonomy): Bacteria > Pseudomonadota > Alphaproteobacteria > Rickettsiales > Anaplasmataceae > Anaplasma. The sequence goes on from JBQEQW010000006.1 coordinate 1,046, forward strand.
CTGGTTGGGGTTATGAGATCTCTGCATACTTGTACTAGCGCTGTGAGTGGCGGTGTTTCTCGTACTTCTATGGCGATGACGTATTTGTCTGAGTGGCTCACGGGGCTGCCAAGGCGATCTGTAGGTTGGGGGTATTGATCCCCGCCAGCGCGCAGCAATTCCCTGGGGCTTGGAGCCGTTCTGCGGGGTTGCAGAGCACTAGGCTTTGGATGTCTGTTTGCTTTGAAAGGCTCACACCTTTGATGCCGGCCGAACATTTTACTACTGCGTTATAAAAAGGTTTTAGTAAAGGTCATTTGTTGTAGATAAAAAACTGCCCGGTAGATTAATAAGGAGCGCGCTGTGACGTGCACTGACTGGAACTGCTCATGCCCGCCTCGTCGTCTCGCACCTTCATCGAAACAACATTCGCAGAATTCAAGGCAGTGGCCGGGGCAGCACCATTCTGTCGCCCTACCTTAGGCTCAGGCCCACCCTTTCCTTGGTTAGTGCGCTTAACTTCAGGTTCACGACTGCTGATTAGCATCGAATCTGGCACCTTCCACTCGGGCTTCTGCGGTTCATTATCGGTGACTCCGCGCGATACACTCGCAAATAAGGACATAAAACGCAGCCAATAGCGCTCAAATATCCTGCATATACCCCGTACAAGCTTGCAAAAACAGGAACCTAATGGCCAAGGCTTTCTCGCCCCAGGTGCAGTAGTCGCCGGCATGTTGTCCCTTGTGAAAATCTGTTGAGCTTCCATGAACGGCACGCTGCTGCCCTCGTATATCATATCAGGAATGGAGACCGTGGTAAGCATCGCACGTCCACCTTTTTCCATACTATATGGTCTCACGACGATAGAGGCATTTGTGATCACACAGCCTCCCTTCGCGATGCCATCAGACGCCACTACCTTACGAACGGTGTAGTTGAGCGTGGCGTGCACCGGCTCGCAGGCGCTGCTGTTGATTATAATTTTGTGTCGACATGTGTAATTGCGTTCACCGAGTTGACCTATTGTTATATCGGCTTCGCTTGTTACCCTCGCCTGGTCAATCCAGACCCTAGCGCCTGGGATCAGTTTCTGAACACTATTTCTCACCACGTGCAGCGCTAGGCCCTCACCAAAGCTCAGCGCTTCACTATCGGGGACACTGGGTGCGTGGAAGAGCTGGGAAAATAACACCTCATCCCCCAGAATTGTCGCGATGCCCCTCACGAAGTCAGACCACACATCCTGCAAGGACAGCATCCGTTGCGGTAGGGCCTCGTCATCAGCTCCCACCTCCTCCGCCTTGTCGATTCTCTCGATCTCTGCTTCTGTCTCAGGTCCGGCAGCTTCTTCCTTCAGCACGACAAGCTCTTCCCTGCACACTTTCGCAGCGTTTCTAAACGGAACATCGACTCCCGACGTTAGTCCATCTGCCGCCGGTGTGGACAAATGTGACCATTTGTCGCCCTGCCCCTGACAGACGCTCAGAGATGGGTTGGTTATGGTATATCGACCATCAGCCCGCCGTGCAACGTTGTAGCAGACTCTGACACGTACTTTTTCCCTGCCGATGACTACACCCGTGCTGCTGGCAACTCGATACGAGTCCTTACTGTCAACACTCCTGTTCACTGAAAGCTTGGTGTCATTTTCTTCCACTTTGAAGTCAGCAACATCATCTTCGGATAGAAACTCAGAGCATCCTGCCCGCATCAGACGCAATATGAGGCTTTCATGGAACTCATACTCATCCTCTATATCCCACCCGAAAAAGGCCTCGAGGCACACATCCCTGCCAAGTGCTTCTTCAAACTCAGTTACGAAGTTAAATGTCCCATCCGGGGACCACAGCTGGACCGTTGGAGCAACTTCTTCCCTATCGTCAATTTGCCGCGGAACTGGTTCCCTCTCCGGCAACGCGTGCTCCCCCATCCGGTCAACACCATCTTGCACATCGAAGAGTCGTTCGTCCTCTGCCCACATTGGCCGCATCGGTTGCCCTTCGATGCGCACCGGTATCAGCACTTCGGGATGGCGCGACACCGCGTGCAACGGACCGCATACAACCCCGGCATCCGGAACCTCTGCATCGGGGCCTTCATCGGCACGAATTGTCACTTCAAAATTGCACAGCACGGCCACGGGCTTACCACCCAGCCCGTGGTACTCCAGGAGGTCGTACGCGAGGCTAAGTGACAGTGTCCTCGACTTATCATCGCTAAATTCCCGCACTTTCAATGAGTATACCTCGTGCACGCGAACACCGCTCTTAACCCGCTGCCTGGCACTTACAGGGAAGCTCAGAGTTGAAAGTTTCTCGTACTGCTGCAGCCCCAATCCCAAAGATGCGCACATCTGATCGACAAATGTCTTAGGTATTTTGCAAGACGACAGCGCCGCCACATGGTACTGGAGGGGCACGGAGACCGGCAGCGGCGTAACCACGCTCGATTGCGCACTAGCATCCACATTTTCAGTGAACTCACGAAGCAGTTCGGGCGAGACGCTCCTGTCCACAGTCCTTCGTCCTGGATATGTCAGCAGTTTTCCGGCGCCGCCATGCTCCTTCAAAGATTCATTAACAGCCAAATTCAGCAATGTGTTGACATGCATGACATCGCGCAAAGGTGCATTTTGTCCCCCTTTGATAGCATAAAGCACCGTGCTCCCGGGGTCGTCGTGGTCCCACTCAACAGTTCCTGTACCCCTCAAGGCATCACAGCCCTGTTTGTGAACGGTGGTACTTAGGACAAAATTCGAGACCCCTACAACAACCTGTGAACCCTCCTCCGAAGATTTCACATCATAGGTGGCAGTTAGCTGTATTCCCTCCTTACTCTTGCCCCTTAATAGGAAGTGCCGCTCTACGTGCACCCCTTCGCCACCACTCCAAGATAACCAACGAAGATGCAATTTTTGGTCCGCAATCGTGACCTTATCATAGCCCAAGATAAGCCTCTGCAGACTCGCCTCATCCGCCCACAGGGTATTTACAGTAGCGTGCAGTATTGCAACACACTTACTGTCATCAGATGAGCAGCCCACTATTCTGCGCAGCTGCTCCAGGGCCTCATCCAACTCATTTTCTTGTTTCGTCTGGTCATCTGGGACAGGCTTGCTTTTGGTTGGGCCGAAACTCGTAACAGCCCCAAGCTGCGCAAGCTTGAGGAGATTGTTAGCACCTTTGACGCCACCATCAGCGTCATAAACACGAGCAACATTAGTAAGCGCCTCTACAAACTGCTGCCATCCCGGAGTGCACACTTCTGGTTTGGTAGAGCCCACCATGGCTGTTTGTGCCGCAACACCCCGCCGATCACCTACCGCCTCTGGCAATTGGTCAAGTGTCTCGGCATCCGCCGTATCATCCTCAACGATCTCACGCCCAGCTGCCAACACCTCATCTTTCACGTACTGAGGCAAGGATTCTAGGTTTTCCACCTGACTAGCTTTCAACTTCCCGCTGTATTGAGTAACAAGCTCGCTTTCAGTTTCAGAATCAAGAAAGAACTCGCCGGGGTGTTGTTCCTCCAAAACACTCCTCAAACACTGAATCATACTTCTGATTTGCCAAGTGGTGGCAGGTGCCTGCCCAAACGACGTAAATATGTCCAGCATCACGTCCGACGGCACGAAATCGCCGAGTTGACCGACAGTTAACTCCCCGCTGTATCTAGCGACAAGTTGATCCTCCGTCCCGGGGTCAAGGGGGAACGATGATCCAGGGCTGCGTCGCGCATCATAAATTTTCTTCAAACTCTGGATCATGGTCCTAATCTGCTTATCGGTGGCTTGCGTCGCCGCTCTCCGCTCCCGGGCAGCCTGTCTGCCCGCCTCTATTATTGCGTCAATCACATGGGCCGGAGGAGATTCTTTCGCTTGCGTTGCAGTCAACTGCCCTCTGTATTTGGTGATGAGTGCTTCTTCCGTTTTGATGTCTATGTAGAAGTCTTCCGACGGGTTCAAATTCTCATGATACTTTGAGACCTCCCAAATCATCATCCTGATCTGCTCATCGGTGGCGCGCTGCACTGTTTCTGTCTGTGGTGCACCTTTATCCTGGGTTTGAGTAGCAACAGAAGCCTTCTTCTGGGCAGCATGATCATCGTCTGACTTTGCTACAAGTATGCTTTGCTTAGCGTTCTCCCTGCCCACTTTTAGTATATCGAGCACCACATTTTTGGGAACGTTGTTCACCCGCCCCACAGTTAGCTGCCCCCTGTATTTCTCAACAAGTTTCTCTTCAGTTGCGAAGTCAATGTCACATGGACCCTCCGTGGGCGATTTTTCATAATCCTTGACGGTATCTCTGATCATCTGCCTAATTTGCTCATCAGTAGCGTGTTGCTCTCTACAGTGCTTATCCGCAACCTGCCATATGTGGTCAATGTCGTTGGATGCTACTCCCGGAAGCTCAACCTTTGCCCACAGATCTTCTCCTTTAGAATCTCCGTTAGCAAGGTACAGCTCAGCATTTTTGATTGCATACCGCTCTCTGCCATCTGGCTCAGTTTCCTTAACGACAATGTATACAACCGATGCTTTGATCTTCCCGTGAGCACCCGCTCCTACTATGCCCTCAAAGTCCGCTATATAAGCATCTTTAATGCCGGGCTGCGGTTCAAATTTGCTTGTTATCCTCTGGCTGATGGTTGCGTTGACACCCTCATCAACCTGATCCAAGAGTGTGCGAACAAACGCCTGGATCAGAGACTTGCCGAGATCCTTTTCGTTCCTTGCCTTTTCAAAGATAGTTTTGACTACCTGACCGCCACTCAGCGCCCAAGTTAGCTTATTAAGAACTTCATTCTTAAGCGTGTCGTCCGTCCCCCACAGATTTGGCTTCTCTGTAGGTTGTTCTTCTGCTTCTTCAGCTTCAACCACCTGCGCCACAACCGCAGGTGGCACTGGAATGCTGGTGGGATGCTTGATGCAGTCCCTGTTCGCAGCTTGCCAAACATGATCAAGGCTGCTGGACTTCACATCCGGAAGCGCAACTTGTGCCCACAGGTCCCCTCCTACAACATCCCCCTTTGCGATGTACAACGCCGCGTTTTTGACTATATACTGCTCGCCACCGTCGGGCTTCTCCTCTTTGGAAACGGTGTACACGACGGAGACTTTGACCTTCCCGTGGAGACCTGCCCCAACAACACCCTCAAAGTCTACGAAATAGGTGTCTTGACTTTCCAGATGCAGTTTAACGCTGCTACGAACCTTCTCACTTATGCTTACACTGACCTGTTCATCGACCTGCTTCAGGAGTACTTTGGCGAACTCATGGACCAAAAACTTGCCGAGATCTTTCTCGTTCTTCGCTTTCTCCAGGATAGCCCCCACAACCTGGTTGGCAGCGAGCACCTTTGCCAGATCATTGCAAATTTCTTTCCTGAGAATCTGGTCCGCAGCCCATAAGCTCGGCTCCTCCTCCGGCAACTGTTTCTCCGGTTCTGTCTCAACCACCTCCCGCTTGACACAATTCTCGTCCGCAACCCGCCATATGTGGCCAATGCTATTGGACCTCACTTCTGGGAGCATGACTTTTGCCCACAGGTCCTCCTTGGAGCCCCCTTTCGCAAGGTATAGCTCTGCGTCGCTGATCACATATCGCTGCTTGCCCACCGGCCCGGCTTCCTTAGAAACTTTGTACGCAACTGAGGCTTTGATACTCCCATGGATACCCGCCCCTACCACGCCCTCGAAGTCAACTAAATAAGTGTCTTTAACGCCAAGATGCGACTTAAATTTACTCGTTATCTTCCGGCTGATTGTCGTGCCGGCATCCTTATCAACCTGATCCAAGAGCGTACGAACGAACGCCTGAATCAGAAACCTCCCGAGATCCTTTTTGTTTTTTGCCTTTTCAAAGATGGACTTGACGGCCTGGTCGCCACCCAGCGCCTGGGCTAGCTTATTAAGAACTTCATTCCTAAGCGTGCCGTCTGTCCCCCACAGATCTGGCTCCTTCTGTAACCGCTCCTCTGGCTCCACGACAGCAACCTCAAGCTGCGGATGGTCATCGCCGCGGCAAGCAGCCCGCCACAAGTGACCAATGTTGTCAGATCGTACATTCGGCAGCTCAATGCTTGTCCACAGACCCTCCCCGCCTGCTGCGCCCGCTTTCGCGATGTACAACACTACATCTTTGATTGCATACTGCTCTGTGCCGTTCATCAGCGTTTCTTTGGCGACACTGTACTCGACCGAGACCCCGATCTTCCCGTAGGTGCCTGCCTCTACTACGCCCCCAAACTTTACGGGATACGCGTTTCGATTTTCCGGATCTTGTTGCCCAATGTTACTATCGATCTTCCCGTTTATAGTCGTGTGGGTTTTCCGATCAACCTGACCAAAAAATATGTCAGCAAATGTCCGAACCAAGAATTTACCGGGATCCAGCTCGTGCTGTGATCCCTCAAAGACGTCCTGCACCCGTTCCCTGGTCAGCCCAGCAACAAATTTGTCCAAAAACCCCTTCTTGAGGCTTCCATCGCCCTCCCATAGGCTGACAGTCGCTGGCGCGGGGGGAGTCTTTTTGCCACAACTATCATCTGCAGCCTTCCACACACGGTCAAGCTTTCTGGACCTCACTCCCGGAAGGACAATTTTCGTCCACAGGTCTTCCCCTTTGGATTCCCCATCGGCGAGAAGAAATTTTGCGTTTTCGATCACATATTCATTGCCGCTCAGTTTCACTTCCCTGGCAATGTTGTACGCAACCGAGACTTTAATCTTCCCGTGACGAGCGCCAGCCCCCACCACGCCATCGAAGGCAACAGAATACGCATTGGCGTTTTGGGTATCCTGTGTAATCGTACTGCATAGCTTTCCACTTACGCTCGGAGCGGCACTCTTGTCGATCTGCTCTAGGAACACGCTGGAAAATTCCTGTATCAAACTTCCGCCGAGTTCTCCAGCGCCCTGTGCTTTTTCGAAGATAGCCTCAATTGTGCTTGGGTTGCCCAACTTCTTGGTGAGCTCGCTACAGACTTTTTGCTCAAGAGTTCCATCACTGATCCACAGGACCTGCTGGACACAGCGCCTATCCGCGTCCCTCCATAAGCCACCAAGGCTGCCAGATCTCACTTCTGGCAGCGCAACTCTTGATGGCAGCCTGTGCTCGGGGTTCCATCGCCCAAGGTGCAGCTCTGCATTCATGACTACATACTGCTCGCTACCATCGGGCCCTTTTTCCTTGTCAATGCCGTATGTGATCGAGATTCCAACATCCCCATGGGTAACCGCCTTTACCTTGCCAACAAACCTGACTAGGTACGCTTGACTATCCGGATCCTGCTTGATTGAGAATTTTATTCCACCATCTATGGTTGCTACGGCACCCTTGTCAATCTGACTCAGGAGCAAGTCGGCAAATTCCTGAATCAAAACCCTGCCGGGAACACCGCTTGCCTTTGTCTTTGCAAAAAGGCCTCCGACGGTTTCGGCGTTAGCCAGCTCAGAGGCCAGCTTTCTTAGAACTCTGGCCGTTATGCTTCCATCCCTCTGCAACAGGGATTCTTCTTCTGGCTGTGCCGGCTCTGCACTAATACTACTAGGACCCGGTGAAGTGGCCAACAACTGCGCCTTTTCAGTCGCGCCTCGCACATCACCTACTTCTAACGGATTAATGCCCGCACGACCTACACCATACCCCCCAACGATTCGCACAGTATGCCGTTTTTTGTGATTAACAGCATACAATTCTAGATTTACATTCCGGATCCAGACACCTTTGTTCTCCCCCTTGAACTTGACTTCATAGGACAGGTCGGCAGCTAGTTCAGAATCTCCTTCCTTTGGGTTTGGAGTCTTCACGCCAAACTCGTGACTCTCCTTCACGGAGAACGGGTCCTTCCTGGGGTTCCCGCAGGATATCGTGATCTTGGTCGGGTTGTCGGCTATGAGATCGTCGATCGGCTCACCGTCCTTGGTCTTTACAAGCTTTTTGCACGCCTCCCGCAATTCGGCGTTCTCCTGTGACGTTTGCATCCTTGACATCAAACCACGGATCTCTTGATGCTGAAAAGGAAGCCGGCAGGTCCTGCCTCCAAGTTCAACGGTGAGTTCATGGCCGTCCCACTTTTCTGACAGCGCGGCGCCTCTCAGGGGCCCTTTGTGCCCCAAAACCAAGCTTTCTATACACACTGAATCCTTGACGGACTTTTTAGTGTCCGCATTGACTACAATCTTGAAAGCCTTCCCAGGCTTACCACAACACTCCATCATGTCACACGAAAGTAGGCTATAAAAACGCACCGGAGGCACCCACCCGAGGGTCAGCGATCCCCTGTCAAACCAAAGGCCCGACAACACCTTCATCGTACCATAGGTTGCCCGACATTGCAATTTTAAAGTAGTACTTGCCGCAACCAACGCAGCTGGCAGTTGTTGTACTGTTTCCGTACTCTAAACACACGTTTCTCCGGCAGTTCACCAACCGGCTACTTTTCGCAACAACGTACCCCTGAGACAGTGTAGGCATTTCTCTACTTGACTTGATTCCCGCACTATTAGCAATTTTGGGTGCATATGACTGCCGGGCCCCAGATCCACATTACACGCGAAATCATGCGGCAGCTCAATAACCTCAGGAATGGCAGAGACCTTGCAACTTTCCCAACGAATTTCAGTGCATTCACGGCAACTGCTGCGCTCCCAGCACCTTCAGCACCTGAACATGCTCTGGCGGCAGCTCTTTGATAAACCTTGATATCTTCATCGGTTGCCTCCAGTTGTTTATCTCCCGCACTGCGGCACACGATATAAACAACCTCTCTCTGGCCCTGGTAATTCCTACATAAGCCAAGCGCCTTTCCTCCTCTAACGCGTTACCGGTTGCATCGTTTATAGACTTCTCGTGCGGAAAGACCCCCTCCTCCCATCCAGGCAGGAAAACTAGCGGGAACTCCAATCCCTTAGCCGCATGCAGGGTCATCAGGGATACGTAGTTACTGTCAGTATCTGAGAGATCTGACTCCGTCACCAGGCTTATGTGCTCCAGAAACCTGGTCGCGTTCTCAAATCCCAACAAAGCATTGAACAATTCTTCCACGTTCTCAATCCTGGATAGCCCGGTCTCCCCTTCACTTTTCAGCATATCCATGTAACCGGATTCCTCCGCTATAAGCATCATCGTGTTTACCAGCGACTCCGTCTCCAGGGACGTGCGCCAACCTTCAAATTTATCCAGCAACTTTCGAAGAGCGTTGGATGTCCTTTCGGGCAACAGATCGAACGTAACCATGGCCTCACCGGCCTCGTAGAGCGAAAGATCCTTAAGTTTGGCATGGGCTCGCATCTTCTCAATGGTAGAGGACCCCAGCTGCCTTTTGGGCTTGTTTATAATTCGCTCCAGCGCCAGGTCATCCTTGCTGTTGGCCACCACCCTGAGGTACGCAACGAGGTCCTTGATCTCCTGCCTGTCATAAAACTTAGTGCTACCTATAATCCTGTAGGGCACACCACACCTAACAAAGTACTCCTCAAAAACTCTGGTCTGAAAACCGGCCCTGACCAGTATCGCCGTCTCGTCGAATCTATATTCATGTGAGCTCTGTATATATTCGCTAATGTGCTGTGCCTCTAGCCTCCCATCCCAAAACTTCACCAATCCGACCTTTTGCCCCTCCTGATTCGTGGTCCAGAGCTTTTTCCCCAATCTAGACTTGTTGTTGTTAATCACAGCTGATGCGGCAGACAATATGTTGGCAGTGGACCTATAGTTGCACTCGAGCTTGATGACCTTCGCTTGAGGAAAGTCGTCAGAAAACCGCAGTATATTCCCCACCTCGGCCCCACGCCAGCTATAGATAGACTGGTCATCATCACCCACACAGCAAAGGTTTTTGCGTCTTTGTACCAGAAGCCTCAGCCACAGATACTGAATTGTATTTATATCCTGATATTCATCGACCATTACGTACTTGAACTGATCCTGATAGCGTGAGAGAACTTCGCTGTGGGCGCTGAATATCGCGACGCTGTGCAAAAGAAGATCTCCAAAATCTGTGCAGTTCAGGGCCCTTAACCCGTCCTGATATCTGCGGTATACCTCGAGCCCAAAGCCGTCAGAGTGCTGCCGCAATTCAACTTCTGTCACGTCAGCAGGCAGCAAACCTTTTTCCTTCCATCGCTGAATAGAGTTCATAACTTTCTTGCAGCTGTCCACTGGATGGCCAGGGCGAATGTCATTCGCAATGGTTTTTATAAGTTGCAGCTGGTCGTCCGTACCAATTATCGTAAAATCTCCCTTGAGCCCAACAAGCTCCGCGTTGTTCCGCAGCATCCGTGCCGCAATCGCATGAAACGTACCTAACCATATCCCCTTGGTATCAACAAAAGCGCTAACACGGTGTAGCATCTCCTTGGCAGCCTTATTGGTAAAAGTTACCGCCAGGATCTGGTGAGGAAGAGCAAAGCCCTGTTGCACCAGGTATCCCATTCTGGAGGTGATGGTCTTGGTTTTCCCAGTACCCGCACCAGCCAAGATCAAAATCGGCCCATCAACACTGCAAACCGCTTCTTTCTGCTCATCATTCAAAGGCAAAAGAATGTCCTCCACGGAACTCCAAGCAGGCGTCTGCTGTTCGGTAGGCATTTGCTGTCCACCCACCGAAAAGTCATGATATTCCATACCAGAAAGCTCCAAACAGACTTAACCCAGGAGCCAATGGTACCCGAAGGAGGCGCACAATCAATAATAATCCTGTCACTAAAAGCATTTGGTGCTGCAAAAACCCCATCGTCGCATATATATCCATGGTAGAGACTGGGTCCCAGATCTTGAATAAGGCTGCTGCTCATCTCCAGATGTCTCGCAAGCGCGTATTTCATGTA
>JBQEQW010000007.1:0-57091 GCA_052043535.1 Anaplasma sp.
GTTTGCCTCAAGCACGCAATTGTCAAATGTGTGTATGGTTTAGGACATATGGTTAAACTTGTGCTGTAGTTAATTTAGTCAACTTCTTCCAACATTATCCTGATTATGCTAACTATACCTCAAGAACCGCTATTGACAGGACATTGGCCTCTGAAGACTCCTTTTCCTTCTCAGCGGGTTAAAGGACTTCAGGGGTTACACTACTCCTGGGATCAAGTTCAACGCACAAACTTTACGCTGATATTTTGGCCATATCTGGCTTGATCTTGTGACTATATCTGTGTCCTATCAAATGCAGAAGCCGGCATTACCGCACAACGAATACCCGCGTACCAACTCTAACATGACAGGCTCTCCGTGCTTGAATACTGCGGAGTTATGTAGTAGATGACCAAACATCGTGGGTTGGTGTGGTATGGCGATGTTGACTGAGAAAGTGAAGGGTATGCTGAAGGAGCACGCTCCCTACTTTGCGTTGTTCAGGCTACATAGTGTGGAGATATCTTTGCTTGTAGCCTTCCCGACCTTCTCAAGTATAGTGCTTGCGTCGGATAATTTGTTGAAAGCCCTTTGGCTGTTTGTATTGACCATTATCGCCGCAGTTGTTGTTAGATCCGCGGGGTGTGCGGTGAATGACATATTTGATAGAAAAATTGATGCGCAGGTCGAGAGGACTAAGAATAGACCGCTGGCCGCTGGTAAGTTGACTGTCCCTCAAGCATTGAAGGCCCTGGTGCCGCTGGTATTGGTTGCCCTGGGTATCTTGGCGCTGACCAATGCGCTGACCTTTTATATCAGTGTTGTGTGCGCCGTGGGAATTGTGCTTTACCCCCTGGCAAAAAGATATGTTTCCTGTCCGCAATTCGTGCTAGGTTTTGTTTTTAATTGCGGAGTGCTGATAGGCTCTGCCATGGCCTCTGGCACGTTGACCATAGGGTCGGTACTCTTGTACGTTGGATGCATATTTTGGACCACGGCTTATGACACGATATACGCACACCAAGACAGAAGAGACGACGCTGTATTGGGCCTTGGTAGCACTGCAATAACGTTCGGTGAAGACACTAGGCTGTACATAAGAAGGCTGTATATGCTCACAGTTACCATGTGGGTGTGCGCCGGCCTAGTATCAGCGCTCGGCATGGCATATTACCTGTTTTTATTGGGCATTGCCGGGATGTTCTACTATCAATACAAGGAGTCAGACTTTGACAGCCCCAGTAAATGCATGTATATGTTCAAAATCAACATCTATGCGGGGGTTGTGCATTTTTTCGGTATCCTTTTTGGTAAGGTAGGTGTGTGATGTTCTCGCATGTGTACTCTGTGTTCGTTAGATGCAACTAGGTGTCGTCACTCCGGAGCACTTTAGGTCCTGTATGAGCAGGTTTGCCACTGGTGTCACTGTGGTGACCGCTACGGATCAGGGTGGTACCATGCATGGGATAACGGTAAGCTCGTTCAGTGCCGTGTCCCTAGATCCGCCTCTGGTGCTGTTTTCCATAGGAAGGTCTTCCTCTAGGTTTGGTGTGTTTAGTTCGTGTACCAGGTTTATTGTTAATGTACTTGGTGACGGACAAAAGAAGGTCTCAAAGGATTTTTCTGAAAGGAGGAGCTGGCAGTGGGGAGGTTGTGCCTTCACAGTCGTGGAGGATGTGCCTGTGATAGATGGTGTAATAGCCTATTTTTACTGTGCAATGCACCACCTATATGATGGGGGAGACCACAAAATCGTGGTTGGTAGGGTTCTGGGTTGCAGAACGCTGACCGATGCCAATCCGCTGTTGTATTACTGCAGGGAGTATTGGAGGTTGGATAATAGAGTAACGTAGCAGTTGGCAAAGGCCCAGGTTACCTGGGTGGGGGGTTGTCCATATTTCTGATGGTGGCCTGTGTACCGGTTTTTCTGTAGTGGTGCCTGTGCGGGTTTGAAGGGCGCACCTCTGGTGACTACCATTTATTAACGTTGTTGGAAGGTGATCTTAGTGGTACACAAACCGCTGGCAATATGAGGACCTCTGTGATTAGGATTGGTGTTGTGGGTTGTGCAGGCAGGATGGGTAACCTACTTGCGCAGGAAGTGGCGAAGACTGCGGGCACGACGCTTAGCGGTGGTGTTGTGAGAAAGGGACACGACCTCGTCGGGGCAGATATGGGAAAGGCCTTTGGTTGGGGACATGGCGCAAAGATCACCGATTCCAAGGAATTTCTTTTTGATTTCTCTGATGTTGTTGTTGATTTTAGTAGCCCCGAGTGTATGCTCGAGTGCATGAAGGTTGCTTCCGGTAGGGGTACCCCCCTTGTTAGCGGTACTACTGGGGCGAACGAGGCTGATTTCCGCAGATATACGCGCGGATTTCCTTTTTTGTGGTCATGCAACATGAGTGTAGGTGTGACGTTATTGTTAAAGCTTGTTGAAGAGGCTGCTGTGGGATTGAAGGGCTATGACGTAGAGGTTCAGGAGCTTCACCACAGGGGAAAGAAGGATTCTCCCTCTGGTACTTCTCTTATGTTGGGCAAAGCTGCTGCTAAAGGGATGGATGTGGAGTTTATGCCAGAGCAACACACTTTCGGTTCTGGTGGCAGGCGGGACGGTGTTGTAGGGTTTTCTGTTGCTAGAGGAGGGGGCGTGGTGGGCGACCATTGCGTTGCATTTCTTGGTGATGGAGAAATTGTGGAGTTGCGCCACAGAGCCATAGATAGGGTGGTTTTCGTAAAGGGGGCAATCAAGGCTGCTCTATGGTTGGTCGGGAGGCCTGAAGGGGTGTATACCATGTTAGACGTTTTGAGAGTGTAATTTCAGTGTCTGATGTCCATGCCACCGTGAAGGGCCTAAATCTGTGGTATGATAAGAAGCAGATTCTATTCGATGTAAACCTGGAAGTACGCAAGAGGGAGGTGTCAGCTCTCATAGGGCCTTCAGGGTGTGGTAAATCTACACTCTTGCGGTGCTTCAATCGGATGAATGATTTCATGCCCGAGTGCAGGATAGACGGGGGGATTAACATCGATGGGGTGGATGTGTACTCGCCTGACACCAATGTTGTCCTACTTCGAGCAAGGGTTGGTATGGTGTTCCAGAAACCCAACCCGTTTCCCAAATCCATATACGACAATATTGCTTATGGTCCGAAGTTACATGGACTAGCTAGAAACAAGAAGAAGCTTGACAGCATCGTGGAGGAAAGTCTTCGCAGTGTGGGGCTCTGGGAGGAGTTGTGTGGCAGATTGAAGGATAGTGCATGCAAACTTTCTGGAGGGCAACAGCAGCGCCTGTGTATTGCCAGGGCGATCTCAGTGAAACCCACTATGTTGCTAATGGACGAACCATGCTCCGCGCTCGATCCAGTGTCCACCGGCATAGTAGAGGTTTTGATCAAGGAGTTGAAAAAGGACTTCACGATAGTGTTGGTAACGCACTCTATAAAGCAGGTGCACAAAATTTCCGACAAGGTAGCCTTCTTTTGTGACGGGAAGATCCTGGAATCTGGTAATACCGTAGAGGTGTTTAAAGCTCCTAAGTCTGAGGAAATGAAGAGATATTTGGCTGATCACCTTTAGGTTTTATGGGGCATACTTGCCAGTTTAGTTGCGCAAGGGTTCAGTTCGCGGTTCTTGTGTGACGAGCGCGACCCTGCCATATGTGGCTTTAATACTACTAGGTGAATTTTTCTGTTGCACCTTCATTACGCACCACTGACTATTTTTGGACATAGGCCGATTACGGATGCGTGACTAAGTTGCCAAGATTTGGTTGGGGCGCGCTTCCAGATGGATTGCGGCAGGGGGTGCAGTAGATGTGGTCTCCGCGAAATATGCTAGTGAACCCAGGCACGGCTGCTTTAATAAATTTCCATGCCAATGGTATTTAGTTGTGGAACCCTGAGTTGTACGGAGAACTTACAGTGCAGTAAATTTGCCTCATATACCCTCATGTGGCTCTCTGCAGGTGTTAGACTAAGGACTGCAAATCGGTTTTGCCTTAAGTTTCTGAAAAGTACTGTTGCTAACATCAACTTTCTAGGCGATAATCCGGGTTTGGTAAATGGGGGTTGGGCTATGGCTGTGCCCAAGAGAAAAAAGTCGAAATCGCGTCGCAATATGCACCGCTCTCATTTGAGGTTGTCTGCTCCCAATGTTGTGGTCGATCCTACTACTGGGGAGTACAAGCTTCCACACCATGTATGTCTTGGTGGATACTATAACGGCAAGCAGGTGGCTAAGGCAAAAATCCAGTGATGTGTGGTGTATGACTGGTAGCGATAGTGTGTCTATAGCGCTTGACGCCATGGGGGGAGACTCGGGCCCCGAATCGGTCATTAGAGGTGCGGACTTGGTGCTTTCCGGGGAGATCCCGTGTGAGCGTAAGTTGCACTTGAGCATATACGGTAAGGGAGAAGCAGTGGTGCCCGTTCTTGGCAGATACAAGAGGGTGGAGAAGAATAGCGTCTTTATCGATGTACCTGATGCTGTGCTGTCGGATGATAGGCCGTCTTTTGCTCTTAGGCATCGCAGGCGTTCGAGCATGTGGTGTGCGGTGGAAGATGTCAGAAAGGGTGTGGTTTCTGCCGCGATTTCTCCCGGGAATACGGGTGCGCTTATGGCTATGTCCAGGTATCTTCTGGGGACTCTGCACGGTGTGGATCGCCCAGCGATTGCGGCGGTGCTTCCATCTCGGGGACGAAGCTTTGTCATTTTGGATCTGGGAGCCAATGTCGAGTGCGGGCCAGGTGCTTTGTTGCAGTTTGCGATAATGGGGAGGGCCTTGGCTAGGACTGTGATGGGTCGAGAACATCCGAAGATTGGGCTGCTGAATGTTGGGGGAGAAGAAACCAAAGGCACTCATGCGGTGAAAGAGGCTTTTGCCTTGATGAGGAATTCAGAGCCTGGGATGAATTTCCACGGGTATGTGGAGGCAGGTGATGCGTTTAGGGGCCTGGTGGACGTTGTGGTGACGGACGGCTTTTCCGGCAACATACTGCTCAAGACCTGTGAGGCCGTTGCTGACCTGTCGTGTTTCATGCTGCAGAAGGCGGTGCGCTCTTACTTTCTTGGCAAGGTTGCCATGTACATTTTTGGCCCTGGTCTGAGGCAACATACTGCCGGCACAGATACCAGGTCGTACAACGGGGCGATATTACTGGGGCTGAACGGCGTGGTTGTTAAGAGTCATGGTTCAGCCGATGGTAGGGCATTTGGGTATGCCATCAAAAATGCGGTGTGTTCAGTCAGTCAAAACATCATCTCCAGGATTGCCTCGGAGATGCGGGAAATTTAATGAAAAGATCCGTTTTGTGTGGGGTAGGCGCTTTTCTTCCGGCGAAGGTTGTCACCAATGATGACCTATCGAAATTGGTTGACACAACCGACGAGTGGATCTTCAAGAGAACTGGCATAAGGTCCAGGCGCGTGGTCGAATATGAGACCGTGTCCGGGATGGCGATTGAGGCGGCTAAGAGCGCTTTGAGGGGTGCCGGAATATCTGAGAAGGAGGTGGACCTTATAATCGTTGCCACGTCCACTCCGGACAAGACTATACCAAGTTGCGCCATCATGGTGCAAAATGGCCTCGGTTGCACGAAAGCAGTGGCTTTTGATATAAACGCTGCCTGTTCCGGGTTTGTGTACGCAGTGTCGATTGCAGATAGCATGATCAAAGCTGGGCAAGCGAACACCGCCCTGATCATAGGTTCTGAAGCCATGTCCAAGATAGTAGATTGGAGCGACCGGTCTACCTGCGTATTATTCGGGGATGGGGCCGGCGCGTTTGTGCTCAAAGGCACCAGCAACAGCAATGGGCCGGATGGCGGGGTCATATCTACCTTGCTTTATTCGGATGGTTCACTACACGACATACTGTACACGGATGGAGGGGTCAGCGCCACTGGTAAGGCTGGGCGCATATGCATGCAGGGTACCGTGTTGTTTGAGCATGCAATCGTGAAGCTAATATCCTCGATTACGGAGCTGTTGGATAGTAATTCCCTAAGCATCGATGCGGTGGACTGGTTCATCCCACATCAGGCCAATGTGCGAATTGTGGATTCCGTCGTCAAAAAACTCGGGCTCTCCGTGGATAAGGTCATACTGACTATAGACGGGCACGCCAACACTTCTGCTGCGTCCATACCACTTGCTGCGTATGAGGCCAAACAGCATGGCAAAATGAAAGAGGGTGACCTAGTGCTGTTAGCCGCGATGGGTGCGGGTATGACATGGGGCGCGAGTCTTATCAGGCTATAGAGCAAGGCGTCTAGGCGCGAATGGCAGGGAGTGTGTAGTTTTGCCCGGCCTCGCGGTGGGTTATCTATATCACAAGGTTCCGCATAGAATGTGGCCGCAACTCCGCTGCAAGCCCTGCTAGCGCAATTTTTGGAAAAAGTCCTGCAAGATTTCTGTATTTTCGCGTTCAAAAAACCCCCCGTAAGTTTCAGGGACGTGGCTGCAGAATTGGAACACTCGTGGACCATTTTCCACGCCTCCGCATTTCACGTTGTAGGCGCCAAAGTACAACCTTCGAATCCGCGATATGGATATTGCATAGGCACACATGGCACACGGCTCGAGCGTGACATACATATCACAGTTGCTGAGTAAGTGCGTGGCTAAATGCTTACACGCCTCTCTGATTGCTAGCATTTCTGCGTGAGCTGTGGGGTCCGAGTCGTGAACTACGAGATTATGTTGCTTTGATATTACAACACTATCAGCAACCACCACGGCTCCTACTGGAACCTCCACTGATGAGCTGATTGCCTCTTCCATCGCTAGTTTCATGTAGGTGCGGCTCGACATACTGATGTTGCATACGCTTGGGCCTACAGCATAGAACGAGAGCAAAGGCACGTAAAGGGGCAGAAATAGTTACTTGTCTATTTCTTTTTCCGTTAAGTGATATGGTGGGGCTTTGTGATATCACCGCACGCGTGCTAGAATCGCTGCAAATACGCGAGGGTCCGCATTAGGGACGCGGGTATTGGTGGTTATGGGTCTTTTAAGGGGTTGTGTTGTGGATCCTCTGTTATGGTTCGCCTGCGGTAAAGCTTGCGGTAAAGCTGCAAAGCTGGTTAAAGGCTTGTTCGGGTCCCTTCTCTGGATACTTGCTGCCATAGTCTCGTGGTTTTTTCTAAAAAAGTTTGCCCGAAAGGCTTGGATGGCCTGCAAGAAGCTCTGGTGTGCTATTGTTGATGCTATATGTTGGGTCATAAGAGGGATTGCGGGCCTATTCCGTGGGTCCAGTGAGTCTGAAGCCGGGGAGGGTGACGATGAACTTGCTTCCTCAGAGGACCTTACTGACAAAGAAAGATATGAAATAGAGAAAAAAGAAGCGCTGCTGAAGAAAGACGCCCGCGTGGTACAGAAGCCCAAAGAGGCGATTGCTGAGGAATATGTAAGCTCTGCACAAATAGTCAGCATCGCAGAGCCGATCGGCAAATGGACCCGGTATGTGATGTCAGAAAGGAGTCAAAGTCTGGCTGACCTGTTAAGAAGCAGTGCAGCCGCTAAGAGTCCGGAGGACCTTCCCAACGGGTTCTGGCAACTTTTTGTGCGGATGCCGAGTAGGTACAAGGGCAAATACATGGCGAGGTCCAAGTAAAGTAGCCTGTGGTATTTTCAGTGTGGCACTCTGATGGTATAATCCCCGGGTCGTTTTGCGGGTTTTTCATGCAGGATTTGAAAAGGGGCGATGTGCTCAGCAGCATAGGTAGTTTGCCAAGCAATATTGAAGCCGAACAGATGCTCATAGGCGCGATGTTGCGGGACAATAGAATCTGCGACGCCTTGGAAGACATGATAAGCGCGGACGTATTTTTCGACCCCCTGCACGGCCGTATTTTTGATCAGGTGGTCAAGATCAACAGGCGTGGTCTGGCCGCTAGCGAGATAAGCCTGAAAATGTTTTTTGATAATGATGCGGCACTTATTGAATGCGGTGGTGCGGAGTATCTGGCAAAAATTGCAGCGAAGGCTAGCGTAGTTTTTGACATAAGAAGTGTGGCTCAGGTTGTATTCGATGCCCACCTGCGACGTTGCCTGATCACCTTCGGGCATGAAGTAGTCAGTAATGCCTATAATTACGATTCTGATAACCCGTCAGAACAGCAGATAGAAGATGCGGCGCAAAATTTGTTTCTGCTGGGTAATAAGGGTAAGTCTGACAAAAGCTACCACAAGTTTTCGGTGTTGGTGGAGGACGTAAAAAAGAAGATTGAGGCCGCTAGAGGCAGGCAAGGTGGGTTGCAGGGGGTGTCTGTGGGCCTCAAAGATCTGGACCAATTGCTAAGCGGGCTTCAGAATTCCGATCTGATAGTCCTCGCTGCGCGTCCTTCTATGGGGAAAACGGCTCTGGCCCTCAACATGGCCCTCAGCGCGTGCAAATCCCTCAAGGGGGAGGGGAGGAGTGTTGGGTTTTTCTCCCTGGAAATGTCCGCTGAGCACATTGCTTCCAGGATTATATCCATAGAGTCTGAAATCAGCTCTTACAAGGCTCTGTCCGGTAAGATCGGCAGCGGGGATTTGAACCAGGTGTTGCGGGCGAGTGAGAGGATATGTGACTTACCGCTGGTTGTGGACGACTCGTCTGTCCTGTCCATAAGCGGACTGAGGACCAGGATAAGAAGAATGCATCAGATGTACAACATAGGGGTGGTCTTTGTGGATTATCTGCAACTTATTAAGGGTACCACGAAAAGAAGTGGTGAAAACAGGGTCCAGGAAGTTTCTGAAGTGACTCAGGGTCTAAAAGCCATAGCTAAGGAGCTCAGCGTTCCGCTGGTGGCGCTATCCCAGTTGTCCAGGCTTGTCGAACAGCGCGACGACAAAAAACCTCAACTATCTGACCTGCGTGACTCCGGAAGCATTGAGCAGGATGCGGATGTGGTGATGTTTTTGTATAGGGAGGAATACTACGAGTTGAGGAAACAGCCTGCAGAAGGCACTGCGAAGCATGCGGAGTGGCAGATGAAGATGAATGCGATCAGCAACGTCGCTGACGTTTTTGTATCCAAACAAAGAAATGGTCCGATAGGTAATGTGCGACTCTTTTTTGAACCCGAAAAGGGTAAGTTCAGAGACTACACCGCGCGCCACGAGTCTTACTAGTTCTACAATCGTTCCATGAAAAGTTGGCTCAAGGCTGGAGTGTTTGTTCGCGGATTTCTTATCCGGGTGGTGCGTCAGTTGCGATTCTTGGGTGCGAGTGCCCTTTTGCTATGCAGCAGATATGTGCTAACCTAGAGCCAGATTATACGATGATTCTATGGTGAAATCTGCAGGAATCGCTGGGGCTGGACTAATAGGGAGGCTGCTTGCTCTCGAGTTGCTGCGCGAAGGGTGGCAAGTATCAATTTTTGACCGGGATGACACAACAGGCAGGAAAAGTTGCGGATTTGTCGCTGGGGGCATGCTGTCTCCGTACTCCGAGGCGGAAACTATTGGAGACTTAGTGGTAAAATTGGGACACAGGTCCTTGGAGTTGTGGCCAAAAATTTTGCGCTCTATAAACGCAGAGACATGTGTTCAAATGCTGGGGAGCGTTATTGTCTCCCATGCCGGTGATTTGCATGAACTTGAAAGAATGCGTTCGGTCATCAGTCGCAGATTTCCTGATCTGTTTGCCGGACTTCATATTACCGACGATATATGTGCGCTTGAACGGGGGCTGTCCGTCTGCCACGGCATGTATATTCCAGGCGAAGGGTGTGTAGACAGTGTGCGGCTTTTTTCCGGCCTGGATAGTGCCATAAAGAACATGGGGATCCAGTGGTTCAGCAATACAAGCGTTGCCGAAATGTCACCGATGAACATAGTAACAGCCGACCGAGCGTATGTTTTCGATATGGTTTTCGATTGCAGAGGTGTAGGTGCTAAAAGTGAAGTTTCAGGCCTCAGAGGGGTGCGTGGAGAGGGCATATTGCTGCACGCTCCGGAAGTTGAAATCAGCCGCCCGATCCGCATGATGCATCCAAGGTACAGTCTGTACGTTGTTCCCAGACTCGGGCACAAGTTCATGATTGGTGCAACAGAAATAGAAAGTTGTGACTTTTCCGAGGTGTCGGTCAAATCGGTGCTTGAGATACTGTCAGCAGCGTACTCACTTCACAAAGGTTTCGCGGAAGCCAGGGTAATTGACATGATATCAGCGTGCAGGCCCGCGTTTTTTGACAACCTTCCGCGTATATTCGTTGAGAGCGGAATAATGCGGATAAACGGCCTGTACAGATACGGATATCTCAGCGCACCGGCACTAGTGCGCGAAGCCATTACGTTACTCAATCATGGCGATACGCGCTATCCGGGGCTTTGCGTTGAACGTGCCAGCGGTGTTTCCCACTAGTGGCGCATCAAGACCCCGCTGCCTTCACGTCTGTGGCGGCAATGGCAGAACACTTTGGGCTACCTGCACGTCAACCACCACTGCGCAGTTCTCTTCTACATCCTCGCCAAAGCCAGACAAAAGCTCTTGTGGTACTATGATTGACCTGATGCTGTCGGACCTCAATCCCAGTGTGCTAACTTCCAGTACGATCGGTACTTGTCTGTCACCGACCACGAAGTCCACCCTCTTTTCTTTCTGTAACACCTTCCCGCGTATATCTCTTATGGAATACGTGATAGATACCTTATCGCCGCAATGGGTAACAGCAACGGGCCCCATACTGCCGCTGGGTTTTTTTTGGTCGAAAATTATCAGGTCTGCCATGGCAAGGCTCTCGGCCACTTCGTCATCTATGGACAATAGCTGTACGTAGTGGCCCCCGGTATTTTTTCCAGCTGTAACGTTTATCACTCTGCTTCCGCCTTTCCTCATACCGACAATGGCGTGATTGAGCTCCTGGACTTTGTGTGATCCCAATTTGAAATTCACTGGCTTAACGCCTAGCTTGATCCTTTCCATGATTTTTGAGGGGTCGACTGTATCCCTGTACCCGTCAGTTGGGAAGTATGACACCGTTGCCGAAATTTTCTGCCCGCACAAAGCCGCGGGCCCCTCACCCTGCTCCAAATCAATTGAATGGAACTTCTCCTTTGGAGGCATCCTGAAAGTTACATCGCGCAAGTGCTCTTCCAATCCCTGTTCCCTGATGTAGCGGTCCAACCTTTCCTCTATCATGGGGCGAAATATAAGTGCCCCCAGCTTGTATGCAGCTGGGCTGCTATCATCCAAAGTAGTAATGGAGTACGGCTTACCCGTGCTGGCGTCCTCGATACCGACGCTGATGGGAGTGATAGCCGTAAACGCCGTTCTAAGCAGAATCCCGAAAACTACGAGGGATCCGACCATGTACAATAACCAACGTATCGCTTTCTTCATACTCTCAAATTCTCTACATACGAAACAAAACCGCTGAGCACCGCAACGTCCCCGCGGAGCTTTTCCAGATGTTCAGCACACCGACGTAGTAAGCTATCTATGTATTCCGACGTTCCCTCTGCCCCCAAGATGCGCGCTATATTGCCGCAATCCCGATCCTCCTCGATGTCGCTCAGGTCGTCCCTTGCCTGAAACGCGCATCCCAGGGTAGCCCCATATTCCGCAAGTGCCATTCTTTCCTGATGGGAGGCCCCTCCTAAAATCGCTCCAGCCACGCATGCAGCCGAAAACAGTCTTCCAGTTTTTAACTCGTGGATTTTTTTAACCCGCTCCAGCGATATCTCCGAACCTGCCTCCAAGTCGAGCACCTGCCCGGCTACCATACCGCGGCGACCGCACGCTTCAGCTAGCAGATTCACGATCTCGCACCTCACGGTGTGGTCCCAATCCATGGTCGACAATAGCTCAAAGGCGAACGTAAGTAAAGCGTCACCGGTCAGAACTGCAACGGCCTCTCCAAATTTTTTGTGACAACTCTCACGTCCGTGTCTCATGGGCGCATCATCGACACAGGGCAGGTCGTCATGCACTAGAGAGTACATGTGCATGGACTCAATTGCCGCGCCAAGCCGCAATGTGCGCTCGGTACTAACACCAAAAATTTGTGCCGATGTGCTGGCCAAAAAGGGACGCAGGCGCTTTCCTGGGGACGATACCACGTATCTCAGGGCGTCATCCAATGTCCAAAGGTGGCGGCTCTTGACGACTTGCAACAGCTCTTCGTCGATCAGACTGGCAAAATCTCTTACTAACCGAGGTATGTCGTGGTGCATCAATTCTTGGCTCCTCCAGCCTGCGGGTTACGCTGCAGGAGTTTACGGCATTTCCCGGATTTTTGCGAGTATGCTCAGCGCTATGGGAAGCTAGAGTTTGTTTTTTGTTTTATACAACTTATGGTATCCTATAATGTGCTGGTGTGCACTCGAGTAGGTGCAGAGGAAACGTCTCGGTGAGGACGTTTTTATTTGTAGATGTGCTTGGTTAGGTGTGGTGTATGCTTGTTTTGCAAGTGTTAAGCTTATGTGGATGGGTTGAGAAGTCGCGAGAATTTGTGTTTGACTGTGATGGTGCTGATGAACTATATATGAGTCTGCTGTGACTCCTTCGTCTAGTGGTCTAGGACCCCACCCTTTCACGGTGGTAACGCGGGTTCGACTCCCGTGGGAGTCACTCACCCGCCTGTGTGGCGTGTAGTTTCTGGGGGTGGGGTTGATCCCGTAGGCGCTTTTTTTATCTAACGAGTAGGTTGCCGAATGCGGACGGGTTGTGCCGTTTTGGACACGTGGGCTCTGCGTGAGCGCGCGGGTGATTGTGTGTTGTGTGGGCTATGGCGTGCGTTGTTGTGCGCCTTTCCGGGTTTAAGTGTTGGTAATAGGGGGGTATGGCGAGGTGTCACCGATTGTTGTCGATTGCACTAGAGATGACAACCTAACGGCCTTTGGTAAGGCGGTGCTGTCTGATAGGTATTTACTGGAAAATGAAGACTATCAGCAGCTTTTTGTGCGTGTTGCGCAGTACTATGCCGATAACGATGAGCACGCCCAGCGGTTGTATGATTACATGAGCAAGCTGTGGTTTATGCCTGCTACTCCAATATTGAGTAATGGGGGGACGAGCAGGGGCTTGCCAATTTCATGTTTTCTGAATGAGACGGAAGACAGTCTGGTTGGCATACTGAATTTGTGGAATGAGAATGTGTGGCTTGCGTCCCGTGGCGGCGGCATAGGGAGCTATTGGGGTAATCTGCGTTCCATAGGGGAGCGGGTGAGGGGCAGTGGTAAAACCTCTGGGATAATCCCGTTCATAGTGGTGCAGAATGCGCTTACTTTGGCTATAAGTCAGGGGTCTTTGCGTAGAGGTAGTTCCGCTGTTTACCTGCCTGTGGGGCACCCCGAGATAGAGGAGTTTTTGGATATTAGGAAGCCCACAGGGGGTGATCCGAACCGGAAGGCGCTCAATATCCACCACGGTGTTTTGCTGACTGATGAGTTCATGAGGGCTGTGGAGCAGGATAAGCCCTGGGATTTGGTGAGTCCTAAGGACAGGTGTGTCATGTCTACGGTGAGAGCCCGTGATTTATGGATTAAGATTCTTACCACCAGGGTTGAGACCGGTGAGCCATATATGGTGTTTGTGGATACGGTCAACAGGCATAGGCCCGACATATACAAGGAGTTGGGGTTGAAGGTGAAGATGTCCAACCTGTGTACGGAAATTACTCTGGCGACGGGGAAAGACCATCTGAACACTTCCAGGACCGCGATTTGCTGTTTGGCGTCCCTGAATTTGGAGTACTATGACATGTGGGGGTCGGATCCTCTCTTCGTGGAGGACATAATGCGGTTTTTAGACAATGTGCTGACTGACTTTATTGACAAAGCGCCTACGGAGATTAGTAGAGCCAAGTACGCGGCTGTGCGGGAGCGTAGCATTGGTATGGGTGTGATGGGCTTTCACTCATTTCTGCAGAGTAAGATGATACCTTTCGAGTCTTTTTCCGCTTCGGTGTGGAACAAGAAGATTTTTGCGCATTTGAGGAGTCAAGCTGACGAAGTTTCGCTGAAGTTGGCGCTTGAGAAGGGGTCCTGCCCCGATGCGATAGACGCTCATAGGGTGGAGAGGTTTGTGCACAAACTGGCCGTTGCTCCTACGGCTTCCATATCTATCATTTCAGGCAATACTTCACCGGGGATAGAGCCTTATGCTGCAAATGTGTTCACGCACAAAACTCTGACTGGTTCCTTCGTGGTGCGTAACAAATTTTTGCAGAAGCTTCTGGAGTCCAAGGGTTTGGACAACGAGCAGATTTGGTCTTCCATCTCCACTAATGAGGGCTCTGTGCAGCATTTGGATTTTCTGACTGAGCGGGAAAAGCTGGTCTTCAGGACTGCGTACGAGATGGACCAACGCTGGATTGTGGAGCATAGCAGCGACAGGGCTCAGTACATTTGCCAGGCGCAGTCTGTCAACATATTTCTCCCCGCTGGCGTGCACAAGAGGTACCTGCACAAGATACACTGCCTTGCTTGGAAGAAGGGTGTGAAGAGCTTATACTACCTCAGGTCCAAGTCGGTGCAAAAGGCGGACAAGGTGTCCCACATGCACGGTGATCAGGCAGTTTCTCCCCAAAGGCAGATTACCAACTTTGACTACGATGAATGCCTGGCGTGTCAGTAATGTGCCGGGACGCGAGCTTAGGCGGCGGAAGAGAGGGAACCTACTGTGTTTGTGAGATGTTGTGCGAGAGAGTAGAAAGTTTTTTTAAGGCACTGGGGCCAAACAGGAGGATTTTGGGGCTAGACTTCGGTGAGAAAAAGATGGGACTCGCAGTGAGCGACAGCTCCTGCCTGATTGCCATGCCGTTTGGTGTGTACCTCAGAAGAAACTTAAGGCAGGACCTTGGGGAGTTGAGCGCCATAATGAAGCGTGAAGGGATATGCGCGGTAGTCCTGGGTTTACCTCTGGAACTTAACGGAATGGAGGGGAGGCCCTGTGAATTGGTACGAGCTTTTGCGCAAAAGCTGATAAAAAAATTGGGGGTTTATGCATATTTGCAGGATGAGCGGTATACCACGGCTATGGCCAGTAGAATTACGGAGAGTGCAGGGTTGCGCAGAAAGGAATCTCAAAAGATAGACGACAAGATAGCAGCGGTATTGATCCTGCAGCAAGTGCTTGACACTTATAGGGCGTTGACTCCGCAGTAAGTGCGCACTTGCAATTCTATGCTACCACTAAACTTTAGGGCTTTCTTTTAATTAGAGAGAATATTGCGGTAGGGGAGGATAATTCACTAGTGCACGCAGCTCTGGCGTTTTGACAGCTGGCAGACCCCAGGTGCTGAAGAGCTGAGTGCCCATGAGAGGAAATCAGCCGTGACAAGCGCTTCAGAGCCATATGCAACTCTGATCCCTAATTTTCTCAGGCGCAAACACCCGCGCCAGGCTGGCAAACTTCGCTACCCGTCGCTACCCATTGGCGCGCATCGGCACGATGTGGTTCCTGTCAGGCCCCGTGGACACCAAACTCACAGGCACTCCCACAAGCTCCTCAAGCCTATTGATGTAAGAGACAGCATTGTCCGGCAGATCGCTGCGAGATACCGCCCCCAGAGTGCTAGTGCACCACCCAGGTAAAACCTCATATATAGGCTCTAACTTGCTTTGTATGTGCAGCGCTGCCGGCAAATAGTCATACGAGTCTCCACTGCACCTGTACCCCACGCACACCTTTATTTCGTCAATCGTGTCTAAAACGTCCAGCTTGGTTAATACCATCTCAGAAGCACCTGACGACAGCGCAGCCTGCCTTACTGATACCGCGTCGAACCACCCACATCGCCTCCTTCGGTTGCTGACGGTCCCCACTTCCTTTCCCTGCTCAAACATCGTGTCACCCACTGTACCAGTCTGCTCGGTTGTGAATGGGCCATTCCCTACCCGGGTGGCGTAAGCTTTCGCTAGCCCTAAGACCCGTATGTTCCCAAGGATTCCCACGCCACACCCGACTTGCACATAGCTGGCCATTGTATTACTGGATGTGACGTACGGATATGTCCCATGGTCAACGTCCAGCAGCGCGCCCTGGGCACCCTCAAAGAGGACAGTCTTGCCCTGCTTTACCAAATCTCTAATGACACCCTGCACAGGCCTCGCAAAGGGCAGCACCTTCGGGGCTATCTGTAACAACTCGTCCATAACTTGGTCTGGAGAGATCCTATTGCGATTCGTGGCTTTCCTAAATAAATTATGATATGATAGCAAATTGACTACCCTATCATACAGGGACTCCTCATCAGCCAGGTCGCACAGCCTCACAGCGCGGCGCCCGACCTTGTCCTCATAGCACGGACCAATCCCACGACACGTCGTCCCTATGGCCTCTACTCCGCGCATTTCCTCCATTATAGAGTCTGCCTCACGATGTACGCTTAGTACGAGTGGACAGGACTCCGACAGGGACAGGTTGCTGGGATCGAGGACCACACCGGCGCTTCTGAGGTTCTCTACCTCCTGGATCAGCGCGTATGGATCCAACGCAACACCATTCCCTATAATCGACATAGCACTTCCTCTCAGCACTGACGATGGTAATAGACTCAGCTTGTACACCTTGCCGTCTGCGACTATGGTGTGCCCAGCGTTGTTTCCTCCCTGAAACCTGACGGTGGCGTCAGCGCCCACGGAGAGCCAGTCCACAATTTTGCCCTTGCCCTCATCTCCCCACTGGAGTCCTACCACTACTATGTTTGCCATCTAACGCCCAAGAAAAACCCCTGGACACACTAGCAAAATAAAGGACTAGTGTCAACACTGGGTGCACAACGATCCTACATGAGATTGCATGAAGTGCACAGCACCAACTAAAATTTCCGGCCTGCGCCAACCGCTAGAAGAAATGCAAAACCTTCCGCTATAAGACCAATTCTTCCGGAACTTACCGCTCTCTCGACTACCATGCTCACCACCGAGATCCGAGCGGAGATTCCAAGATTGTTCAGCAAAACATGAGGAAAAACCGCATAAAATCGCTACGAAAACCCGCCAGAACAGAAAAAATCCACCGCCGTCCGAACAAACCCCTCGGGACTTACCCACGAGACCACAAGAAACAACTGCTGCAGCGGGACCAACGACACACACGACTACACCCCTGGCCGGCCAAAACTCGCCCCGCGTGGTCAGTCCTCTTCCTCCACTGCCAGCATCTCGTCAAGCTCCTCAGGGTCCAATACAACCGGCAACTGACTGCGTGCTGCGCCTATGGCATCAGCACCAGCAACGCCACCCTCATCAGCACTTTCCTCCCTGGTAATTGCCCCGGCTCCTCTACCCGCTTCCCACCTAGCCCTCTTACTCTCTGAGGGCGCTTGCGAGCGCTCAATTACAACCACGACCCTGCGATTTTGGGCGTGAGCTCTCTCAGCCTCCTTAAAGTCACTCGAGTACACTAAAACCTCAGGCTCAGCCTTGCCCCTGGACTGGGTGTACACTCTTGGGGCGAGGGACTCGTCGCGTCCTATGATGAACTCTCGAACGGCATTTGCCCGCATTTCGCCCAACGCCAAATTGTATTCCTCAGTACCCCGAGAGTCAGTGTGGCCTATTATTGTTAAAGTGATTCCCGCGTCCTCTTTCATTAGCCCCACGAGGTTCAACAGTGCCTTTCTCCCCTCGCCCCTAATTTCGTATTTATTGAAGTCAAAATAGATCTTTTCGACTCTCTTAGCGTTCGCAAACACGCCGCTGACACCTACTCCGACTTTTTCCCTGCCGGAGCCGAAAAGTATACAGCCACCAGTGGCCAGCAGTGTCAGGCAGAAACACACAGTCAACAAACGCCTTAACATAGCAAAACCCCCTCTGTAACCAAATTTGGTCGCAGCGACCACTGCAAAAAACCCCCGCTTTGTCAGAATCATTGCTAAAAACAATACCAAGTCAAGTAAAAATAATTCATTTAACTTGGTTGATTTATATGGCTTTCGCCTCGATGTGTGGTAAATTTGGCGCGTACCTGCTCATGGTTGGTAGTTTCTGACATTAGTCGAGAGATTGTTCAGTTATTTATGGTGATTGATTCGCCTGAGTTTTGTGCCATATGTGCAGGATTGCTGTTTGAAGAGAGATCTCGGTCTTTGCGTATATGAAACACTATAAATTCCTGGAGCGGGTGTTTGCCAAAATATGCCACCTGAGTGATGTTGTGAGGATGCTCTACCTAAGTAGCCTGGACGTGGAAAGTCGAGTATGTAGGGTATGTACTCTGCAGGAGATAAGGCAGGAGATCTTGGATAGCGACATGGTGTCCGAGGCTATTGGCGCCGCGCTTTCAAATAGAGGTCAGCTGAGTGACTGGGAGGTAGCGAACCTCCATTGTATGAACAGGATGTACAAGTGTCTGAGAGGAGTACCCGTAGACCTTATGCATAACCTGGTCAAGGTGCGTGTCGAGTGTAAGTCCAGGTGGGCGTCGTTGTGTCGAGGGGAAGAGCCAATCCAGAATGTATTGGAATGCTTCGCCGAGGTAGTAAAGTTGTCTTCTGAGGCGGCCGCGGCCAAGGCTGCAGACCTAGGCGCTTCGAACAAATATGACGTGATGTTGAGCATATGTGACGGGGACCTCACCACGAAGAAAATGGATGAAGTGTTCACCGATATGGGGGCGTTTTTCCGACAATTCGTTGGCGAGGTTATGGAGAAGCAAGGCAGTCACGAAGTGCATGCAGCGAAGGTCATTAGCGACGACAAGCAGAGGGCCTTGCATGAGTACACCGCTGCTGCTATGGGAGGAGGGGCTGTTGTGGTCCCATGCCTGCGTCAGGGTGTAGGCATCGATGGCGGGGCTTTTGAAGATGCACCGTATGTGATTGACGAATCAGACTATAGATCCAGCTTGAAAGGCTTTATGGAGGGGCTTGGAAAATTTTTATACTCCTCCAATCTGCCGCAGAAATGGAGATGTCAACCTGTGGGGGGGTATCCGGGCAGTGTGATGTATGAAGCGCAGGGATTATTGATGTCCTGCCATTTGCTGCGGGATCGCGGCTTCCTCACTTTCCTGTTGCCTGTGATCAAAAGGATTTTTGCCATTAGGGGCAAGGTTGCAGATGTTGACAATATCCTCCTGCATTTGGGCGAGGTGAAGCCGAATATGCTGTTGGAGAAGTCAGACGAGGTCACGTCTCTGGCCCACGCCATGCTCCGTTATGCATTAGAAAAGGAGATGATCAACGACGATCTGAGAGTTCAGGATCTACCGGACGCTTGGGCGCAGGGCATGCGATACTATTTTGACGCAGCACCTTCTTCCGAAAGGGAAGGATGTATGCAGGATGGCTACTGGATCGATGGGGCTTTCGGGTATGTACCGTGCAAGGTGATAGCGTCGATTGCGGCGGCTCAAATTTTCTCCGCTATGGGCAGCAGTAAGGCTGATGTGCTTGGTCAAGTGGAAAAAGGAAATCTTTCTGGGGTGGTTACCTGGCTCAGCAAGCATGTGTATTCTTACGGGGGAAGGTACAGCAGCACCACATTGCTGAAGAAAATTACCGGGAAGAGGGTTGACGTGGACTCGTACAAAAACTACCTCGTCTGCAGGTATCTTAGCATGTGACTGCTTTTAGTAATTGCGTGAGGTGGTTTGTCTTATGGAACGCAGTCCGCACTATGTGATGGCTAGTGCTGTGAGGCTCTTGTCTGTGGACGCGGTGCAAAGCGCTGCTTCTGGGCATCCAGGGATGCCGTTGGGCATGGCTGATGTTATAACCGTGCTGTTCTCGAAATTTCTGCGGTTCAGTGTCAAAAACCCGTCCTGGTACGGCAGGGACAGGCTGGTTTTCTCCAATGGACATGGGTCGATGCTCATGTACTCAGTGATGTACCTTGTCGGGTACATAGGAATCGAAGATATCAAGAAATTTAGGCAGCTGAACTCTATTACACCAGGCCATCCGGAATATGGTTGCACGGTTGGCGTAGAGGCTACTACAGGTCCTTTGGGGCAAGGCCTGGGATATGGAGTTGGGCTTGCAATTGCAGAGCGTATGCTCTCTGCGAAGTTTGGCGCTGATCTCATTGACCATTACACGTACGTCGTGGCAGGAGATGGGTGTTTGATGGAGGGGATCAGTCACGAAGCCGCCTCCTTGGCCGGCCACCTAGGTTTAGAGCGCTTGATAGTTTTGTTTGATGACAACGGGATCTCAATAGACGGAAGCACCGGTCTTGCTACTTCAGACGACGTGTGCGCCCGGTTCACCGGCTACGGCTGGGATGTTTGGAAGGTTGATGGTCACAACTTTGGTGAGATTGAGCGGGCAATTGGGGCTGCGAGAAAGAAGCCGAGTGGTAAACCGTCGATAATCTGCTGTAGGACGGTCATAGGAAAATTTATGTCCCGCAAGGAGAATACTGCATCTGCCCACAGTTGGCCATTTTCCCCGGAGGATGCTCAGGGGGTCCGGGATGCGCTTGGCTGGAAGGGAGAAAAATTTACAGTTCCAGAAGAGGCTAAGGCGCTGTGGAAAGAAGTGAGAGAGAGAGCGGAACGAGAGTGCGATCTATGGATGGAAAGGTGTGTCGGTTCTGACAGGCTCGAAGCGCTCGACAGGAGGTTCCTAGATGGGGTGCCTAATGGCGTAATTTCGGAGTTGGATACGCTTAAAAATTCTTTGTGTGAAGCGCGTCCCGAGGAGGCCACGAGAAAATCCAGCGGTAGGGTGCTAGAGTTTCTGATGGAGAGGGTGGACAAACTGGTAGGCGGATCTGCGGATTTGACTTCTTCCAACAACACCAGGGTGTCCTCTATGAATGCGGTGAGTGCGGGGAATTTTGACGCATCTTACATACATTACGGCATAAGAGAACATGCGATGGCGGCTTGTATGAACGGAATGGCGCTTTATGGCGGCATCATACCGTATGGCGGCACTTTCTTGGTATTTTCTGACTATTGCAGGCCTGCGATCAGGCTATCTGCACTCATGGGAGTGCAGGTAGTGTATATAATGACGCACGACTCCATAGGTGTGGGTGAAGATGGCCCGACGCATCAGCCCGTAGAGCACCTGGCATCCTTGCGCGCCATGCCGAATTTGTATGTCTTCAGGCCTGCAGACGCGGTTGAGGTGTTAGAGTGCTGGAAAGTCGCTCTGCAGCAGACAAAGTCCCCATCTTTGTTTGTGTTATCCAGGCAGAATGTGCACTTTTGTCGCGAGGGTTATTCTGCAGACAATTTGTCGGAGAGAGGTGCGTATATCGTGCGGGAGTGCAGTGGTGAGCTGAAGGTCACGATTTTTGCTACCGGTTCCGAAGTTGGCGTTGCTTTGGGCGCAAGAGAGGTTTTGCAGGATATGGGAATTGGTGTGAGAGTTGTCTCAATGCCATGTTGGCGCATATTTGATGCTCAAGATGAGAAATACATTGAAAATTTACTGGGTAATAATAGCCTGAAGGTAGCTGTGGAGGCTGCCTGCTCTCTGGGGTGGCACAAGTATCTGGGGTATGATGGGGTGTTTGTAGGTTTAGATAGGTTTGGTGCATCTGGGAAGTGCGAGCACTTGTATGAGTATTTTGGGATTACCAAGGACAATGTGGTCAATAGGGTGATGGAAAGGTTGGGTGCCGTGAAGTAAGGTGTGTGTGGAGGTTAGCTTGCTGATTTTCTCGATTTTTGCGTTGCTCTTGTGTATGCTTACTATGCTGTTTAGGGTCGTTACGGCGGGTACCGTGGGTGATAGAGTGCTTGCTGCAAACGTGTTTAACGCTTGTGGGGTGGCGCTGATCATGACTCTGGGGGTTCTCAGAGGTACGCAGTCGTTCTTTATTGATGTGGTGCTGGTGTATGCTTGTGTGGGGCTTGCATCGGCGATGGGCTTCGTGAAATTTTTTACGAATGGTTGGGGGGACAGGGAATAGATGGTTTCGCTACTGGGAACGATAGCTTTGGGAGTGGGAATCTTTTTTATAGCAGTTTCGGTTGTCGGGGTTATAAGATTTCCCAGTTTCTGTACCAGGGTTCATGCTGCGGGTATAACTGATTCTGTGGGTGTTGCGTTGGTGATGTGTGGGCTGGCAGCGCATTGCGGGCTGTCCGTGTTCACTGTCAAGATTTTTACGCTGGTGTTTTTTTTGTGGGTAACTTCCACAACTGCTTGTAATCTACTTGTGCATGCCGTGTGTAGCACGGATCCTGATGGTGAGAGGGAAGAATAGATGTCTTTTGGTGCTGGGACAATAGATGTTAGTTTGGCGACTAATTGCGCGCTGCTGTGTTTTTTGGTGATATCGGCGGTTTCCGTGGCTGTATGCGAGAATTTGTTGGTCAATACTGTCGTGCTGTGTGCCTTCGGTCTCACCATGGCAGCTTCCTATTTGGTTATGGATGCACCTGATGTTGCGATTACTGAAGCTTCGGTGGGAGGAGGATTTGGCACTGTGCTACTATTGATAACGCTTTCTCGCCTCAAGTACAACGCATTCGGCGACGTGGGGTATGTGTGGTGGCGTAGCCGCACTAGGTTTATTTTTACCGCGTTAATTTCTGTGCTGATGTTTTTGGCCTTGGCATTTGCGGTCCTGGATCTACCGGAGTTTGGGGACAAGAGGTCGTTGCCGAATGGGCAGGTTGCCCGCTATTACTTGGGGAATACGTATCCCTATATGGGGATTCCGAACGTGGTCACCGCGGTTTTGGCGAGTTTTCGTGGCTATGATACTATGTGCGAGACATTGGTTGTTTTCATGGCTGCCATAGGTGTGTCATTGCTGCTTGGTAGGAGTAAAACCAGTGAGTAAAGATGTATGTTGAGTAAAGATTCGGCTGTACGCTATGTCATTACCCTCATGCTGCCCGTGGTTATACTGTATGGGTTATATGTGCAGGTGCACGGGGATTACAGCCCTGGTGGCGGTTTCCAAGGAGGTGTTATCATAGCGTCTGGGTTGGTCTTATACGCGATGATGTTTGGCGATGCAGTGGTTACCAGGGTTGTGCCTGTCACCTTCCTGCGTGCTATGGGAGCCGTGGGGTTGTTGTTGTACATGGCTACAGGGCTTGTTTCTGTGTTTGTGGGTAAAAACTTTCTGGCGTACTTTTTTGCGGTACTTGATGCTGTGTCCGAGCAGAAACTGGGCATTTTTCTCGTAGAACTAGGCGTTGGGCTGGTGGTTTGCGGCTCGATGGCAAGCATTTATTTTGACTTTGCATCGCGGGAAAAATAGATATACACTAGCGGCACGGTCTCGTGGGTTGCTTTGTGCGCTCTCGCGTGTAGTCATTGTTCGAGTGGCAGTTGTTGAGTGTATGTAGGGGGCTGGTGCTCTTCTTTTTGTTACATGTGAATTATGTGGTCTTTGCTTTCTTGATGGCTATCGGCCTATTTGTGGTAGCTGTAGCTAGCAGGCGGGTGAAGAAGTTGATGGGTTTGGGTGTTTTCCAAGCTTCTGTTCTGCTGTTTTATGTTTCTTTGGGGTATGTTCGGGGTGGTGGAGTGCCAATACTGTCCGGACACGGGGGAGATGCGGTGCTGTATAGTAATCCCCTGCCCAGTGTCTTGATGTTGACTGCTATAGTGGTCGGTGTCGCTACCGTGGCAGTGGGTCTTGCTATGGTCATAAGGATGGAAGAGTCCGCCGCGGTGTGAGGTCGTTTGTCATGCCTGTGGTGCCATGAAGTGTGCTCCTGGTGCGGTCGTGTAGATGGTGGTTCTGTGAAGAGGATTTGTGAGGGTTTGTGTCTAATGATAGTAGTGGAAAAAGGATATTGGTCGATGCCGTATATGTTGATGAAGTAAGAGTTGCGGTACTCGATGGAGGCAAGGTAGTCGAGTTTGACCAGGAACTGAAGGATAGAAAACAGCTGCGTGGCAACGTGTACTACGCAGTTGTGAAGCGCATAGAGCCCTCCCTGCAGGCTGTGTTCATAGAGTACGGGGTGGGCAAACACGGGTTCCTGCCGTTCTCCGAGATATCTGTTGAGCATTATCAGTTGCCTCCGGAGGAGAAGGAAGCACTCTTGCAGAGTGTGTACGGCGATGCCCAGGAGTCGGTCCGGGGGCCAAGTGACCTAGCTGAGGATGACGAAGCGGGGGTAGTAGGAGTGCCCGCTGACGACGAACCCGCGGACGCCGATAAGCTATCGAGTGATGATCGCGTAGGCAGGAAGGATTTCGCTAAGGGTAGGTCTAGATCATCTCTCCATAAGATGTACAAAGTTCAGGACGTGATCAAGGTAGATCAGAGGCTCATGGCCCAGATCATCAAGGAGGAGCGGGGAAACAAGTGCGCGACCTTTTCCACTTATATCGTGCTGGCGGGCAGGTACTGTATCTTCATGCCAAGCGCTGGTAACAAGAACAGTGGGATATCTCGTCGCATAGAGGACTACGATGACAGAAAAAACCTGAAGGAGGTGTTGAACTCCATCAGGCTGCCCAAGGAATCTGGGGTGATCATCAGAACTGCAGGGAGCAGCAGGAGCCATAAGGAGATAGAGCAGGATCTGTCGTATTTGCAAGCTACGTGGAGAGAGATATGCGACAACTGTGAGAAAGTTGACCCCCCGGCGCTGCTGTATGTCGAAGCAAACATCATCAAGAGAGCACTTAGAGACTTTTGTGACGAGAATATCCACGATGTTGTAATTGCCGGTAATCGGGCTTTCAGTTTGGTCAAGGAATATGCGAAGTCCATGTTCAGGAACAAGCTGCGGGTTAGGATGTACAAGGGTAGCATCCCCATCTTTACCCACTATAGGGTTGACTGCCAGGTTCTTGAGCTGTACAGCGATAAGATCTACCTACCATCTGGAGGGTACCTGGTTATTACTCCGACCGAGGCGCTGGTCTCGATAGATGTGAATTCCGGGAAGATGACTGGTGAGGACAGCATAGAGGAGACTGCGTATAAGACCAATATGGAAGCCGTGAAGGAGATAGCAAGGCAGGTGAACCTTAGGGGGCTGTCCGGTCTTATCGTAATAGACTTCATAGATATGCTTAAGTACAGGTATTGCAGGGCGGTTGAGTCTGAGGTTCGCGAGGCATTTAAAAACGATAAGGCAAAGGTTCAATTTGGGTACATAAGTGCCTTTGGTTTAATGGAGATCTCGAGGCAGAGGGTAAAGCAAAGCATTCTGGACATCAACACGGTGCAATGTTCCCACTGTAAGGGGGTTGGCCGAGTGAGGTCTTTGGAGTCAGTGTCGGCTGACATACTCAGGGATGCTAGGTATTTTGCACACAAGAATCGCGAAAAGATTATTTCCATCTCC
This sequence comes from Anaplasma sp., assembly GCA_052043535.1. Classification (GTDB taxonomy): domain Bacteria; phylum Pseudomonadota; class Alphaproteobacteria; order Rickettsiales; family Anaplasmataceae; genus Anaplasma. Next base: position 25,148 of record JBQEQW010000007.1, read on the forward strand.
TCCGATAATCAGGTCATGGCGTACCTCTTCAACAACAAGCGTCGCCATATATATGGAATAGAGAGCGAATTCAAAGTACTCATCAAGTTCAACGTAGATGAGAGCCTTGGCGCCTCGGAGTTTAATATTCGCGCTGAGAAGGGTTACAGTGCAGTTCTGAGCGAGGAGTTGATGATGTGGCTACCTGCGAGTGTGTCCGAAGTTGTGGAAAGCAAGGAGGCGAGCGCCGACACTAGCGATGACGAGGCAAATGTTCAGCCTCTACCCGCGCCTGCTTACGAGAGGTCTGACGAGACGTGGGTGAATAGGTGGCTATCGCGCATGTTTGCAGATGCTTCCTGAGTGACCTGGTGTTTCGGATGTTGGTTTTTGGCGTGCGGTCGCGTCTAACTTTCAAGCCCGAGTCCCGAAAAAATGAATTGCGGCTTTGAGTGGCGTGTTAGGCTCGTTGTGACCGTTTCGTTGGGATGTGCTGTGGGGGCGCGGTACCCGCCGTGCGGCATCATTATTTTTTAGCTTGTGTAGTGGTAGGGGTTGTAATTTGAGGCATGGGTAGTTATATCTACCGTATCCAGTTTGGGTTCTTAATTTCGTGTGGGGGTGGTCATGGCGGCTGAGCGTATAGTGGGTATTGATCTTGGTACTACAAATTCTTGTGTTGCTGTTATGGAGGCGGGTACCGCGAAGGTCATAGAGAACAGCGAGGGCTCTAGAACCACTCCGTCAATAGTTGCTTTTACTGAGAATGAAAGGTTAGTTGGAGAGCTCGCTAAGCGTCAGGCGAACATTAACGCTCAGAACACGATATATGCGAGCAAAAGAATAATAGGTCGCAGGTATGACGACATGCGGGATGTGCAGTCCTCTTATGAGATATTCCCCGCGAAGAATGGAGATGCGTGTATAAGAGCCAGGGGCGAGGGGTACTCTCCGGTGCAGATTGGTGCGTTTATTCTAGAGAAGATTAAGGAAACCGCTGAGAGGTACTTCGGGGCGCCGGTCAAAAAGGCTGTCATCACTGTTCCTGCGTACTTTAACGACGCTCAACGTCAGGCTACCAAGGACGCCGGGACCATTGCTGGTCTTGACGTTGTAAGAATTATCAACGAGCCTACTGCTGCTGCTCTGGCCTATGGTTTGGACAAGAGCGAAAAACAGAGGACAATAGTGGTGTACGACCTCGGGGGTGGAACCTTTGACGTCTCGGTTCTTGAGATTGCTGAGGGTGTTTTTGAGGTTAAGGCTACCAACGGCGATACCAAATTGGGTGGTGTAGACTTCGATAATGCTGTCATGGAGCACATGATGAGTCATTTCAAGGAGGAGACCGGTATTGACTTGCATAACGATCCCATGGCGGTTCAGAGAATAAAAGAGGCTGCGGAGAAGGCCAAGATAGAACTGTCCAGCAGGTTGGAGACAGATGTGACTTTGCCGTTCATCTCAAGTGACAGCACCGGGGCAAAACACCTGAGTCTGAAGCTGACTAGGGCGAAGTTTGAAAGTTTGGTGGACGATCTCATCGAACGGACTATTGAGCCGTGCAAGAAGGCGCTGGAAGATGCGGGTATCAAGGATAGCAGCAAGGTTGACGAGGTAGTGCTCGTTGGTGGGATGACCAGAGTGCCCAAGGTGGTTCAAAAGGTAAAGGAGTTTTTTGGGGGCAAGGAGCCTTGTAAGGGTGTGAACCCAGATGAGGTAGTGGCTATAGGTGCGGCTATACAGGGGGGTATACTCACAGGTGATGTTAGAGATGTTCTGCTGTTGGACGTTGCGCCGCTTTCTTTGGGTATAGAGACCCTAGGTGGGGTGTTTACTCCCTTGATTGAGCGTAACACTACCATTCCAACAAAGAAGTCTCAGGTGTTCTCTACCGCAGAGGATGGGCAGACTGCTGTGACCATCAAGGTTTATCAGGGTGAGAGGAAGATGGCTGCTGATAACAAGTTGCTTGGCCAGTTCAGTTTGGAGGGGATTCCTTCAGCGCCGCGCGGTGTGCCACAGATTGAGGTGACGTTCGATATCGACGCCAACGGGATAGTGCACGTTTCTGCGAAAGACAAGGCTTCTGGCAAGGAGCAGACTATCAAGATACAGTCGTCTGGTGGGTTGAGCGACGAGGAGATAAAGAGGATGGTCCAGGATGCTCAGGGGCGAGCTGAGGAGGACGAGAAGCGTAAGAAGCGCGTGGAGCTAAAGAATAGCTCTGAAGGGCTTATACACTCCACGGAGAAGTCACTTGCGGATTATGGGGACAAAATCTCCAGCTCTGACAGGTCTGACATCGAGAGTGCGATCAAAAGCCTCAGGGAATGTCTGAGCAACGACTCTGCGGAGAGTAGCGAAATTCAGCAGAAATACGACACACTGATGCAGCTTTCCATGAAACTGGGCGAGGCTGCGTACTCTGCCAAAAAGGATGCTAGTGCGGCTGGTGGTGCTTCTAGTGATACGGGAAACCCAGAAGAGCGTGTGGTTGACTCTGAATACCAAGAGATTAACAAGGATGAGAAAAAGTGAGAGGTAGCGATTTATATGTTGATGCGGAATCTGTGTACAGTATAATCGCTGGGGGTTCTGCGTTGTACGTGTAGGTAAGAAGTTCCTCGAGCCCGTTTTGTTCTTAAAGGGAGCTGTCACTGCCTGCCCAATGGTTGCTGGTATACGGCGCCCACCTTGGCTTTAGTCTCAGGACACTGGTAAAGCATTTACGGCAAAGGCGGATCCCCCAGCTCTTCTGGTTGGGTGACTTTGGTACGTTATATGCCTTCTGTGCGCGGCAATTGTTTTTCCGAAGAGGAAATGATGCTGCTTCCTGCGCATAGGCTGTTTTCCGTTGTGCTGGACGTCGAGAAGTATCCCGAGTTTCTTCCGTGGTGTAAGGATGTGAAAGTCCTAAGTCGCGGGGAGAGCTTTTTTGTTGCGGAGGTTGTTGCTGGATTTCTTGCGCTTAGCGGCAAGTACACCTCCCATGTCCTTTTTTGTCTGCCGGCGGATAAAAGTCCTGGCTGGGTCAAGGTACAGTCCGTGGACGGTGTGTTCAAGTTTTTGCGAAGCGAATGGCAGTTTCTGCCGTTTGGTGAGGAGAAAACGCTGGTAAAGTTTTCTATTGACTTCTCTTTTAGGCGAAAAGTGCTACAACTTGCCTTTGACATGGCTTCTGATATCGCCAGACGTCGGCTTATGCGTGCGTTTCGCGAGAGAACGTACCGCTTGTTTAATGACGGGTGACAGGTGGTTTATGGGCAGGCAGAGTTCATGTAGTATGAGAGTTATAGAGGGGTGAAAGCTGAGATGCACAATGTTTTGCCGCCTGCAGCCTCAAAAGTAGGTGGGCTTGTTGGTACCCACTTGCCAGTGTGGTTGAAGAAAGTACTGTACGTTTTTGACATCAACTACGCTGCCACACCGCTTTTTTGGGCGTTCACTTTTGTCCTATTTTTGATATTGTACAGAGCCTGGGGGACCATGCGTCCCAGGGAGGTGTTGTGCTGCCTGCTGTACTACGCAAGCAGCTCCGTAGTGCTGGCGTCCTCGGATTTGACGTTCATAACGGTTGGATTCGAAGTTATGGCGTTATCAGCGATGTTAATAATTGCACATGGGAATTCTAAGGCGAGTGGTAGGGCGTTTCTGCACTACGCGACTGTGCATTTTGTATCTGGAGTACTGCTGTTGCTGGGTGCGTGTCAGTTTGCCAGACTGGGGCAGTTGAGTGGCCTGCCCAGAATCATGTACATGGCTGGTTTGTTGATAAATTCGGCGTCGTTTCCTCTGTCTAGTTGGGTGTCCCATGCATATCCGGAGTCCTCCAGGTTTGGGATTATGGTGCTTTCCACGTTCACAACCAAGGTGGCAGCCTACGTTTTGTTGTTGATGTTCGCTGGGGATCAGGCCTTGCTATATGTAGGGGTCCTGACCGCAATATACGGAGCAATTTTTGCCTGGCTGGAGGCCGATATACGGAAGGCCATGTCTTACAATGTAGTTGGGCAGATGGGGTTGTTGTTGCTCTCTATCGGATTTGCCGAGGTCTCTTTGGAGGTGATAATTGCCCAAATAGTGCTATCTGTGCTATACCAGGCGCTTTTGTTTATGGTGGCCGATTCGCTTGTGGTTGCGAATGGCGGGTGCCCGAAAATTCATAACCCGAGCAAAACTCGCTGTCCAATGCCCATGGAGGCGCTATGCTGCATTATTGCCGTGTTCAACATGAGTGCTTTTCCTGGCAGTGCGGGATTTGTAATCAAATCGCTAATTTTGCATAATGTGGCGGTGGATGGACTTATCGGGGTGTTGCTGAAGCAGGTGTTCGTAGTTTGCAGCATGATACTGGTTTCTGGAGTTGGGCTGAGGCTTTTCTGGTGTTTCCTTTCGCAGGAACGCAAAATGTCCTTTAAAAAGGTGAATCTCAAAAATGCCGCTTCTACGGTGCCTATGTGTATGCTGGCAATCACCTTGCTGGTTTTGGGCATATTTCATGGAAGTATGCCCATACCTCGGGAGCAGGGGCCTATTTACACCACGGGGAGCGTAGTGCCTCAGGTTATAACTGTCGCGTTGACTATTGTATGTTTTTCAGTGCTACGTGGCAGGTTGATTGGGAAACGCGAGTTCTTTTCCGATGTGGATTGGATCTACATGGATTTTATCCCCAGGGCGTTTTTGAAAGTTAGTGACGCTGTTTTGCGTCTATGCGGTGTCCTTTTTGGCATTCTGAGAGCCCGTGCTTCCGGTTTTGATTGTGGCGAGGAGGGCTCGGGATTATCTGTACTGATCAAGAGATTGGAGGCGTCAGATGCTGCATTGCTGCTGTGTATGTTGTTAATTGGGATTATGTTGGTGCGGGTTAATGTTTGATTTTTTGGCCAAAGGGGTTGCCTCTGCGATGCAGAGGTTCGGTGCAAAGCATGAGATATCCAGTAAAGATTTTGACCTTGTTCTAGAGGATATAACACAAGCGCTTTTAGATGCGGATGTGAACCTTGCAGTTGTTGATCAGTTCATAGAGAACGTCAAAAATCAGGTAATTGGAGATGAAGTTGTCAAAGGGGTTCTTCCCGAACAGATGGTCATCAAACGCATGGAGGAGTGCCTGATTGAGGTACTGGGTAATGAGAAAAGCGCGCTGAATCTTGATGGCAGGTCTCCGGCGGTTATCATGCTGGTTGGGCTTCAGGGTGTTGGTAAGACCACGAGCACTGCAAAGGTCGCGTTCAAGCTCAGTAAGCAGGGTAAGAGGGTCCTGGTGGCGTCGTTGGACGTATACAGGCCTGCGGCCCAAGAGCAGCTGAAAATTCTAGCACAGTATGTGTCCGTCGATAGCCTACCGATTGTCGCCGAGGAAACGCCTGTCGATATAGCCAAAAGAGCGTTGAAGGAGGCAAAATGCGGCGGATACGAGGTTATCGTGGTTGATACCGCGGGTAGGTTGCATGTAGACCAAGCGATGATGGAAGAGCTGTGCTCCGTGAAGGAAACAGTTGCTCCGGCGGAGACTATACTGGTGGTGGACTGCATGATGGGTCAGGATGTCGTCAATATTGTACGAGAGTTTCGCGATAAGCTTGGCATTACCGGAACGATCTTTACCCGGGCTGATGGGGATTCCAGTGGTGGTGCGATACTCTCCATGAAAATGGTAGCTGGGTGTCCCATAAAATTCATGTCCACAGGGGAGAAGCCTGAGGACTTGGACGATTTTTACCCAGACAGAATCGCGCGCAGGATGCTGAACATGGGTGACGTAGCTTCTCTGGTCGAGAAAGCAGTTGAGGCTGTTGGCAAGGAGGCCATTCATGACATGCAGGCAAAGGCAAAGAAGGGAAAATTTGACCTAGATGACCTGGTGACCCAGCTTAAAGCCCTGCATAAAATGGGTGGTATAGCGAACATCATGAAATTTATTCCGGCGTTTGGTAATGACATCAAACGCAAGGTCTCTGGCATGGTTGACGACAGCAGGATAGACAAGTACATAGCCACCATCAATTCCATGACGAAGCGCGAGAGAGCGTGTCCGGAGATACTGAACAATGCACGCAAGTCCAGGGTAGCCAGAGGTGCTGGGGTGAAAATTGAGGTTGTGAACGCTCTGCTGAAGCAGTACAATCAGATGAACTCCATGTTAGGCAAGCTCAACCAGATGAAGGGTGGGAAGGCCAAGGGCTCTGAAGCCGATTTGATGTCGTTGCTGCGGCGGCGTGGCTGAGTGTGCTACCGCCGGCAGGTACTTTGAAGTGTGAGTTGTGGGCGGTTGCGTGCTTGATTGGGGATGTATGGAACATTGTAGCTCGGGCGGAAGGTGCTCCTTGGTTGCGGTTGTGGGGGCCACTAACGCTGGCAAGTCTACGCTGGTCAACCAACTGGTTGGGTTTAAGGCTTCCATAGTCACGCCCAAGGTTCACACGACAAGGGTCAGAATGAACGCGGTGCGGAATGACAGGGATATCCAGCTGATATTCACGGATACACCGGGGATTTTTGCTCCTAAGACGAATCTCGAGAAGTTTCTGGTCAAAAATGCTTGGTCCTCAATAAAAGGTGCGGACGTTGTAGTTTTGGTGCTGGAAGCGAGAAATTACACGAATGGACAGATCGCCCGGGTGGTTGATAGGATTGAGAACTCCGATATCCCCGCCGTAGCGGTTTTGAATAAGGTAGATACGATAGAGGAGGGCCGCGTGAACGAGATTTTAGCTCACGTGCAGTCCATGCACGAGTTTGCCAAGGTCTTTTCGGTATCGGCTCTGCACGGGTTGGGAGTGGAAGATTTGCTGAATCATCTGCACGAGACTGCCGGAGAATGCCCGTGGCTGTATCCCGATACGCAACGTACTGACGCGACTGTAGAGTTTTTCACCGCTGAAATTACCCGCGAAAAACTATTTTTTGCCCTGCGCCATGAACTTCCGTATTCTCTGTCGGTGGTAACGGAGACACTTGAAGATAAGGGCCGGAGCGTCATAATCAAGCAGGTTGTGTACGTTATCAAGGAAAGTCAGAAAACGATTGTTGTCGGGAGGAACGCTGCGCTCATAAAGAGCGTCAGCACTGCGGCGAGGGAGGAACTGCAAGAGATCTTAGGCAAAAAAGTGCACCTCTTTTTGTTTGTCAAGGTGCGCAAGTTTTGGCAAGATCACCTGGAAGAATGCGTTGGGTATGCGTGATGCTGGATTCCTTGCTGGTATTTGACGTAGAGACGATACCGGATACGGATAGTTGCAGCAACCTTGTCGGGGATGGCATCACGGAGGATGCTAATGTGGCGGCTAGAAGGGAGGCTATGGCTAGCTATCACCTTGGGATCACTAACGGGCAGAATCCGTTCCTACGTCAGCCGTTTCACAAGATAGTGGCGGTTAGCTTCCTCAGAGCAGATATCAGACGTGAGGGGGGCCGTGAGAGCTTTGACCTGCAGGAGATACGCTCGGGTGGAAGCGTGCTCTCGACTGAGAAGGAGCTGGTCAAGGGGTTTCTGCGCTACCTCTCCGCGATCAAACCTAGGATTGTTACGTACAACGGGCGCACCTTCGACTTGCCGGTTGTAAAATACAGGGCAATGGTCCACGGTATCCAGGCCGGATACCTGTACAAGGCTGGTGACAGGTGGAACAGCTACTTCCATAGGTACAGTGCGGACTGGCACTGCGACCTATTAGACCATCTCTCCGATTTTGGCACATCAGCCAAGGTCAGGATGCATGAGGTATGTTCGGTACTAAACCTGCCTGGGAAGATAGGTGTGGACGGGTCAGAGGTTGAGCACATGTACGACAGCAATCGATTGTCGGAAATCCGCGATTACTGCGAATCTGATGTGATTAACACTTACCTCGTGTACCTCAGGCTCATGCACCACCAAGATAGGGTTACCTCCGAAGGCTACAACAAATGCGTGGAAGATCTACTGACATATTTGGAAGGTAGCGGAAGCAGCCACATGCTCAATTTTAAAGCCGAATGGGAGAGGGTTTGCAGCGGGCAGTTTTTTGTGCCCTTAGATTAAGTACCCGTGGAGACCTTCGTAGAGTCGATTACAAAGAGTGAATTGTAGTCTAGGCTGTTCATATGTGCTTGTAGTGGTACTATGGTTAATCATTGGGTGTGTAGTTTAAGAAGTTTTAGCTTTTGTAGGCTTTAATTTCGAGTGAGACTGGTGTGTTGTCGCCGGTGAGCAATTTGTCGGGGTAGTGCGATTCTCAACTAAGCTTCGGCCCCGCGCTTCAGGTAGCTTTGGTGTCACAAACAGGGACCAGCAGCGTTTTTAGTGCCACTCCAGATAAACGCCTAATGCGGTGAAGTGAATCCTGCGCAAGAGGCTGTCCTGCATGGTCGTGGCTTGTAAGTGCCAAACATTTGTGCGATGCTCAATTACGGCTTCCTTATAGTCTTTGTTTTTTGGAACACATTAGTTGGGTTTGCTGAGATCGCTCGGCTTTTGGTGGGCGGTTTACGCGGCGTGTTGTTTCGTGATAGGGGTTTTGTCATGAAATCTGCAAAGTACATAGCTTTTTGGTTGGGGGTCATATCGGTAGTTGCCCTCTTACACGATGGGATGCACAAGATGCCACTCCCTGTCAGCGGCACAGCGGCTATGATCAGTGGTGTTCCGGTGGTTAGAGATGGGGGTGTTGTTTTTCGTAAGTCTAGGGATGGGCATTTTTACATACTCGCCGCGATCAACGGGGAAAATATAACGTTCCTTGTAGATACAGGAGCCACCGATGTTGTCCTATCCGCAAACGATGCGCGCAAGATTGGTGCGCACATGGGACCTGGGAAGAAATCTAAAACCTACCATACCGCAAACGGGGCGATACAGGCTACGTATTTCCAGATACCGGAAATTAGGATCGGCACGTTGGTAGCCAGGAATGTGGGTGCTAGCATCAGTACATCGGAATTGAGGACTTCTCTGCTGGGTATGAGCTTTTTGAAGCATTTTCACTTCACAATGAGGGATGATGAGCTTTTGCTGTCTCCCAGTTGATATTGTAATAACGTTTTCCTTGTATCTTTAGCTGTGATTGCCAAAATGCAGGAGAGCTTCTTAGGATGAGCTCTCCGAGGTGAACTTGGCGGTGGGGTCGGTGTTTGTGAAAGAAGGGGGCCTGCGTGAGTGAAAACATGAATACGGCCAGGCTTCGTGACTTAACTCACCTTATGCACAAGCAGGGCCTGGACGTTCTGTTGTTGCACAATACCGATGAGTACCAATCCGGGTCCATCCATGAGAACCGTCAGCGAGTGAAATGGCTGTGTGGGTTTACTGGGTCCAATGCGTTTTTGATCATTTGCAAGGATGGGAAGAGCCAGTTTTTTACCGACAGTCGGTACATCATACAGTCTGCCATGGAGCTAAATGCTGACGATTATGATGTACATGACTTCTGTGACTTGGCCCCTGCAACATGGCTTGAAAAGAATATACACAAATACCCCATTGTGAGCTACGAAGGAGATCTGTTCACGCTGAGTCAGATAAGTAGGTACAAGAAATTCCAGCCCAAACTGGTGCAGAGCATCATGATTGATAAATTGTGGGATAGGCCAACGAAGGTTCATCAGCGTGTCCGAGAGCATCCCAAGAAGTTTGCCGGATTTACCAGTCGGGAGAAACGTGCGCAGATCGCAAGTACGCTCCTACCAGCAAGCTCCATGCTTATGACGGATATAGATTCGATATCATGGCTGTTGAACATACGTAATATGGAGTTCATCAATAATCCGTCTGTCCTGTCTCGTGCCATTCTCTATCGCGACGGGAGCGCACAACTCTTCGTTGAAGGAGTAGATCAGGTGCACATACACGACAAGGACGTGAGCGTATGTGAAATGAGCCAGCTCCCCGAGGTCCTAACAGATTTATGTGATGTTGTAGTAGACGCGCGCACTGTTCCGATGTCAATATTCAACTTGGTGAAAGGAAAGGTATTTGAGATCAAGGAAGGTGATTTGTGTACCTTGCCGAAAGCCACCAAGAACGCGGTTGAGATACAAGGCATGATAAAGGCCCATGTGAGAGATGGGGCGGCCATGGCCAATTTTTTGTATTGGTTACACTCTGAGCTGGCACACTCTGGGCGTACCATTACCGAACTAGAGGCGGCTGGGAAAGTCAGTGAGTTCAGAAGGGCTCAAGAGCTGTTTGTGGGTGAAAGCTTTGAGGCCATATCCGGTTTTGGAGGCAATGGTGCCATAGTCCACTATAGGGCCAATAAGAACACTAACAAGGTGCTAGAGCAAGGCGGGCTATATTTGCTAGATTCCGGGGGGCAGTACCTCGATGGGACTACGGATATTACCAGGACTGTGGCCATAGGTACTCCGAGTAGGGAGCACATCGAGCGTTTTACCATGGTTTTAAAGGGGCACATAGCCCTGGCGCGAGTGGTCTTCCCTACCGGCACCAGCGGAGGAAACCTGGATGTATTAGCCCGCCAGTACCTCTGGGAGAAGAAACTGAACTACGGCCACGGGACCGGTCACGGAGTAGGGAGCTTTCTCTCCGTACATGAGGGCCCACAAGCTATCTCTCAAGGAAGTCACGTGGAGTTGTTGCCTGGAATGGTGCTTTCTAATGAGCCTGGTTACTACAAGCAAAATGAATATGGCATCAGGATTGAGAATTTAATGTGTGTAGAGGATTGCGGGGAGGGTTTCCGTAACTTTCGGCAGTTGACCTGCGTGCCGCTTGACAAGGGCCTGATCGACCGGACAATGCTCAATCCAGAAGAGATTGAGTACGTGAACAACTACCACAACTTCGTATATGATGCTGTGGCTCAGCATGTTGATGCAGACGTGAGAAGCTGGCTTAAGTCTGCGTGTGAGGCCATATAGCGCCAAAAGTTTAATTGCTTGAATTCTCCTGCACAGTTTTATTACCATGGGGTTGCTTCTGTCTGTATCGCTGCGAGAAGCAATATTGTTCGTCTGTGCTCGTGTTTGTAGATGGCATGTTGTTAATGACTCGCCCTAAGGCGGACTCGGTTAGGTCTAAGTCTACCCTGGAGAAGCTGGGCTTTGATGTATTTATTGAGCCCATGTTTGAGGTTTTATACCTGCGGACTGGGACTCTAGACTTCACGCCGTATAGCATGGTTGTAGCCACGAGCCGCAACGGCATAGGCGCCATGGCTCGGTGCACCAAGGAGCGTGCGATGAGTATTCTTACAGTGGGTAATAGCACCATGGAATACGCTCTCAGTCTCGGATTTACCGACGTGGTTTCGGCCGGCGGTACTGTGAACGACTTGCTATTTTATTTGGGTTCTCAAGTGCGACGTGCAAGGGTTCTTTACGTCAGGGGAGAGGTGGTGTCGCATGATCTAAGGGCCGCTGCTAACAATTTGGGTTTCACGACAGATGAGGTTGTTTTGTACCGTACCGTGCCCAGAGACTGTTTCAGTGTTGAGTGCCGCGACCTGCTCTCGCATGGCAAAATATCAGGGGTTGTATTCTATTCTGCTGGAACCGCAAAGATCTTCATCGAATTGGTAAAATCTTGCGGTGGCCTCTTGCAGAATGTACGTGCGTATTCTATAAGTAAAAATATACACCGCATATTGCGTTCCTGCCCATGGAGAGAGGTGCTAATTTCTGAACATCCTACCGAGGAGTCGTTGTTTCAATTATTGCTTAATATCGAATATGAGGACTCGCTATTGTGCGGCAGGATCCGAAAATAGCTTGGTGAATTGTGAATTTTGTATACTTTTCCGAAGTGTGGTGCTAAGCTCTGGGCTGTTTCGTGTACATACAAGTGGTGGTGGAATGAGACTTCGCATGCTTTCTGCGCAGCGTTGCTTGATTCGGGTGTGCTTCCTGGCGTGTATGTGTACTTTTGGGTACGCGGCGGCGGGGCAGGCTGCTGTTGTCGGCCTGTTGTCGACTCAGGCCTCTACGTATCCCAGGGAGCACGACACCGCGATAGGGATCATGAACTTGCTTGTGTCTCTGGGCGCGGAGAAAGTGGTGCTTATAGACTACAACGAGATAGTCGCGGATAACGATAACGATCCTGCTGCGGTAGAGAACCGTTTACGGGAGTTTTTGGAGAGCAACCACGTTGACAGGGTCTTCATTCCTGGAAATCACTATAACATAGTCTCCCCTCCGCTGCCTCCGGTTCCCCACAGGCAGTTGGCTACCACTGCACTGATAAGGCTCATGGGTGGTGGCGGGCTGAAGCTTCGGCTTTTGGCCATCTGTGGTGGTCTACAGGGGGTATTGTACGCACAGGGTGTTGATATTGATAGGGTGGAAAACATGCTGGGTTCCAGTGCGATGGCCCGGTCTCATGAAATATCGTTGCCAAACCCGAGACTTGCTGGAGTGCCACTGATGCGGATGAGGGCGCTGCCAGGTACGAGACTGGCTAGCATTTTGGAAAAGATCAACGATTCGGGTGACATGGTATTCTACATGCCTGATGCCCACAGTGAAGCTGTGAGTAATACTGCGGAAAACATCGAGAAGTTGAAAGACCTGGGGTACAAGCTTTCGGCGTTTTCCGACGATGGCATAATAGAGGCTTTGGAGGATAAGAGGGGTAACATGCTGCTTCAAATGCATCCTGAATACTTGCTAATGAATGTAGAGCAAAAAGTCGGCAAGCATAGTGCGGTCGATCGCTCGGTGGAAGTTGCTCGCGCTATCATTGGGGATTTCCTCGGAGAGGGTCCTGACGCAGTGCAAGAGGGCAATAATCAATAATCGTGTTGCCCATAGTTTGTTGTGATTGGAGCAGAAAAGCCTTCGTAGAGCGTGCTGGTTGTTGGGAGGAGTCGGGTGCTAAGTTCGCTGTGTGTGTTTTATCGCGATACCTGAGAGAATTGTGGCATAATGCTTAGCTGGATTTTCAGATGCGAGTTCTGCGCTTGTGCCGAGTTTGTGCGTGTTTCTTTATAGAGTGACATGATTGCGGAAGTTGCGCTACCCGTGCCTGTGGACCAATGTTTCTACTACGCCACATGCGGGGATATGCGGTTTTCTGTGGGTGACTATGTGTGCGTACCATTTGGCAACAGAACGGCCATTGGTGTTGTCGTAGATCTTAAAAGCCAACTCGACTGTGACATGGAACTCAAATATATTGGCAATAGGGTCATGCTTCCTCCGATGAGACCCCAGCTCATTGAATTTTTAAAGTGGGTGGGCAGCTACAACATAATGCCTGTTGGCATGGTGCTGAAGATGGCGTTTGGGAGTGTGGTTACGGAGAAGTTCCTCTCATTGTGCGGGGGAGACGTGCTTCAGGCCCCTGCTGCCAGCGACTGTACGATACCCAATGCACATACCGTGCTGTCCTCTGAGCAGAACAAAGCATGCGAGCAAATTGTGGAAAGGCTTTCAGGATTTTCGGTAACGGTGTTAGACGGAAAGACTGGCTCTGGAAAAACAGAGGTTTACTGCGCGGTTATCGCCGAAATGCTGCGTGACTGTTGTGATGCCCAGGTCTTTGTTCTCCTTCCTGAAATAGTTTTGGCTGCACAACTCATGAAAAAGGTGCACAACTATTTTGCCGGGTATAATTCCGTGGAGTGGCATTCTGGCCTTACACCAAAGCAGCGTCGGCAAAATTGGCTCGCGATTACGCGGGGCACTGCATCAATAGTTGTCGGGGCGAGGTCCGCCCTGTTTTTGCCATTTCGAAATTTAAGGATGATAGTCGTGGACGAAGAACACGAATCTTCGTTCAAGCAGGACTACGGGGTGATCTACAACGCGCGCGATATGTCTGTAGTGTTGGCAAAACAGCTGGATATACCCGTTGTCCTGTGTTCAGCCACCCCGGCTTTGGAGACGATGCACAATGTCCGTCGGGGAAAATATCACCATGTTGTATTAAAGCAACGATTTGGCGAGGCAGAGATGCCGGACGTTGCAGTCATTGACATGCGCAAGGACAAATTGCTCAAGGATTGGCTCTCGGCTGGATTGTACAACAAGACAACTGCCACACTTGCCAAGGGTAACCAAGTCATGTTGTTTTTGAATCGCAGGGGATATGCTAGGCTTGTGCTCTGCAAAAAGTGCGGGTACAAGATCAGCTGCCAATACTGCTGCACTTGGCTGACAGAGCACAAGAGGCTGGGCGGGCTGTTGTGCCATCACTGCGGTTACAGTTGTGAGGTTCCGGTGCAATGTCCTGACTGTGGCGTGCATGGTTCCATGTTACCCTACGGAGTTGGCATCGAGAGGGTTGCCGAGGGAATTCAGGAATTATTACCCGATGCAAGAGTTACGGTCATAAGTAGTGATGTGGGCACAAAGAGCGTCAATCGCTCCATAGAGCAGGTTATTACTGGAGAAGTGAACGTGATTGTGGGGACGCAGATCATAGCAAAAGGGCACAACTTTCCCAAATTGACTCTAGTTGGAGTGATAGATGCCGACCTGGGTATGGGAAACAGCGATTTACGCGCGACCGAGAAAACGTATCAACTGCTGCATCAGGTTTCTGGCCGCTCTGGAAGGTTTGGACAGAAAGGAGAAGTTGTGTTGCAGACTCATGACCCGGACAGTGCGGTAATAAAGTCTCTGTTGTCATGCGAACGTGAGGATTTTTACAACGCGGAGCTACACCTTCGCAGGGTAACCGACATGCCGCCATACACGAGATTGGTTGCTGTCATAGTCTCTGGTGAAGACGAAAATGCGGTTGTTGAGGTGGCAAAAGACATTGTGGCATATTTATCGAAGCATATGACTGCCTGGGGTCCCGCTCCTGCGCCTATGAGCCTGGTGAATAGCATGCACAGGTATCGGATATTGTTGAAAGTTACCAACATCGCGGCGGTACGTGGGGTTTTGACTCAATGTAGGGAGCGATGCAAAAAATTTCGGCGAGTTAAGATGGTCATAGACGTGGATCCCTTCAATTTCGTCTGAACCTTATGGCAGTTTTTTCCTAACTACGACGTGGTTGGTGGCTTATTTGTATTAGCTGGCGGACCCTGCTGCGCCAGGTTGTTATGTTGATGTGCTAATTTCTATGCTGCAGAGATTGACTATCCTTCGCATCTTGGTACAATTAGCAGGTTCGTTGCTTTGTTGGGGGTTTTGGTGAGTAGGGTTTGCGACATTACTGGGCTCTCTAAATCCTTCGGTAACAGGGTCTCCCACTCCAACCGCAAGACCAAGAGGTGCTATCTCGTGAATCTGCACAGTGTGGCCTTGGCCAGTGACGTTTTGGGCAGAAAGTTCAAAATGAAGGTTGCTAGCCGCACCCTGCGTACAATAGATTTCAAGGGTGGCCTGGACGTGTACCTATTGGGAACTTCTTCCAGGAAACTGACCGACGAGGCGAAGAAGATCAAGAAAAAGATAAGGGCTGCCGTTGCTGCGGGCAAGTCTCTGCAGTGTAGTGTGCTTTAGCCCCGCCTGACGCGACTGAAGTGGGGGTGGTCCGTTGACCGCTGCCATTGCGCGTTTTGTTTCTCCGCGGTGAGAGTATGAAAAGGCCGGGTCTTCCGAGATAGGTGGTGTTGCCAATTATCCTTAACCCAGGCTGCTGTTCGTTTTGCCACTCCAGAGCTATATGAAGTATCAAATATACGTCTGGATCGCCATTGCGTATTGTGTCTCCGCGCTAACGACTGGGATGAAGGCCTTGGTGGTACGGCTTGAGACTGCGATAAAATAGCCACTTGATTTTCGAGGCGACCTTTTGGCTCTACAAAACCGCCACAGCCTGGGAAGCACAGTAACACTGGGTAACCGGCTCCAGCCCCCGCCCCTTACCTAGTGGATAGCAATGCGGTCTTCTAGTGCTGCTATCAGCTGTTGTATATCCGAGCTTGGTTCAGATCTAAACTCCACGTACTCCTCGGTGGAGGGATGATAAAAGCCCAGTGTGCAGGCATGCAACATCTGCCTTTTAGGGTGTGACATCTCCTGCACTCCGTGTCGCAGACACTTCCTGCTGTTCTTACCATATTTCTGGTCCCCCACTATGGAGTGCCCTATGTGGCTCATGTGCACTCTGATCTGGTGAGTCCTGCCTGTGTGCAGAATGCACCTGACTAGACATGCGGTTGTCCCAAAGGCTCTTTCAACTCTATATTCCGTTACTGCCGGCTTCCCGCCGCACCTGGTGACCTCCATCATCGTCACATCGGACCTTCTGGCCCCTATATTTGTCTGTATCAGGCCATGTATCGGATTGGGGATTCCCCAGGTCATTGCCAAATATTCCTTCCTGAAGTTTCGGATTGCCAGTGCCTCAGAGAGCTTATAGTAGGCAGATTCAGTTTTTGCAGCCACCATGAGTCCGCTTGTATCTTTGTCTAGTCTATGCACAATCCCCGGCCTGGCACTGCTACCCACGACATTTAAGCAACTTCCGCAATGTGCCAGTAGAGCGTTTGCCACAGTGCCATCTGTGACCCCGTTTCCCGGGTGTACTACCACACCTGGATCCTTCTCAATAACTATAATGTCACGGTCTTCATGGACTATCCCTAGGCGGATGTTCGGATTAGGCAGCAGCCTTTCGCCTTCTAGCCGATCTAGTGCGACGGATACTACATAGATATCACCAACCCTGGTTATATGGTTGTTTTTTTGCATCACCTTTCCCTCAAGGACGACCTGTCCCCTGAGGATTAAATTCTGTGCCTTGTTGCGAGAAATGCTGATGTAAGCTGCAATGAGCATGTCGAGCCTCTGCCCGTCACATTGCGGTTCAATAAGTATCCTATGCATGATGCCACTGCCAACTCTTGTTCCATTGCAGAAATGGTAGTCTCACTGCGTTGGAAACACAATTACAAATTTGCGCTGTTGGACAACTCTGTGACTTGGCTTAGCGACTGAGGTTGTCTATTGCTAACCGGGGGGACCTTAGCGTCACTAATCACACACCATGTGTTTTGATAGTGGCAAAAAATTGTTGGGGGTTGCTGATGTCAGTGTTACAAGGAGGCCGCGTTAGACACAAGCTGAGTAAGACGGTAACAACGCAAAAGTGGTTATGGGTGCTGCTCGGCAAGGCATGTCAGGTGAGGTGCGATGATAGCGCCTAGGGCCTGGATGACCACAGGGTTGAGCCAGTCGTGACAGAATAAGCGACGCTGAGAAAAGACGTAGGCTATTGTCTACCAACTTCGTGAAAATCGGAGCACAAGATAACGGTTACCAATCCTATCTCCGCAAAAGATATCGCGCCTGTGTTAAGGTGTAAAAAGCCACTTACACACTTGACAGTAGCAAGATTCATGGATTACGTACCGAACGTGTGTGGCTAGTAGGTCAGACAACACACAAAGTGGTTTGGACTTGTATGTTGTGTGCCGCAGTTTTTATGAAAGGGTGCCTACGGATGCTGTAGGTCACAGTGTGGCCTTGGAAGGATGTTTACAGCATTAGCAGCAATTTTGCCCGTCAGTTCCACGGTCTGCCACTACAAATTGCGGAATAACTTATGAGAGGGATTTTTTCCCCTCACCTTAGGGCATACCGGGGACTTGCGCATGGAGCTGGGTTAGGGCCCGGCATAGGTGAAGTCAAGGTCAAAGAGGGACGGCCATGACGTGGTGGCCATCCTTCGTATAGGAAAGTTGTTGCTGACAAAGCTGAGCTCATAATGCCAAACCTCGGCTGGAAGGCTCCAGACTCCAGGGTTGGCTTTGCAGACAGCAGGCTTATGGCGCTGAGGTGTGGTTTGGGTTACTCGGCAGGAAGGACCGAGCTCCAGTTGGAATTGGGGCATGAAATGCCCCCGATCAAGAAGGCATGGGGGAAGATGTCAACCCCGATAGAGACGAAGATGCAGACTCAATCTTCCTACTGAGTGGCGAATTTGTTCGCTACATACTCGGTGGCAAAATGTCACTAGTTTTTCCAAAGCTCTCACACAAATGACTGTAAATCAGGCAAAGCGCTTAGCCAGGGCCATTGACTCAGATTCTAGGGGCGGAGTTGTGCCTCCGGTGCCCTCAGGGCATGCAACTTCGATAAGCCAAAAGATTTTTGGCAGGGTAGTTGCCTGCTCAGCTCCGGGAGACAAAAGGAGAAGCAAGTGCCGGATAATAAGTACCAAAGGCGATCTCACCATCCTAACCAGCGGCACGGGTGGCTACAGTGCGATGAACAAGGCGTTTTCGGCCGGCAGCGCCTTGTTATGCCGCTGCAAATGAGCGGCGTTTCATGTACGCTCGCAATGTCTACAGAGGTGTTGGTACCTACGGTGTAGAAGGGAACCACGTTTGATGGGCCCGACGCGCCACCAGCACGATCAAACCAGGTGTAGCGGAAGCGATGGGGAATGCCATTTTAAAGCGAAGAAAAGAACGGTATATCGTGCTGAAGCCTTTGTGCGGTCCATGGAAGGGGAGTAAGGTGGCCAAAGTTCCCGTCGTCTACTACACTACCATCACAGCAAATGCCTGCTATACCCATTCCTCTCTAAGAGGGTAAGTGTGATACTGTATTCTTACGTGGGTGCCAGTGGACACTTTGTCAGAATTGTCTAAGGCCGCGTACACCGAGACTTGCCTATAAAGTCAAAGTCGGTTTCAACCGTGCCATTACCTCCACAATCTCCAATTGTTGGTGTTTTTACCACATGGGTCCTAGGGAATGATAAGTACGGCAAACTGCCGCTGCAGCGCATGTCCTATGATATCACCATGAGTAGGATAAAAAAGACACTACTGTGCGGCTGACTCTCACTCATCATGATGCCGAAGTTGTAATGAATTTTCGCGTCCTAGAGGCGAAAATCCCAGACCGGTGGGTGAAGGGGTAGCAGGGCTACAAACTCTTCACCAAGTCCAGCTTACGAAATGTTGACCTGTGGCTGTATGCGAAATTAACTCAGTGTCCGCAAGGCAACATATGTGCTAACCTACATGTGTTTTTATCACGCTCAACTATTGCAAGGGGATGAGAAAGAAATACGTGCCAGGTTGAGATCATCTGTTAAATGCTGCGTTGACGTTTCCTACGATGCATCCTCGGTACGCCTGTGATTTTTTAAGTTCTACCCACTGCAGACTCTTGTCGAACGGCGCAAAAATATTATTTGCAGTAGGGCGTTGCACAAATGTACAATCCTCTTCCATGTTGGGCTGTTGCCAGAAGTTTTCGGCCCTTAAGGTTTGCGAGTTTTTCTGTGGGCCGTGTGATACGAAGGATACTAATTGCAAATAGGGGGGAGATAGCGTGCAGGATAGTGAAAACTGCTCGCAGGATGGGTATAAAGTGCGTATGTGTATACTCCGATGCGGATTCTGGTGCCCCCCATGTTCTGTGCGCTGATGAAGCCGTGCACATAGGTCCCAGCCCTGCCAGGCAGAGCTACCTGGACATCGATAAAATCTGTCAGGTTGCTAAGGACACTTGCGTAGATGCCGTGCATCCTGGGTATGGATTCCTTTCCGAAAATGCGGAGTTTCCAGACAGGTTGTCGGAACTGGGTATAAGATTTATAGGCCCAGCGCCGTCCTCGATGCGCATGATGTCCGATAAGGTGGTCTCGAAGAAGGTTGCTCAGAATGCCGGGGTTGCCGTCGTTCCTGGATACGCCGGAGTTGTTGCATCTGGTGCAGAGGCCATAGATGTGGCGGAGTCCATAGGATTCCCGATAATGGTAAAGGCAGCCGCCGGTGGTGGGGGTAAAGGTATGCGGATAGTTAGATCCGCAGAGGAAATGGAACAAGCGTTCCTATCCGCCACCAGCGAGGCGTATAAAAGCTTTAGCGACGGCCGAATATTTATCGAAAAGTATGTTGAACATCCCCGACATATAGAGGTGCAAATACTCGCCGATAAGTCCGGAAACGTGGTATGTCTTGGGGAAAGAGAGTGCTCCATACAAAGAAACAACCAGAAAGTAATAGAGGAGACCCCAAGCCCATTTCTTGACGAAAAGACGAGGCAAAAAATGTATGCACAATGCATCAATCTGGCCAAGGAAGTAAGTTATTTTTCCGCGGGTACCGTAGAGTTCATCGTTGATGCAGAGCGGGCTTTTTACTTTTTGGAGATGAATACCAGGTTGCAGGTGGAACATCCGGTTACAGAGTTCGTGACGGGCATAGACCTCGTTGAGGAGATGATCAAAATTGCAGATGGCAATTCCCTCGATTTTTCGCAAGAGGACATACGCTTTTTTGGTGCAGCAATAGAGGCAAGGGTATACGCTGAGGACCCGAAGAAGGGTTTCTTGCCTTCCAGTGGGCGAATATCATACTACTCCGAACCCCAGGCGAGTGCAGGTTTAAGGATAGATAGCGGAGTGGTAGAGGGGTCAGTAGTTAGTATGTTCTATGACCCTATGATTGCGAAAGTATCTTCGCATGGTGAGAATAGATTAGAAGCAATTGAAATCATGAAGAGGGCTCTGAGCAGCTTTTACATTGAAGGGGTGGCCAACAACATTGACTTCGTACTATCTGTTTTTTGTCATCCAACGTTCGTCGCCGGGAACATAAACACCGGGTTCATTTCCCAATTCTACAAGTCCGGGTTCAGAGGCGATGCACTGACGCCCGAGATTGCGGAGATCCTAGCCTTTGCGCTGCTGTATATCCATTTAGAAGATGAGTCAAGATATTATTATGGCGCCCCCCAAGGCCGAGAAGAGCTTGTAGCCCACGTGGGCGAGTTCAGCTATGTGCTGTACGTGCGATGTATTGACGGGAAGATCTTTGCCACGATGGGCGATCAGGAACGATACGTCATGTTGTCTGGCTCCTGGTTCGGAAATTACAAGATGCTAGAGATATCCATCGATGACAACCCATACTGCATTAAGGTGCGCCCTAATTCCAGCAGATATATTTTGAAATATTTGGCAGTTGAAGCTTTGTGCTCTATACACAAGGCGAACGTGGAAAAATTTCTGGAATTTATGCCTGCAGTCTCAGATGTGCAGGTATCTTCTGATATCGTAGTGTCTCCAATAGCTGGGATGGTGGTCGATATCTTTGTTAAGGTTGGAGACGAAGTGTCAGTTGGACAGCCTTTGCTAATTATCGAGGCTATGAAGATGGAGAACTTAATATGCTCCGAAACGCAGGCAAAGGTGGCTGAGGTTCTGTGCACCGAAGGTAGTAGTGTTGCTTCTGGGGATGTTATTATAAGGTTTTTAAGCAGGTAGTTTCCGGCGGCATACCTCCTGGTCGGCGCAAGATTTGTAGGTGGCAGGAAACTGCCACTGAGGCGGCTACCAATACGTGCACCGGGTGATGTAGGTCGTTATATTGTTGATCAGAAATCTACGGTGTGAAGGTGTTAGGGCGTTTTTGTTGCGTGCTACAGCAAGGGTCGCGGTAGAGCCACCCGCAAGGGATGGTGCATTCCACTTTAGCCTGCGTTGTAGGAGTGACAACAAACTTCATGCGGTGTGTTCCATATTGCCTGGAAAGGTGAACGTGCTTTCAGATGGAGAGTGCGATGTCAGAATCAGGAGGTCCGACGTTATTCGGCTGGAGGAAGTACTGCGCAACCCCATTAGGGCCGCGGCCTTCGGGGAAGAATACAATACCAGGCTGGTGACCTACCTGTTATTTGAAGCCACTGGGCTTTTCCGTAGATATGGAGAAGACCTGTACTCCCGCGTCCATGACCAGTACATCCACGATATGCGAGCAGGTGCTGGCAAGTTTCAGCAAATTATCAACTACATGAGGGGAGTATATCCAGGTAGACTGCCCGTCGCTGCGTCGTGGCAAGCAATGCCCCTTTGCTTCCCCAACCCTGCACTGCTTGATGGGTATTTTGAGTTTTGTGAACGAAACTGGTGCTACGTACTGAAGTTGGGAAATGCGGAAGGAGCACGAAGCTTATTGCTCGAGGCCGTCGTCATGAGACTCGAGCAACTGAATGCGGTTGAAAGCCTGAGCTATGCACAAGTCATGGCGGCCGAGTGCCTTAGCAGATTCATAGAATCTGCGTCGGAGTGGGAGATTGAAATACCCTGCGAGGATTTTTTCGTGGTTATTCGGGAAATCATTGGCGATGTTCGCTTAAAGTCTCACGTGGAGCAGCAGCTCTTCCTGCGTCAGGAGCGGAGTATCGTCTATGGCCTGACAAGACGCTTTTGCGCTGCATATGGCGCTTGTCGAGCTAGTGTAGGATCCGCGACAGGCGTTTCCAGGGCTATTTCCAGCCTAGAGAAGGTTAGGTCCCTTGTCAGAAATTCTGGGTTCTTTCAGAAACTCAACTCATCTGGGGTATTGCAGGCACAGCAATATTTTGGGGGCATGAATGCGATTATTTCAGCGATGGTCAACTTCCTCCAGAGCCATCAGGAGCTGACTGAGCCGGAATTGCAGTTCTTCCTCCAAGACACCTGCGGGAATATCATAAACGATATAGGACATCTGCTGGCCATACACGACTTCCTGTCCCTCGGAGGGACTATCGACCGGGATGCCATAGTAAAATTTACTCGCAGGGAGATTTGCGAGATATCAGCGCATATAAACCGGTATATATCACAGTTCGGCGAGATTTGTGGCAGGTTGGAAAATGAAGATGAATCTTCACTTGAATGCGCAACTGCGGCACTGGGGCTGAAGCATGTGGCTGGTGACGAGTCGGTAGGTTACAGGCCTACCTTGCCGTTGAATGCGGAGATTTTCGTCAGGCGTGGTGACGCCTGGGTGATAAACAATCTTGCTAGGAACGAGCACTTTTTCAGATATCTGAAGTCACACGAATTGTGCAATTTTTTGTGTGATTTTGAATACGAAGGTGGCGTAGAGTGTGACAAATTTCTCGATGGATTTTTCGCCAACGGATGCACAAGCGACGACGCGCTACTTTTGCTGAAACATATAGTCAAAAGCCGCAAGCAAGAGTGGATCAAAGATGTGGCATGCAGTACCGGTTTGAGGATAGCACAATCCGCATACAACATGTCCCGATTTTTGCCTTTCCACTCCCTGTGGTCGGCATTTGTTAATCCTGCTAGATATCGCACATCTTCTGGCCATAGGGGCAGCGGCATTGCAGAGAGGCTGTACACCAGAAACAGGGAAATTCCTTTCACCGAATTTTCGCAGGAGATCTCTGAGGGCCTATGCCTGACGGATCACGATTACAGGTTTGTCGCTGGTAACTATGAAGCGGAAATGCTTTGCCGGTCTTTCAGGGCGCGACACAACATACCAGGGTTTTTCGAGAGGGCTATGTTCCCGGTCAGAAGATACAGGCTCGTGTGGTACACAGCACTAGGATTTTTGTTTGTAGTATGCTCCATCGTGGCGGTGATTGGTCGGTTGATGAACCATTTTGGAATCATTCCTGGGGTCCTTGTAAAGGGAGTATTGGATGTGTTCAGAGCGGTCTTTGAAACTACTGTGGTCATAGTAGGGCTGGACACCATAGTGGGAAAGGGGCTTTCCGTAGTCATTAATACCGCAGGGTTTTTTATTAGGATACTAGATTTCATTTTATTGGGCGGTCTGATATCCAGGGCAACTCGGTTCATCTTCGGCAAGTTCTATAGCGGGTGTGACTATCTATTCAACGCGCTCATGTCCGCTTGCGAAAATGTCGAACGACATGGGATAGGTAGCGCTTGCTATTTGCTAATGGAGAAAGTGTTCTGCAGGGATGTGGACAGAGACTCCCCCGTCCGGGCTATGAGCAGCCAGGCATACAAAGAAGCACGTGAAAGCGGCAACGACCGCACTAAGGACAGCAACCCAGTGGACCCACACATGCTTGTGGGGCAGTTGTATGGTGAGTGTCAAAGCGTGTCTGGCACCCTGAGGTCTTTTTCTTACGTCATTGCGAGTGAGTTGTACGGACGAAAACCAGGGGTGAAAAAGTTATTGCGTGAATTTCGACGAACCATGGCCTTACCGCAAACATCAACTTTTGAGAGGAATTATTTCAGGCTCAGAAGGGAATTTTTCTTCTTGCTAAATAACTACCAGGAGGAGTTCAGTGCGTCCCGAGCGCAACCGAGCCGTGCCACCATATTTAACTCATACGATGCGAGGAGGGCCGTATATGACAAGATTACCGCAGTAAACGTGCAAACATTGCAAATGATGCGACTAGGCGGTGTAGCCACCCCTAGCAGCATCGAGAACCACATGGACTCACGGGCTGTACTGAACGCTGCATGCGCGTCTGGAGAGCCCATCACCCTGCGTGAGCTAAATGAGAAAATAGCTGCTCTATGCTGGGCACTTTCCGTAATAGATACGCATGACATTACTGGCGTAGTGGCGAGGCATGAGACCCTAATCCTAGATACCAAAGTTGAAAAAAGCTGCGTCATTGCGCTTATGGACTGCGTGTTGACCCTACAAAACTTTCGTAGAGGCTTACTTGCGGGTCGAAATGTCGGTAGGGATCTTGTGTTGAATGATTTTCGCATCAACTTTTCTCCCTACATCAGGGATGTCTGCTGCATAATTGGGGCGGTGGATAGAAGCATGACGTTCAGGCACCATACGGCTAGCTACCGCAAGTTTTGTAACATAATGTGCGCAGATTTTCTGCTGTTCGAAACTCCATCATTCATGGCAGAGAGGGTGTCAAGCTTTGTAAACATGAGCTTGGGTGTGAGGTCTTACTTTTCTGTGTTGAAGGATAAGTTGGTAGATTTCGAAGGTGACTTACGGGAATGCAAATATCTGCTGGCATCATTCTTGATGTGTCATATCATGGAGTCGTCCTCCATTAATGGTTTGGTGTCCCTTTGTAGTCGGGGTGAAAGACTCACCAGTTACACCATAGATGCTGTGGGACTTGGTGTGATATACGATTTTTTCATGACAACTCAGTACGGCGAGCGCTTCCTATCGGTTCTTTGGTGCAATCTCTACCCGAGAGATTTGGTCGCGTATCTCAAAAAGTGTGTCCTTGCCATCTCGTTGCCAAACGCAGAGGAGCTGTCAGCGATGTCTGGGACGATTGACCACCGCATCTACCGGGATTCATTTTTGCGGCAGGGACATGCGCTCGGAGAGGTGAAATCCGTGCTCAATGGTCTGGGGGATCTGCTCTGCACGGTTTTTCAGGTGCACGCCATACGGGCAATTTTCGAGAGCGCAAAAACTGTGCACTGTGGCAACCTGGAGTACTTCATGCAGCGCAAAGAGGCAACAACTTGCTCGGGTGCACGACGTCCTGAGGTCAGCGACGCGACCGCACGCAGTGCGAACATCTTTCAACAAACCAAAATCGATGTTGGTATTCAGTGCAGAATGAGTGGAAGGCAATAGTTGCTTTGTAGATCCGAATGTGATGTTATTGGACATTATCTAAGTTGCATGTGGGGATCGGTTTGATTTCTAGTGCGAGCAGCGTTGATTATTGCACATGGTGGAGGTCCTTGTATGTGTAGGTTGGCACCTTGCATTTATGGGTCCACGGTTGCGGAGATGGATAACATGTATAGTGATTGTTTACTCCATGAGTTTACAATCCTGCCCTTGCTGGTTATCAGCATTCTAGAGTCTCCTAAGGATTTGTATGCTTGACGGCGTGGGTGCCACTGGTGTTCACGGTGGTGACGATGATGGGGATCTCAGGGCTTGGGCCAAAATCAGGTTAGAAGACCTAAGCGCTGAGGAATGCATACGCGAACTCGCAAAGCAATTCGAAGAATTCTCTCGACAAGGGAAAAGGCAGGAGTCCAGACAACCTAAGGCAGAAGAGAGTACAGAAGAGGGTCATGATGCAGATATAGTGCGCGACCATGGCGCATTCTATGCTAATCTTGAGCACGAAGGAGTTGGGCTTAACAAGTCGTTTTTAAAACGGCTGCTAGCGTTCGTTGAGGAGTTCTACGAGCGCTTGTTCTCTAATGATATCTCAAAACGCAACTTGCGTGCTACTCTAAGGGAGAAACGGAGACTCAGGACTCTCACTGCGGCATTGATGCTGTTTCTAAAAAGGCTTCTGGCTGAGCAAGGGCAAAAAGACCTAAAGCAGCTATTGGAGAAGCAGATTATGGAGCTCGTGGAGGCTTTGAAGAAGGAAACTAACCTCGAGCTTTGCAAGATACTACAGAATCGTCTCTTGGTTCTGACAGAACTCAAAATGCAGTTGCAAGTTATGGCATCACAACGACAGGGCATTGACAGTCATGTGCTGTTCATGATGCTAGTTGAGCACTCTATCGCTGGGGCATCTCTTGATCTGCACAGGCGCTACGCGCGCGGTTTTGAGATGGGAGAGGGCTACGGCTATACCGCGACGAAGAGGGGGTGGGAACATCTTTTCGACCTTGGGAATGCTATTACGCACGCACATGCGCCCGACGATTCCTCCTTTAGGGAAATTGGGCGCATAGGTTCCACGTTCTCCATGCAGCGCGACACGCTGTATCAATGTGCGCTTGATCGCCGTGCCAGCGAAGTTCTTGCTGTGGTCCAGAGTACAGGTCGCGCAGGTGCAGAGGAGTTGGGGAAGAGTTTGGGGCCGAAATTGGTAGTGCCTCGCGGTGGTGCCACTACTCACATACAACAAAGTCGCAACGTGGCGGAAAGTGGTGTGTTCGAGAGACTGATCCACCTTTTGGACTTTGTGGTTCGAACACTGGCCGAAAGGCTCTGGACTATGACGCGTAACGCGTTTGTGCATGCGATGCAACAGGATGTCAACCTACGAGTTGCTCCTACTTATGTGCAAAGAGAATCGGGCCATGCTGCGGCAAGAACAACACATGTTCATAGCAACAGAATGGAGCGCAACAGTCAAGGCCGCAACGCTGGGGCGGACCGTGCCCACTTTTCTCCGTGTCGGGAAGCCTTATGGGGCGCGCAAGAGACGCGCGAACAACCTTACGGAGTACAGAGGGTAACATGGTGTGTGTTTGAGAATGTGTCAGAAGCGATGATGCGTGGCGACAACACTGCTCGCAGGGCGTCTATTCTGGAGGACGTGACCATACACAAGGTCACAACTATAACCGGGCCGCAGGTGCAGAGGTAGTGCCGCTATAACAACTAGAGTAGCATTGGGGTGCCAAGGGCTACTTGTCTTAAGGCGCAATTCCGTGCCCATAACCGGCGTGGGTTGAGGAGAAATTCTGCTGGTGGTTGGCCAAAATACCGAGAAAAAGGTAGGCCTATTAGCCATGGGGTGTGTGGTCAGGGTTACACTTTTAAGGTCACATAGGTTAATGACATCATATACGTTCTTGTGCTGCGGGGCTCCATAGCTGGTTGCCCAAGTTGACAAATACTGCGGTTCTTACTACGCTTCCAAGAGCTTATTGCTGGTCAGTATGGAAAACAAGCCCGATTGGTTGAGGGTCAAAGTACCAGGTGGTGGAGTCTATGGGGAGGTTGCTGACCTTGTGCGCAAGTACGGCCTCAACACAGTCTGTGAGGAAGCTGCGTGCCCCAATATCAGCGAGTGCTGGAATAAACGCCACGCCACTGTCATGATTATGGGTTCTGTGTGCACGAGGGCGTGTTCATTTTGCAATGTGACGACCGGTGTCCCTGGCAGGTTGGATCCCGAGGAGCCAGAAAGGGTTGGTGCTGCCATAAGCAGGCTGGGCCTGAAACACGTGGTGATAACTTCAGTGGACAGAGACGACCTTCCCGATGGTGGCGCTAGCCACTTTGCGAAATGCATTAGAGAGATCAGGAAGAGGGACAGCACAGTTACGGTGGAGATCCTAACTCCGGACTTTTTAGGGAAGCCCTGTGCGATTGATATCATCGCCGATGCGCGTCCGGACGTGTATAATCACAATTTGGAGACAGTTCCCCGGCTGTATGCCAAGGTGAGACCGAGGGCAAAGTATTTTAACTCTTTGAACTTGTTGAAGGAAATTCGGGAAAAGACCCCCGAGGTGTTTACTAAGTCTGGTATAATGGTTGGGCTGGGTGAGTACCGAGAGGAGATATATCAGGTTATGGATGACCTAAGATGTGTGGGTGTGGACTTTATCGTGTTGGGACAATACCTGCGGCCGACCAAGCGCCATATCGCTGTGGAGCGCTATGTGACGCCTGAGGAGTTTGAACAGTACAAGCTTATGGCATACGCGAAAGGATTTTCTATGGTTGCTTCGAGCCCGCTTGCTCGATCCTCTTATCATGCAGAGAGTGACTTTCAACGATTGCGTAAACTCAGGTTGTCAGCGGTACGGACCTGAGGAGAGATGAAGGTTGTGTTGTGCACTCGTAGCTCAGCTAGGATAGAGCGCTACCCTCCGGAGGTAGAGGTCGCAGGTTCGAATCCTGCCGAGTGCACCCTTAATGTTCAAGTTGTGCCGCTGTACAGGGTGTAACGCTGGCTGCCTACGTATTAACTGGTACGGTTGAAATTCTCCTGTTGAGGACTTGGCCACATGCTGGATAGGCGCGTGATTTGCTTAGAAAGAAAAGTGATCGAAGCGCTTCCGAATCAGGTCGGCTATCATATTCAGAATCAGTAGTATTATAAGCAGCGCCAGTATGGCAATCGCGGATATCTTCGTGAATTCGACATTCGAATTATTTGCCCAGATATATATTTGTACGGGCAAAACGCTCGCCGGGTCTAGGAACGTCCTGGGCAAGTCTACTACAAATGCGACCATACCTATCATGATCAGCGGCGAAGACTCCCCAATTATCCTGGCCACACTTATCATTATGCTCTGTACTATTGACGGGAGTGCGATAGGAAATGAGTGATGTACTATCACTTGCATCTCTGACGCTCCAAGCGCGAAAGCGGCGTGCTTCACCGATCCTGGCACTGTGCTGAACGCCTGTCTGGTGCCTATAATCAGGTGGGGCAATATCATCAGGGACAGGGTCAAACCTCCCGCCAGCGCTGAGGACCTTGGTACGCCAAAGATGTTTAGGTAGATTATCAGACCTAGAACCCCAAAGATAATGGACGGAACAGAAGACAGATTGTTCACGCTTACCTCTATCATCGAGGCAACCTTTCCCTTTTTCAGTAGCTCTTCCATATATATGCCACTCATAACCCCCACGGGTATGGCTACGGCTAGGCACACCACGATGGTCAGCAACGAACCAATGAGCGCACCTATAATGCCCGCATTTTCCGGGACTTTTGAATGGGAGCCGGTGAACAGGGAGCGGTTGAAGAACCTCTTGATCTTACCTTCGGCTTTCAGTCGCTCTTTCACGGTGTCGTACACCTTGTTGCTTCCAGGTGCACTGCCTGTAAAGTCGCTCGAAGCGTTGAACCACATGGTGGAATTGCTTGGGGGGGTGCCCTTCTCCAGCAAACGCGCGAGGTCGTAGTGGGCGGTTTCGCTTATTATGCTGTACGCTATGCTTTTGGTCTGAGGATCATCCAGTTCTACGGAGCCCCGTATAGCATCCTCCAACGCGCTATGGATATGTTTTATGCAAACAGCTCGCAGTCTTGTGCCTCCCGGGCTCACGCGCTCAATTTCACCGAAGGACAGCAAAATTTTGGTGGTCGTAAGCGCCTTGTACCCATTGTTGACTATGCTGAACAACACGAGCACCAACATACCCACAGAGGCCCCCAAAGCTCCTAGAGAAAGGGCAGAAAACAACCTGTCTTGCTTGCCTCGCAGAAAGACTCGAACGCCTTTTCGGTGATGCTTGAGCAGTCTGGCTAGATTCTTCTTCATACGACCTGAACAAAGCGAATGCGGTGCCCGCCATCAGTCAACGACGACCGCGCCGCGCACCAAGGTATCTCAATGCTATGTACTTTGCAATGCCATTACAAAAAATTTTGTAGGGGCAACGGACTCTTGCTACGCAATCCAGGAACTATGGCGACTGTACGCGTTTACCCACTTCGCAACCGATGTGCGTCGTAGTGGTGCTTAGTAAAATTTGAAGGATATAAAACGTGGATAGAACAAACGCGTAGGAAAACACTCTAAGGTTCATGGTGGAGTACAGGACGCGATAGACGAGGATATGCATGCACACGTTCTAGGGGAAACCCTTTGAGCTTATGACCTGTCCAGTACATTATCGGTAAATTTTTCAAATATTTTTGCGGATTAATTGTTGAAATTTTGTTACACAATTGGTATAAGCCTCAGCTAACTAACTGCTTATGGTTGTATCTATGTTTGAGTTGTCCAGTCTTCCTTACGATAACTTGGAACCGCACATATCCTCCAAGCTCTTAGACCGCCACTATAATGGGCATCACAAGACCTATGTTGATGCCCTAAACAAGCTTGTGGTTGGTACCGAGTTTGAGGGCATGAATAACAGTAATCTGGAAGAGATAATAGTCAAGGCTCATGGCTCCAGCACCACCAAGGCCATATTCAACAATGCGTCTCAAGTGTGGAACCACGATTTCTACTGGAAGTCTATGAAGAAGGGTGGGGGAGGTAATCCTCCGGAAAAGCTTGCTCAGAAGCTCAGTAGGGACTTTGGAAGCGTCAAGGATTTCATCGAGGCTTTTGCCCTGAGCGGAGCGGGGCACTTTGGCAGTGGATGGGCATGGCTGTTCTATAACAAAAATTCCGGAAGTTTGAAGGTTACCAGCACTCCCAACGCGGAATCGCCGTTGCTAACTCCAGGGCAGCATGCCCTGATTACCATGGACGTTTGGGAACATGCCTACTATTTAGACTACCTTAACGTGCGTAGGAAGTATGTTGATGTTTTTCTTGAGCATCTTGTAAATTGGGATTTTGCGTTGCAGCGGCTTGAAGCGGTAGAAATATGACGGAGGCGGGGGCTTTATACACCTTAATTCTTTGATAAACTTTTACTGCTAAGGTCCCAGGAGAGCCGCGTTCACCTGTTTTGGTTGAGGTTATGTCGTCAGGTAGTGTTAAGACGGACCAATTGTTTAAGGGTCTGACACGGCCCACTATGCTCTTTGGTGTGAGCTACACTTTTGCAATACTGAATTTCATGCTCTCTATCATGATCTTCATGTACAGCAACGACTTCAGGGTATTGCTAATTTTGGCACCTGGTCTACATGCTGTAGGTTTTGCTGCTTCCTCTAAGGAACCTCTGTTCGTGGATTTGTTTGTTGTGAAGTTGCAGAAGTGCAGCAAGTGTTTGAATCGCTTTTACCACAATGCTAATTCTTACGATGTGATGTAGTGAATGTTGGGGCTAGGGAGAGTAGCAACTACAAAAAAAAGGAAGGTTGTTGGGCGCGAATGCCATGAAGCTCATTTTCTGCCGTACCTAGAACACTGGAATAGCACCACCTTGGTGACTAAGGATGGATGCATGCTCAAGGTGATCCAGCTCTCTGGCTACGCGTTTGAAACCGCGGACGATGAGGATCTGTCGATACAAAACTCCATAAGGAACCAGACGCTGCGGAGTATATCCTCGTCCTCGTTTGGTTTGTATTTTCATGTTATAAGGCGCAGGAAGGACGCGTTCTCCCATGGCTTTGCAAGTTGCAAGCTTTCCAACACCTTTGCGGATACTGTCAATACCCAGTGGCGCGCAAAGCATATGACCAGGCAATCCTTCACGAATGAGCTGTACATAACGGTTGTGAGGGACGGGTGCAAGAAGAGCACTGAGTTCTTTGCTAATTTGCTGAAAAAGTTCAGCAAAAAGGCTACCAGTGAGACTTGGAAGCATGACATGCGGGCTATTTATGAGGACCTGGAAGAAGTTACAAATCGGGTTGTAACCAGTCTGCGTAACTATGCACCGAAGGAGCTGGGGATCAGGAAGACGCCTTCGGGGAATTTTTCAGAAATTATGGAGTTTCTGCTCCAAATCGTGAATTGCGGTACTTCGCACAACGTCGCTGTTCACCTCGGTGATGTTTCCAGATATCTGCCCATGCATAGGCTGTACTTCGGGCGCAAGGTTGTTCAGGTGGTTGGGCACGAAGAGTCAAAATATGCGGGACTAATCAGTCTTAAGGAGTACGGTCAAACGACCTCGGCCGGGATGCTAGATGCGTTTTTGCAGCTACCTTACGAGTTTATCATAACGCAGTCCTTCAAATTTACGAACAGGCAGGCTGCAATAACGAAGATGCAGATTCAGCAGAACCGGATGATAC
>JBQEQW010000008.1:0-8451 GCA_052043535.1 Anaplasma sp.
GGATACTGCTCAACTGGAAGGACATAGTAGGCGTAGGAATAGCGGAATTTGCCAGACCGGAGAGAGTGGTCTTCTCAAAGGACAACGCCGGAGTTTTGTACTTGCGCGTCAGCAACGGGGGACATGCCACGTTCCTGCAGTATGCAATACCGGGCATCATCGAAAAAATCTCCGTGTACTTCGGCTTCAGAGCAATATCGGCAATAAAGATCAGGCAGTAGCGTCGCATAGGCTTTGTAGGAGGTGAAAAGGTCAAGCAAGGTCAAGCAAGAGAAGTGGCCGCGCGTGGTGCATTGCGGACGTCCTAGGTAAATTTATATTTGCGGGACTGTAAAAAGTTCGAGATGGCACACAGCTGTTCTATGGACAAATTCTCCGGCCTCGCCAGCGCAGACATGTTGCACATTTCAAGTATCGCATCGAAATCCTGGGCAGAGCACTTCAAAGAATTGCGTACAGCCTTTCGCCTGTGGCCAAAAATCTGCTTCAATATCTTTGCTATGTATGAATAATCCACCTGGAACCTCGGGGCCTTTAGCGGCAAAATATTGAGCACAGAGGCGCACACTTTGGGCACAGGATAAAAGACGCCAGGCTGCAGATCTTCTACCTTCTCTACATCGCACAGCAGTTGCACTAGCACTGAAAGCATCGAGTATCCTTTGGTGCTGGGCTGGGCTACTATCCTGTCTGCAACTTCCTTTTGGAATATCAGGGTCAATCCTTCAAAGCGGTGTATGTATTTTAATAATTTTAGGAGCAGAATGACGGATATGTTGAACGGCAAATTCGCCACAACCTTGCTTGGCGGCACGGACAATTCCTCCATTTGCACCTCTAGGGCATCTTGCCGTATAAATTTGTAGTGAGGGTACTTTTTCTCCAACCCCTTGTGCAAGTGGGAGAGCTTCTTGTCTTTTTCAATTGCTACCAAACTCTTAACATCCCTACCCAAAAGTATTTCCGTAATTGCCCCTAACCCTGGTCCTATTTCTATCACATTGTATCCCACCATTTCACCCGCGTGGGAAACAACTCTTTCCGCTATCGTGGGATCTACTATGAAGTTTTGCCCCAGGGATTTGCTTGCCTTAAGTTTTGGTATCATCCGGACGCGATGCTCTCATAATTGCCAGTAGCATAGCTGAAAATTAACCTTTTGACTTTTATTCTGACAGGATATAGTTTGTCACTAGTTGTTAGGGCTTTGGTTTTCTTACGTGACTGGCCGGCTTAGCTATAAATGGTAGAGCGCCTGACTTGTAATCAGGATGTTGTCGGTTCGAGTCCGGCAGCCGGCTCTCTTGCACTGTTGTAGAGCTTATGTCCTTCCTTGTGGTGGCCAATTGGAAGATGAACGGGGATGCCCCATTGATGCGGGATATGCTTGCGGCAGTGGGTGCGAGGTTTGCTTGCGGCGCGCTCAACGGTGTTCTTGAGGTGGTCATATGTCCGCCTTTCACCGTGTTGTCGGCATTTCACAGCTCGGATCCGTTTCTAAAGCTTGGTGCACAAAATTGCAGTACGGGAAGGGGATGCACAGGTGAAATAAGCGCGCAGATGCTCAGAGAGTGCGGTTGCGACTATGTGATTCTTGGACATTCAGATAGGCGTGGAGTGTTTTACGAGAAGAATTCAGATATAAAACTAAAAGCTGAGGCCGCCGCAGGGAGGGGGATTGTGCCGATCATCTGCGTCGGGGAAACACTTCAGGAGAAGGAGCAGGGAGTCGCGCGGGAAGTGATACTGCGTCAGTGTGATGAGTGTATACCAAGCAGCAACAAGTTTGTAATTGCATATGAGCCCGTGTGGGCAATAGGCGGGTCAACCACTCCTGCTATAGATATGATAGAGGAGCTTCTTAGTGTGATAAGGTCGCGCGTTCCGGCGTGTCCTGTGCTCTACGGTGGATCTGTGAATCAGTACAACATTTGCGCTCTCAAATCGGGGATTGCGGGTCTTTCTGGAGTACTGGTTGGAGGTGCAGGCACGAAGGTGGATACGTTTTGCGGCATGATAAGCGGTTTGTTGGAATTGTAGGTTCTTATGCTTCGAGTAATAGTTGCCGGATTCATAGTAGCTTGTAGTTGTACGTTTCTGCTGTTCGGCAAGCTTGCTTTTTCCGGGTCTCAGAGAAGTTTTGTCCTGATCGGATCGGGATCTATAACGAACGTGTATTACTCCATAGGCGGTGGGGTGTGCAAGTTTGCTGCACTAAGCCATAGTGAGATCAACAAATCTAAACGGCTGGTTTGTGCCACTTCGGCTACTGCTGGGAGTGTGTACAACCTGAATTCCATACGCAGGGGCGCCATGGATATTGGGGTTGCGCAGTCGGACATAGGGTACCATGCATATGTGGGAAATGACCTGTACGGAGGAACTCCTCCGATGGATAATTTGAGGCTACTGGCTTCTATGCACAGGGAGTATCTGACCATCACTGTGCGCAAGGATTCTGGAATTAACTCCATAGACGACATAAAGGGAAAGAGGATAAATATAGGGGCACCCGGCACGGGGGTAAGGACGGCAATCATCGCCCTGTTGAAGACCAAGGGGTGGACCATCAGAGACTTTCTGGTAACATCTGACTTGAGGTCTTCTGAGCAAGTCCAGGCGCTGTGTGACGGAAAGGTGGATGTCATCACAGACTTCGTTGGTCACCCAAATGCTGCGATGCAAGAGGCTTCCGCTACCTGCGATGCGGTCATGATTTCTCTGGGTGATGATCTGATCTCAGAGATGACTAAGGAGTATCCGTACTACCATAAAGGCACGATTCCCGCGCATACCTACATAAATAATTCCGAAAAAGTGGACACCATATCTGTGAGAGCTTCTATGTTCGCCACCACCGCCCTGTCAGATGAGATGGCGTATGTTGTCGTGAAGTCTATAGTCTCCAACATGGATAGGTTCCGCGAGCTGAGCGGCGCCCTTAGAGGCCTTAAAGTTGAAGATTTGACTGGGGGTAGGAGAGGCTCAGTCCCTCTGCACGACGGTGCGGCCAAGTTCTATAGAGAAATAGGAGTCCTACCAATCAGGTAGGTGGTATTGTGGGTAAGTGTGGCGCTGTCCTAGGAATAGAAACCAGCTGTGATGAGACCGCTGTGGCCGTCTTGACTGGTCAGGGGGTGGTTTTGGCTCACGAAGTGTTGACACAAAAAGAACACTCTTTTTTTGGCGGTGTGGTACCTGAAATTGCGGCGCGCACACATTTTGACTTCCTGCACATCTTGGTCTCTGAAGCTGTGAGCAATGCGGGTTTAGGGTTTCGTGATTTAGAAGCGATTGCGGTAACTGCGGGTCCTGGGTTAGTGGGTTCTCTGATAGTTGGCATAATGCTTGCCAAAACGATCGCTTACGTCACGGAAAGGCCTTTGATCGGCGTAAATCACCTGGAAGCCCACATATTGGTTGCACGTATGATTCACGAAGTCAAGTTTCCGTTCTTGGCGCTCGTAATTTCCGGGGGGCATTGCCAATTCTTCGTAACTCACGGAGTTGGTAGATACACAAAACTGGGAGAGTCCATGGACGATTCCCTGGGAGAAACCTTTGATAAGGTGGCTAGAATGCTTGGTCTAGGATATCCGGGCGGCCCCATCGTGGAAAAGAAAGCCCTAACCGGGGCAAGCGACCGTTTTTCCTTCCCCAGAGCCCTGCGACATAGGCCAGGGTGCGACTTTTCGTTTTCTGGACTTAAAACCTCCGTACGCAACATTATCGCCAGGGAGCAGCTAAACGAGCAAACCGTATGCGACATTTGCTCATCGTTTCAACAGTGTGTCAGCGAGATACTGACCAGTAGGGTCCTCAACGCCGCATCGGCCTCTAAAATGATCGATGAAAACATAGATACCATCGTAGTTAGCGGGGGGGTTGCAGCAAACAACCTCATACAACAGCGCATATCCGAGTGCGCGCTCACCTGCGGACTGAAGGCGATCTTTCCTCCCCAAGAATTATGCACCGACAATGGTATCATGGTGGGATGGGCAGGAGTAGAGAACATGCGCGTAGGTAATGTATCCTCGCTGAATCTCGCACCACGGGCCAGATGGCCGCTGGAATCAGTCCACCGCCCCCTTACGGCAGTCCTCTAAACTTTTTTTGGTTACAACCACAGTTTTGGCTATCATGTCGTGCCATGTTCTTTTGCGCGCGTCGAAATTCGACCAAAAAATCCCCAAGCCTAACGGTACGCCGGACAGAGGAATACTAAAGAATCGCTTCGTAGCTTGACCGAGAGTCATCTCCCCCATGGTACCCTCATCTATAACCCTAAGTCCCACTAGAAACTTACCGACTGTCGCCGAAAAGTGTACCCACATGTACACATTGTACATGAACACCGCTACCAACTGCACCGTTTGCAACACGACGGCCCTGTATATGTATTTATTCCTCAAAATTTTCTCTTCCTTGTTTAAACTAATACCCAGTTTGTGTTTCTCAATCGCCTTGAAGGCAGCTTCGTCCCTGGGAAAAGCAAGAAAAAAGGCTCCATGAATGAGCTGCAATACCAGCACCATAATGACCAGATCCACCAAGGTTCCCATGCACCTTCTGGTACCAGATACGTAGCACAACTCGCCTTTCTTGACTTTTATGGGTTTACCAAAAGGAGAAACCATCCTATCTGTGATCCACGTCATAACCTTCCGCAAACGTTGCATCTTATCCCCTGGACAAATTCGTGTGCGCTTATTATAAGGACTGCATTGGTTTTTTCAGAGGAATTTTTGTGATCGTTCGACTTCGTGTGGAGAATTTAACCGTTTATATGCACGTAGGGACCTATGATTGGGAAAAGGTTTTACGGCAGAAGGTATTGGTGAGCGTGAATCTTGCGTACGCCGAAGGGAGATACGACACTGCGTGCTATGCGGCACTCGGACAAAAGGCGGCAGATTTTTTGGGGGCGCGGGAGTATGACATGCTAGAATCCGCAGCGATGGACCTTGTCAATAATATAGTCCAGGGGACTCCAGGGCTGAGTGAGTGCCAGGTTGAGCTTGAAAAGCCAAATGCCGCACATGGGTTGGTGGCCGACAAGATTGTCGTCTCGGCCGCTTGGAGAGCTGAAAATTCTCAAGCCGCTTGACAAGTCCTAACAGTTTGTCTAGAGTGCGGTGAGTTGGTAGTTTCCTGATCTTGGGAGTGCGCAGTTCATGAAGGTCTCGCTAGTTGGTGCCGGGAATATCGGTGGGTCCCTTGCAAGCATTCTTGGTTCTTCCCAGATGGTGCGGGAACTGGCCCTGATTGATATTGCTCAGGGGATGCCTGAGGGCAAGGCCTTGGATATAGGGCAAGCGCTGACTATATGTGGGTCTGATGTCTCGATCGTGGGTGGTTCGGATTACGCAGCAATGCGCGGGTCTGATGCGATTGTTGTAACCGCCGGCGTCCCTAGGAAACCTGGGATGAGCCGTGATGACTTGCTGAGCGTCAATGCTTCGGTCATCAAAAGCGCAGCTGAAAGTATATCCAAGTACTCACCGGATGCTCTGGTTATTGTGGTTACAAACCCGCTGGATGTCATGGTATGGTGTATGCATAAGTACTCTGGCCTACCGTCAAACAGGATTGTGGGCATGGCCGGCGTGTTGGACTCCGCCAGGTTCTCCTTTTTTCTAGCCCAGCACATAAAGGTTTCGGTGAGGAGCGTTTCGTCTGTAGTCCTTGGTGGCCACGGCGACCTGATGTTACCGTTGCTCAGGCACTCCACCGTGGGGGGGGTGTCCGTTGAAGGCTTGATAGAGCAGGGGACTTTGCGCAGGGATGATGTGTCTGCAATAGTGGAGAGGACCCGCAAGGGCGGAGAGGAGATAGTCAAGCTTTTGGGAAGCGGATCTGCGTATTATGCGCCAGCAACCTCTTGCGCTCTCATACTTGAGTCGTACATCGGCGACAAGCACATGGTCCTGCCGTGTTCTGTCTACTTAGAGGGGCAGTACGGGGTACGCGATCTGTTCATCGGTGTTCCCGCAGTGATAGGACGCAAAGGCGTGGAGAAAATTCTCGAGTTCCCCCTGACCGAGGAGGAGCAAGGGGTGCTCAACCGGTCTGTGGGAATGATACGCAACCTGCTGGACACGACCTCTAGTCTACTGTAACACACGGAAGAAAACCCAGGCGCCTGGAGGCCGCCCCTGAAGGCAGCCCCACACAGAACCTCCTCCAGCAGAGCGAGCCGGAACAACTAGCCGGCCCTCCTCTTTTCCACCTTCACCGCAAAATAAGCGTCCTTCATGCTTACAAAAATACTCTCGTACAGGTCTATCTGCTTCAGAAATTTCTCCACGCGATCCTTCATGTACAGGAGCTCTTCGGAATCAGTATCGGACCGGAAAGCATCCACTATATCCCCCCTGAAGGCCTCGGCATAGGCCCTGGTAGCACTCAGGTGATCCAGCGTAGACTCTATTATAAGACTGGGGTCCTCGGAACTCATACCAACATATACTTTAAGTATAATACCACAGGCGGTAATACACTTTAAAAGTTTAGTTGTAAAGAAAAAATCGCGAGGGAAACAATAGAAAACAGCCAGATATTCCATAATTATTTTGACTTTGTGCAATGTATGGAGGAAACTGGTAGACTGGAGTTGTTTCCGTTATGTATTGAGTTCTTTTGCCCGAGTGCATGCTGTGTTAGTGGTGGACAAGGTTTTTTTCGCTTCGGACCATGCCGGGGTTGAGCTCAGGCTTTTTCTAGGTTCCTATCTCAGAGATATTGGGTGTGGAGTGGAAGACTTCGGTTGTAGCGCGGACTACGCTGCAGTGGATTACCCTGATTATGTACTGGACGTGGTTGCGCATGTGTCTGATCGGAGCTTTGGAGTTCTGATATGCGGCACTGGGATAGGAATGAGCATTGCGGCGAATAGGAATAAACAGATTAGGGCAGCGTTGTGTCATGATTCACTTTTCGCAAGACTGGCTCGGGAGCACAACGATGCCAACGTTTTGTGCTTTGGATCGCGGTACATAGGACCCGAGGTCGCCAAGTCCGTGCTTTATACCTTTCTTACAACAAAATTCTCGGGGGGAAGACACATGAAAAGAGTAGAAAAGCTAAGTCGGATAGGCGGATGATTTGCCGGGTAAGCGTGCCATTTCCGCGCGAATGTCGTGATTGCAGGTAAGATACAGGCAGCTGTGGAGTTACACCCCGATGGGCAATATTGAAGAGTCAGAAGTCGCTAAGTTCTCAAGCCTAGCCCACGAATGGTGGGAC
The DNA here is from genome assembly GCA_052043535.1 of Anaplasma sp. GTDB lineage: Bacteria > Pseudomonadota > Alphaproteobacteria > Rickettsiales > Anaplasmataceae > Anaplasma. The sequence goes on from JBQEQW010000008.1 coordinate 7,249, forward strand.
GGGGAAAGCTTTGCTGTTTTACGAAAGATGAACCCACTGAGAGTCAAGTACGTACTCTCGCAATTAGGTGACGATGCATCCCGTGGTTCCTTGCTAGACGTAGGGTGCGGTGGTGGCGTGTTTTCAGAATCGATGGCCAGCTTAGGCTTTAAGGTTGTAGGCATAGATCCAAGTCAAGAGAGTATAGATATTGCCACAGAGCACGCACGCATTAGGGGGCTTGCTATAGAATACTATTCTATAGATTTACAGCAACTTCGCAGCAATAGTTCAAGCACATATGACATTATCACACTGATGGAAGTAATTGAACATGTCCCCGATCCCCAGTCCTTTCTAGAGGACGCATGTGAATTGCTCAATAGGGGAGGCATGATCTTCCTTTCGACGTTGAACAGAACTTTGAAGTCCATGGCGCTGGGTATAATGGCTGCGGAGTACGTGTTAGGCTGGATCCCAGTGGGGACTCACTCTTGGAAGCAGTTCATAAAGCCTTCAGAAGCGTGTTCCGTGTTGTACAACAATGGAATAAGGGTTCAAGATATCAGCGGTATGCATTATAAAATATTATGGGGTGAGTGGTATCTCGGCGGCGATTGCGATGTCAATTACATCTTGGCTGCAAAAAAGTTATAGAAGGAAGGACGTCAGGGGATACTGTCCGGGTTCACACATTACTCCAAAACGCTGTGAAATCCACGCCGCCGAACATGGACAAATATGTAGAAGGGGAATCAGAAAATCCAGACACCTGTAACGTCCGCATATCCCCGTATCACAGGCGATTAACCTAAACAAATTCCGGTCATATCCAGCCCCATATTTAGAGTATAGATATTGCCACAGAGCACGCATTATGGGGCTTGCTATAGAATACTATTCTATAGATTTACAGCAACTTCGCAGCAATAGTTCAAGCACATATGACTTCAGCTGCATGAAGCCATGGAATATTAATTAGTCTACACGTAACTCAATCATAAAAATTTCAATGTGAAATCCACGTTAAAAGCCCATTTGGTCCATTATTTACAGTAACTTTCCATAATATATATTATGTATCCAAGTTTAGCATCAAATTAATGAAAATACCCCGCTCTATCACACTCTGACATCAACGGCGCTGGGTATATTGGATAAGCAGGAAGACTTTTTGCAGGCATTGGTAACCGCATTCCTAAGCGAACTGCCGCATGAGACAAT
>JBQEQW010000009.1:0-22642 GCA_052043535.1 Anaplasma sp.
GTACGAGCTCGGCTTGGACGTTGCTACCCTAACACCCTGAAGAAAGTGAGGTTGAATACTTAACGAAGAAGGGTTCTTCTTCGAATCAGGCTTAGAAGCGTCATTGCGGACTTTGATCAACTCTCAAAATCCCCCCGTTCACAACAAGGCAGTGCCGCTTCTTCATGCCAGACCATACAAGATGCGGCAGGTTCAGCGTCCCCTCGCATCCTTGGGTAAAATCGCCACACAAAACCCTCATTCGTCTTGCGTAAACCACTCATCAACTTCCTCCGCAAAAATGGGATGAAGTACCAACTCGTGAAGGTACTGCGTGCTATTCCGCGCAATTTCTGAACCAGCCCCCAGTATATCCGCGCGGACGGATTGTTGTGCCATATTTACCACGTCCAGTGGCGAGGAATAAGTCGATCTAGCTTGTGTTGTCTTGGGTCTTGCGCCTCCATACTTATTAGAGAGTGCAAATGTCTTTGATGGTATGCCCTTTGCAGCCCTAAGAGAAACCGCATCGCCAAAACCGGCTGAAGGTTGTGGGGTTGATCCACCATAAGACACCCTTTCTTCCCGCTTTTCTTGATCTGTGTCGCCAGGTAGAGGTGCTCTCATCCTATCCCCCAGATCTCCTAACTCAACAATCCTAGCTTTTGACGGGTCGGAAAAACACCGATGCGTTTTTGAAACTCTGCTCTTCCCCAGGCTTCTCTTCATTCGAGCCACCATCAGGCAACTGTGACCTTAGAACAGCCCCTGCTTTTTGACGTACGCCGAAATGCTGGTGGATCCTGGGGACTCCAAGTAGGCTGAGATGGCCCTCCGTCCCACCAGTGCAGATCTAGACCTATTGATGATGGAACACAGACTTGTGACTTATTCACAACCGAAGATGTATTATCGAAGCTTTTTGCCAATTGGAGCAAACACCTCGCTACTCATCTCCTCCACTGACCCGCCACTAGAAGACAGAAACCTGAACGTTGGTTCACCTATGCTTTCCGGTACTACATCATCTTTTGATATATTAGAAGATATAACTTCGCTCCTCGCATGACCCTGCTCTTCTTCAGATGACCTATCATCTAACTCTAGACTGCTACCCTGTGTCTGCGCATCTAGAGGAATAGTGGGTGACTGCCCGACCATATCGCTGTCATGTAAACGCCCATGGTTCCTGACTCTCCCTCCGCTTATGGAACGTATGAGGTCATTGATGCAAGCCACGGTCAGAACCCCTATAACACCTGCAAGCGTGACTAGAACGGCAAGCGGTATCAATATCCCAGCAACAGTCGCACTAAAGTATATAGTAGTACATACTACACATGAAACTACAGACCCAAACGATGCTATGATAGCTGCTATGACCTTTGTCCGTTTTTTGACAAGGATATCTACAGGTGTAAGTCGCATGGTAACACCACCTGCATTATGCCTGAGAGAACCGTTTCCCATAGTACTCAAACCGATATAGACTTGACGCTCGTATTGACCTGGAATACCCCAGAAGTATTTTGGGGCTTCAGAAGATGTTGCTTAAAAACCAGCAGCTAGTGTGTATCATGGAGAACTCAGAAATGCAAGCTTGCATGCCGTTAATAAGGGCCAAGTGGCCTAGGGCGGCCCTTGCAATGCAGCCACACTCAGTATAGAACTGGGCAATTTTGCACAAAACTCTCAGCAGTTTGTCTCAAAAGTAAAATTGAGGGTAAGAGTCCTGTGTTGTGAATGCCGAAGGTGTGCATTGTAGGCGTAGACACTTTCAGATCGTCATCTTGCGATTATAATTCTCGTACAAGGCTTGTACCACAAATTTGCAAAGCGCAAGTCGCTGACACGAATTCCTGCATGCGTACCTATAAGGAAACCCGTTTACCAAAACCGCATGTTCTTATCCTTCTCGATCGCGGAAGACACCCGCCATGTGTATTCATAACACTCAAGAACACATAAAGGCGGGCAAGATTTCCTCCGCTGTAGCAACCAAACGGCTATGGGGTCACTACCCCTGCACCCTGCTGTGGGCCAGTTTGGGCGTGAGAAGTGACCTGCTCCATGCCACTCACGGCAGATGAAGGATGTTCATCATCTGCAACATCATCAGATGCGTCTCCACCTTGCTGTTGCGCCTGTTCTGCACCATCCGGCTTTATAAACCTAGCGAGGTGTTTCAACTTTGGGCCAATATCAACGTCCGAAACGCAGGCTGAAATAAGATGTGGATGACCAATATTGGTATAAAACATCGCGTTATCCAACCGTCTGTGTATCGCCTCTCCGTTTTTTGCAAGCAACTCCCCAACACGATCGGGTGCTGACTCAGCAATTCTCTCAAGTTGACCAATAGAGCACGCTTCTCCACGAGTTAATCTTGTAAGAGTGTTGGCAACACTGTGCGCCACTAACTCTTGTATATAGGCATAATCTTCCTTCCCATCTCTCCGAGCATAAGCCTCCAGGTAAGAAAAAGATTCATGCATTTTTTTCACGTATGAGTGGTAGTTAACATTCGCATGATTTCGTTCGTATTCCTGCGTACACGAATTCAGTGTGTCTACCAGGTAATCCTCCATCCTTATACCAGATAGTGACCTCGTTTTAGCATTGGTAATCGCAGTCGTAGCGGCCATAGCACACACGTAGTCGTTACTTTCAGTAGATTTGCGGACAAATAGTTCGTTCTTGCATGCAAGCGCTCTGGCTTCCTCCGCTGAAAGTCCATGGGCAGTGAAACCAGGAATGAGACTCGCTTGTCTCAGGCAACGCGCAAAAGTTTTCTCTGTAGTCACATTTCCTATTCCCTTAAACGCTTTAACCACGCACAGAACAGTCTCGACTAATCCCGGAACAGTGGTGCACACCATCGGCAGAGAGTCTGCTATCTCCCCGTTTTGCGCTAAGACTTTCGACACGAGCAACTGGGTGGTATTCTCATCCGTCAATTCTTGCGCATACTTATCGACAGCTGCCAATGCCCATTTTACGGTTTGACTTACAAGCACTCTTTTAAGACTTGAATTAGCTAAAAAGTGCGCCGTTAGATTCCCAGCATCTGAACGTTTTCGGTCAAGAGAATCCCCAGAACGGTGACCTGATTTTATTCTTAAAAATTGCATGTAGGGGGACGTGACCATATAAAGCATACGCAAAGTCTCATTAGAAGTGCCCTCCTCCGCTTCGACAATCGCCTTTATATCAGGATCACGCTGTACCATATCTTCCGCAACCATCCGGACGGTTCTTATAAACTCAAGATCCCGATCAGAGGCTGGAACCCCGCGATTTTTGGTTTCAATATCCTTAAACTCATCTGAATATTGCACTAGGTCGTGGGCAAGTTTCAACCCCCCTGGGCCTTGCAAGAATTGTGCAATGTCAACAAGTGTTAGTCGGCCAATATGAGACCTCTGTGTGGCAAACTCTGACAGCAACACGCGATAAGTGGCTACATACCCCGATAATAAATCCCCGGAAAATTTTAGAAGCCTCGCATCATCATTTAGGCGAAGCCCTAGCATGGTTTCCATAACAATAGATCTATCAAGCAACTTATCGTAGAGGACCTCATACCCGACACTGTATGGAAACCCTCCATCTATGGGAGATAACAAACATCTACCATCAGACGACACCTCCACTTTCGCGCCTTGAAGAAAGTGAGGCTGAATACTCAATGAAGAAGGGTACAACTTGAAGTCGTGTGGAATGTCAGACCTCTCCAGGACTGTCGAAATCTCAAAAACCTGACCACCAACTTGTAAGAGGTGTGTCTTACCACGATCTGACCGAAAAAAATGCGGCGTGCTTTTTATCCTTCCCTGTTGGGGCTGGAATTTATCACGTATACCTCCTGGTCTGTCTTGTGTGAGTTCCTGCTTAAGCGCTGTTTCGGTTGCGGGAGTAAGTATCAATTTTCTGAAGCACTGCATGCCGTCCCCTGTTACCGCAGGTACAGGAGCTCTTTTATCCATAGAGCGTACCAGCGAAGCATATTTCATCCCAGCTAGTAAGGATCCGATGGTGATAAGTGTAAACATGGCGCAATACAATACCAAAACTCCCATGCCTACATAGGGAACTCCGAGGCTCATAGCAGCGATCGCTGCTATGAGCGGAAGCGCACACACAAATGTACGAGCTGCAAAAACTATGCTTTTCCTTTGCTCTCTGACAAGATAATTTCTCATTGGAGATTTCCTAACAACATTTGCAGAAGAATCCTTCGCCATAACTTAAACCAACATAGAACTCAAACATTGATATTGACTTGAAATATCCTTAAAATTTTTAGGAAGCATTGTATATATCATGAGGTGTCCGAAAAAGCAAGTATATGCACAACAAGTGGAAGTCAGAAGCCTTTAATAGCACCTTGCACAAACTACACTCTTTTGCAGATAGGTAACCTGCCCGAAAATTCTGAGTCACGGTTTGCCCAGGTGGCCGGCATATTTTAGTGTAATGTTATAAAAATCCCAGATGGGCCTTTGTTTAATGCCCATCTGGAGAGAAGCTATGTTCACGTCACATAGTACCATAAACACTTTGTCAATCCTCTGATATATGCATTTGTCGAACATAAGTTTGGAGGCGTCGTTGTAGCCACACCCTCTCGTACAAGATTTACACGGTACGAAGCCCTCTGGTGCTGAAAGTTGATGTGGTTCCCCTAGCGGGAGGAAGGCGTAAAGCCTGGACCTCACCGCAGAAAGTTGTGCGCAGCGCATATTACTGCAGCTCTGGACACAATGTTCTTGCAATACGGTTGCCCCAAGACTTAAAGCAGTCTCTGGGCTGTGCTGCAGAGTAACCTGAGCCTCGGCATCGGCTTCCAACACATTGTCGCTCGTATCGTGGGCAGCACCCTTCAGCACAGACTTTCCGGCAATTGCATAACTTCAAGACCTAGACAGATGCTGCAATTCGGGGAAAATGTCAATGTCCATGACACAGGCTGGAATAAATTGCGACTCCTTGCTGCCGATGTCGTTATAAACAAATAGCTCACTTGCTCGTGAATCTTATCTCCCTTTTCCGCAAGCAACTTCCCAACATGCATGGATACGACACCACACACCCTGTCAAATTCAGTAGCAGAAAGTCTCTCGTCACCAATTAGCTCTTGAATCATATCAACAACATCACATGCCATTAACCCATCAACAAAGGACGCATGGCATAACTGTGAGTCGTCTTCAGCGGCAGGTTTTGTAGAATTTAACATTGAACTCACGGTTGCTATGCATTAGCTAAGATTTGGATAGAAGCCGTCCTCTTTGCGTTTTTGCAAAACCTTATCTGCTTGATCCAGTAGGTACCGCTCCCCCCATTCTTTATGGACTCGAACATCGCTTGAACTGTGATCAGAGAGCGTACGTGCAATGGTACTTCGTTCTTCCCAGTCTATCAGCAAAAAGCTTTTGTACACCTCTCGGCACATCGATGTCCTTTCCCTCAGTATCAAAAGACTTGTATGTTGACAAACCCGGTACAAGATTCTGCTGCGCTAAGATATCAGGCACAGTTTTATCGTCCGCGCTCATGCGCCCTTGATATGCTTTTACCGCGACAACATGCAAAACAGTCCTTACCAACCTGAGAATTGCAGTACACAAAATAGGCAGAGGACTAAGATTTGATGCACAATTTTGCGTTTCTGCTTTCAACAGAAGCATATCATAAGAGAATTCATACCACGGTGGTGATATGCTCGTTCACAGCCGATAATACCCATATTATAGCCTGGCCAACAAGCACCTTTAATCTTGATCCGCTAAGAAGCGTGCCATAAGACCATTGTTGGCTTGGAAGCAGGAGTGGTTGCTCAGCCTCTTGTTCAAAAACTGTATATGAGGAGTTTATCCCATAAAGCATACGCAAAGTCTAAGTAGAAGTCCCTTCGCTTGCCCTAAACACTACCCTATCATTGGGGCAAAAGATTCCATCATCTCCTCCACAGTAAACAGGCACTTTACTAGGAAAGTACGATCAGAATCGGAGAGAACAACCCGACTATCTCGGCTCACAATTGCGCGAAATGCTTTTGAATATTCTATGATATCCTGGGCAAATTTCCCCCCATCTGGAGTACGCAGGAATTTTGCAATGGTACAGGGTCTCAGTCTCACTCAGCAAATCGTTTGCTGAGATTTCTTTTCCTCAGCAAGCTTTTGTAGTAAATGGCGTTTGATTGGCCACGTACCCGGATAGTAATTCCCCTGCAAACTGCAGAAGCCTTACTATTTATTGCCATTCAGACGAAGTCCGAGCATGGTTTCCATGACAATGGATCTGTCAAGCGGATTGTCATAGGTAACCTGATACAGAATACTGCTGGGAAACTGCCCTTCCCACCCCGAAATTGTGCATGAGTTCAGTTCAGGTGCCGTTGTCACTATCTTAACGCACTGAAGAAATTGGGGCTGGACACCAATCTAGCAAGGAAAATCTTCACATTGTGTTGAGGATCGTCAGTTCGTACTCGGCTCAGCCTAAGATCAAAAATTACATCATCTGCATGCAGACAGTGTTGGGGTTTACCATCCCTCACTATCCCAACAAAACGGGAAAATCCGGTATTTGCTTCATCCATGGTTGACGATTCCCGCGCATGGATCGTAGCTGAGCCTCTGTAAACCACAAGCCAATTTCTTCTTTGGAAATGGGCTCAAGCACTAATTCGTGATAGTACTTTATGCTACCATGGAATTCTGGGGATGCTTCAAAACAGCGGCTGCAGGAGGACTTTGTGTATCCGCACCACTAGGAGGAGTATGTACATGTGGAACTGCATCTTTAATCATCACTGGAGCTGGAGCCTGGATAGGATTTGAACCATCAAACAACCGCTCCCTGTCACTACTACTCCTGCTGCCACTGGCGCTGGAGTAGTAGCCCCCATATCGTTAGAGCGTGTAATCCTGCTTTTCATGCGACTCCATATCGACAGCCTTTCACTCAATTCCAGACTAATAGCAGAGGCACTACTGTCCAAGGTTCTTATTCTGCGTTCTGCGGCTGGTGCCTACGGCGGATATGACCGCAAATACACTCCCTGTAAAAAACGCAAGGGCAGCCGGTATCAAGGTATACGCGATAACAGGGCTGAATATGCTATTATAACAACTGTTGCACTTGCGATTGCAAACGCAAGCAATACTACATCAGCTGCAGTGGCTATTACGCGCACCCTGTAAGACTACTCCTAGATGGAAGTGCAGTATCAGAGTAACCTGAGGCATCCACACAAAGAACTATTTCCATAAAAACTAAAACCGCAACAAAGCTTAAAAATTCATACTAATCTGTAATGTCCGGAAATAGTTTTGGGATTTTCAGAAGAAGTTACTTAACTCAAAGCAACAGTTGTTGTGTATGACGAAGAATACGAAAATGCAAGTGTATATAATCGGTAAAGCCATGTGGAAGGTAGGTGACTCTAAAAGTCATATTTGCCATATAACTTGCTTAATTCACTTGAGCTACAAGTTATGGCTTTTTGCTCACATCGGATATTTTAGCCTACAGTTGCGCGTTAAGTGCTTAAGAGCATGTATTTTGTATATCAAAATGTAGTACTGATATATCATATTTAATGAATTTGCTTATCAGCTTAGGCAAAAGACGCATGCTTTCGCATAGACTTGTGAGTTAGTGATTCTTTGCGACCCCATGGCGGCTAACTTTAGACAATGGGTTTATGTGCGATATATCACTTATCGCAGATGCGGGACTGTTGCTCTCAGAATGACTGTGGTCAGTGCGTCGCCGATACTTTTTTACATCACCAGACTCAAAAATCTTGCTGAAACGCTTCAAAGCCGGGGAGGTATTGATATTTATGACACAAGCCGGAATGAAATGTCGCTTATGAATATTGTTGCACAGAATAATATCATTTAGCCGTTCGTGCATCATATCCCCCTTCTCCGCGAGCAACTTCCCGATACGTTCAGATGCTAGCTCAGCAACCTTTCCAAGCCAGACAGCAGAACATATCTTGTTTTTAGTCAGCTCTCCAATCGTATTTGCGACACCGCACGCTACTAATTCCTCGACGTAGGTAGCAGATCTTTTCTGATCTCTTACAGCGTTGTCTACCAGTCCCCCTAACAGCCTATTCACCCTCTTCACGCATTCATCTAGGCTTGGATATCGACCGTAAATTTCATGCTCTTCCATGTGTAAATCAAGCGCTTGCAGCAAATGGTCTTCCATCGTTGTGTCCGACCTAACCTTCTCCGTGGCCAAGGAAATTGCCTGCGCTAGGATCAGAGGATGTATATGAGTGGGAACATCCTTCGCGGCCAACTCACAAGCAAAAATTTTGTGTGGTTTTAAAAACTCGATGGCCTCCTCGTCACTTAGTCCATGAGCCTTAAATCCCGGAATAAGTACCATTTTTTTGGGGTAATGTGGGGGAATCGACTCGGCAATCGCATCCCCTCCCTCTTTGAATGCTTGAACCGCGCACAAGACAGATTCCACCAATCCTGGTACCGCCACGCACACTATCGGCAAAGAGCTGCTGTTAGATGCACAATTCTGCGTTGCTGCCTTAAATAAGAGCATCTTGTTGGAGTCCACATCCCATTTGGTAATATGCTCATCAATAGCCGATAACGCCCATTGTATAGTTTGGCTTACAAGCGCTTCTCTAAAATCTGAACTCAACAAAAAGCGCGCCGTCAGATTCTTATTACCTGCCTGAAAAGATGAAGGACTTCGATTCAGTGTATAATTTAGAAACTGCATATAAGGAGACGTGAACCCATATAGCATGCGCAAAGTCTCAGTAGAAGTTCCTTCGCTCTCTGCTATCCTTTTTTTGACCTCAGAATTTTGCTGTGTTATTTTTGTCACAACTTCCCTAGCCTCCCCAATAAACGCGGCGTCAAGTCCCGAAATGGACACTGGGTGTTCACTACTGCCAGCGGCATGAAAGGCATCTTTATATTCCATAATATCGTGGGCAAATTTCATTCCTTCTGGATGTAGCAAAAATTGTTCGATAATAGTGTCGCGCCACAGAAAACCTGAGCCATTAATGCCGTTCTCTCTGGCAAATTTCCACAATAGCTGCCGCTGTGTGGCCACGTACCCTGCTAACAGGTCTCCGGAAAATTTGAAAAGCTTTTCATTATCATGCATGTGCAACCCGAGCATGGTTTCCATGACAATAGATCTATCGAGCAATTTTTCGTAGGTCACGTGATATAGCAGACCGCCATGGAATTCTGGATGGCTATTAAAGCCTGGATTACTCATATTTGGATCTGGAAGAACAGCCTCGTGCACTCGCACTCCTTGAAGGAAATGGGGCTGGACACTCAACGAGAAAGACAGCTTCCCGAAGTTATGTCGGACATAGTGCAGTATTGGGCCCGATCCAAGATTAAAGGCTTCACCATTCACGACAAGAAGATACCTTTGCTTTTTTTGCGACAACACAAGATGTGGCAAATTCAGCGTATTTCCGTGCCCTTGAGTCAAGCTTCCATGCGCGTGCTGTAGGCAGCTTTGCTCAAACCATAAGCCAAATTCTTTGGGGGGAATATTACGCAGTGTCAATTCGTGTAAGTACCGCGCACTTCTCCCAGTCACTGCGGGTGCAGCGGTAGCACCGAGACGATACGCGTCCGCATCCGCAGGGCCCCCATGCTCGTCAGACAGCTGCAACATTGTGCTGCTCTCCACCTCAAGAGAAGATTGCTCTTCGTTCTGCTTTAGGCTTCTATCAGACATTTGCGCGGTCATGGAGGCTGCAGGTGATTGACTAACCCCGTCACCAACGCGTGGAGATCTAAAATCGTCAAGAGCCCGGTCTACAGAACGCATGCTGCTGTTTAAAAATAATATAACCAGCACCCCAATTACGGTGCCATTTGCAGTCATAACCGCAAATGGCACAAGAACCCATGCAAGATTGGCAGTGTAAAACACAGCGGCCAATGTTGCGCACGCAACTGTACCCACTAACATCGCTATAGTGACCATTTTGGCTGTCTTGCGCCATCCAAATAGGGTCATTCTGGACCAAGACGTTGCCCCGGACTCATTCGCAACATCTACAGAGGAAACACTTCCCATAGTACTAAACCAACATAAACTTCAATGTCTGCATTGACTAGGAATATTAAAAAAGTATTCTCGCTTTCCAGAAAGCATTACTTATGATCAACAACTGTCGTGGATCTGAGAGATCCACACAATACGAGTGTACACACACCTAGCGGAACTCAAAAGGCCCATTGCGGCCCAGATACCACTATCCTAATGCACAATTTGCTAATTTGCATAAAATTTTGAATTGTGTAAGCACCAAAGATAGCGGCCAATTGCACTCATTCTCACATAACGCACCAAAAAATGATGCTTCTATATTTGTACTATTCATTCTTGATATATCCATATAATTTCCACTAAAGCTGAAGTAAAAATGTCACAGATGCCTGACTTTTACAGTATACATGCAACACAAGAGTCAACAGGGAGCCGCAGCGTGCCGACTCTCTTAAAGCCTATGTACGCGTCTGAGCGTGTAAATACGAGAACCAGGACATCTCTCCCCTATAACCTTAAGTGACTAGCGAGTTTGCCCTAACTCCATGTTGGTCAACCCGGGCTTCAGGGGTAACTTGCTCTATTTCACCCCATGGAAGAGGAAGGATTTTGTTGCCTATCATCGGAATAAACAGCCCCTGCATTGCGCTGCTTAGGGTTTTTAATGTCACCCCATTTTAGCACCTTAGTCAAATGCTTCAAATCGCTAGAAACATCGATATCTACAACGCAAGCTGGAATGGGACGTTGTTCGTTGATGTCGTTGCACAAAAGAGGGCCAGCAGCCGTTTATGGACCGCTTTATCTTCCTGTTCTGCAAGTAACTCCCCAACATGCTCGTATTCCGACTTAGCGATTTTTTCAAGCTCGGCAACCGAACATTCCCTGTCGTGGGTTAGTTCTCTTACTGTGTTAACAACACCATACATCGTCAATTCGTGTATATAAAAATAAGGATGCTTATGATCTTTCCGAGCACGATCTTTCAGAAAGTGCAATTTCTCACTTGCTTGTTTCACGCATTCATTTAAGTCCAAATGCGCTCCGTTACGATTATTTCTGCTCTCAAGATTATGCTCCGTCAGCGCAGTTATTATTTTATTGTCCATATATGGTCCTAAAGAAGTTGCAGAAGGTGTACCTCTCTCAGAACCATATATTTCACGTTCTAGTATAGCGTAGCGCATTGCCTCTACCATAGCTAGATCTCTCACACAGGAAGGTATGTTGTGTTCATTTGATATCTCGGTAGCAACTTTGTGTTGACCTAAGACCCAAAGGACTTCTAGTTGTGGAACTACCCTAGCATTCAAACCCTCAACTCGGCTCATTGGCCTCAAGTAGTTCCGCGGTATCAATTCATTGATATCACTCTCTCCCCGCTTGATGGCCTGAACTAGAAACAAGACAGATTCCATTAACCCAAAAACAGCAGTGCATGCTATCGGTAGCTGGTTGCGGTTGGACGCACAATTTTGCGTATCTGCCTTAGACAAAAGCAACGTTGTTGAGTCGACATCAAATTTAGGTGCATGCTCATTAGTGGCGGCTAGCGCCCATTTTATCGCTTGACCCACAAGTGCTTTTCTGAAATCAGCATCCACCAAGAAATGCGATGTTATCTCCATACCATTATCTTCAGAGCCAACTAAATTATGGCGATCCCCCAGGTAGTGATTCAAAAACTGCACATAAGGGGACGTAAGCCCATATAGCATACGCAAAGTCTCAGTAGACGTCCCCTCGCTCTCTGCTATCCTTTCTTTCACTCCAGGATTCTGCTGTATTATTTTTATCACAATTTCCTGAACATCCTTAATAAACGCGGCATCACGTCTCGAAATGGGCATTAGATGTTTTCTACTGCTGGCAGCATAAAAATCATCTTTATATTCCATAATATCGTGGGCAAATTTCATTCCTTCTGGATGTAGCAAAAATTGTTCTATACTGCCACGCTACAAAAGATCTGGGTCACTAACGCCGTTCTCATGGAACATTTCCGCAATAACTGGCGCTGTGTGGCTATATACCCTGCCAACAGGTCTCCGGAAAATTTTAAAAGTTTTTTATCATTATGCATGTGCAACCCGAGCATGGTTTCCATGACAATGGATCTATCGAGCAATTTTTCATAGGTCACGTGATATAGCAGACCTTTGGAAAATTCTACTGGAACATAGGGGCTCACTTGCTCCATGACAGGCACAACAGCTTTGCGCACGCGTACTCCCTGAAGAAACTGGGGATGAACACCCAAAGAACGAGGTGTTTTAGGACTGTGTTGACTGTCAGGTAGTACCGGGCACGGATCAGGGAAAAAAACCTCGCCATTGACGAAAAGGCAACTTTTCTGTCTCTGGTCTGACCATACAAAACAAGGCAGATTTAGCGTCCCATCACGTCCATGGATCAGCTCTTTCAAGGTCTTTAAACGGTCCTCCGCAAACCACTCTTCTATCTCTGTTTCCCGGATAGGGATCAGTATCAACTTGTTAAAGTATCTAGCACTATTCCGCGCTATTCCAGCCTCACCATGACAATCGCGTGCAGGATCGGGCACAGACTCACCAACAGCGAAATCTTGACCTAGAGAGCGTATGTGCCGAGCCAGATTTAGCACACGTAGCACTAATATTGCACACCCGAACCCGCATATGGTAGCTATCGGCACCAAAATTCCCACAACAGCAGGAATAGAATACACGGCAGCAAGTGTTGCGCATAAAACTGTGATCGCAAGCAGAACAACAGTTAGCGCTATGCTAGCCTTACGCATGCCGACTAGAGTGTTTCTAGGTGTGCACCCCCCCAGGCAGAAAAATTGCCTAAAGCACCCACTGACGCAGCTGCAAAAGAGACATTTTCATAGGAGCAAACCAATGTATTCCCGATCTGAAATATCCTGTAGAGCTCTCCAGACAGTGTTGCCAAAATCAACGGCTACCGTATAGGACGAGAAATCCAAAAGTGCAAGCAGAGAGTGCTGTCAATGAGGCCTTAAAAAGCCGTTGATAGAACCTAGTGAAACCACATTCTATCGGAATTGATTAATTTGCATAAAATTTTAAATGGTGTAGCGTCTGCGTACAGAGGCATATTGAGAATGTGGTTCGCACAAATATCCAAAAACCACTGTCTCATTTTTTAATACGACTAAAAATATAGATTTTTGCTATATCAGCAATGTAGTATTTATTCATCCCATTTTATTTTTGATATATCAAGACTACATCCAGAAACCGAAATCACAAAAAGGCAAAAATGTGTTCTTAGATAAGTCAGATCTGGAAAAAATCTTGTGTGTAACCCTGTCTGACTATCACCATTATGTGAACGTCGGTGAGTGTATACCGGCGTGCTAAGTTTAGGGGGAAACACCACACCGCATAAGAGTTTCTTTGCAGAAGGAGGAGTTGCATGTCTTCTCGCTCACACACAGCCTTCAAAGGGAAAGGATGTGAAAATGTATTTCTCATTTACGTAACAACCTACTTGTATTTATATCTATGACATATTGCGTATTCGAAGGCTTATTTTATATTTTTGAGACTGAAAAAATTCTCCCATCTGATTTCGGCTACGTATTTTGCACGGCTAGCACTATTATTAATTTTTATTAAAGATCGAAGTTATCCTTCTGCAATTGGACCATTTTTGTTTTTATATTTACCAAACAGCAGTTATTTGGATACCTAGCTGCCACTTGCCACTACCCAGTTCTTAGCATAGAGCACCCACACAATCTAAGGGAACCTACAGGAACACTTTATGTCGTCTGTGGCGTGATCCATCGAATTCTCACGCCTCCTTTTCTTCATCGCTCGGTGGTCAAGGCACTAGCCCGTGCGTTCTACTCACTTTATGTGAGTAGAACCGCTTTGGAAGGTTGTTATCTTATACTGATTATTGCTAATCCACGCGAGAAAGATTCAGCAGTTAACTTGCAGTAGCGTCCATAGGGAGAACAAGGGACAACCGTGGGTAACTTGAGGCTACAAGCCACACGTCTTCGCCCCCGGGGTCTCAGTCTCAGTTACATCTTACAGTAATATCAGAAGGCTGTAGTGGGAACTTTTCGTAAGTTATTTTAAAACTACACACCGCAACAAGCACCTGCCAAATCCATGCTACGCGGCAAGCACAACCATCACACACTTAGAAGTCAGTTGCCACAACGGTTTTTGGCGGCTATGATATGACACTGCACCCAGTTACCGGGTCTTCTCCACCCCATAACAGAGCAGAGACGCTGAGCCGCGGCGCTTGTTACAGCTTTTCACACACCCCACCACCATAACCCCAGAGCAATCGACGAAACCACACCAGGGACTTATGGACCATCCACTGGGAGACGAGCAGCACCGTGTGGAGGGGCAGCGCCGCCGTCCATCCAGTCGACCTATAGACCCCCCATGCACGGCACTCCCCCGACCTACCCAATTTGCCCCACATTTGGTGTAGTATGTACAAAGGTGTCGTGACAAGTGGTAGAGTTACCTGACGCACCCTCGTTGATTTGCGTTAATACCACAAATGACACCGGCTCCTCTGGTATATCGTTGGCTGGAGTATGTGAACCTCCCTTGGGACCCTCTTGGTCACCACCCTGCTCTGCTTTCGTATCGCTTTCGTCCTGCTGTCCGGCATCTTGTGGCAATCCGCGAGACCTCTGGTCTACAATACAAACCACGACCGGAGGCATGGTATTTGTGCCATCATCGAGAACGTACATCGCATCCCCTCTGCTCCTACCTCTGTAGGCCTCAAATAGCATGAAAAGAGGAGACAGAATCAACAGAATCGACACAACAGCAATCAGCGCCTTTACAGCTATGACACCGTGGTACGGATTCCCTACCCCGGAGAACGAAATTATCAAATTCCCTATCAGTGCGATTACCCCTAACATTAGGATAAACCACATAATGTCTGGCAACCACCCTGAGGAGCTTCGGCCATCCACCTCTTCCGCGCCAACAAGCCCGCATTTCCGACCCCTAACACCACCTTTTGCCACGACGACGGGGCCATCGTTCAGGTAAGTACCTGACATGAGGACAGATTCCGCTACGACACAAAAAAGCAGTGCGAGCACACATACTGCAGGCAGCACTGGACCAGCCGTGAGGTACTTGATGGCCGCCCAAATGCAGAAAATGATAAGCGCGAGCAAAGGCAGACAAAGAAAGAGTAGCACAACGGCGTTATAGAACACCCAACCGCGACTAAATCTCCTCCTAGGCCGGAGACCACCGACCACTGGCGCTGTTGGTCCCACGCCATCTCCCATGGGTATGGCCGCGCCACCACCTTTCTTTGTAGTTCTGCGCCCACCTCGGCCTTCTGCAGAGAATTCACCAGCTTCCGCAGCCATGGAGCCTTTTTTTGGCTCAAACGCTGCACCGACGTGTGTAGCCTCACCATCATCTGCCCTGCCCTTGGACCGGTTGCCTAAAACAGAGCCCTTGTTAGAACGAACTTCCCTTTGCATAAACACACACTCGCATAATCCAACTACCTAGGGGAAAGCCCCTAGCGATTCCCCACATGGTAGCACATCCAAGTCAACTGGTCCATTGCACCATACCTTATAGGCTACAACCGCGTAGATAGCAGCAATAAGGCTAAAGCATTTAACTTACAGCCCAGCCACGTCTAAATTGCATGAAAATCGCTTGTGCAAGAGGAAAAAGCAACGGTAAGGACCAAGATATGGCAAAATCAAAACCCTAACAGGTTGCAACCCCCCGTCCTTAATTTTTGGTAGATATATCATATTTCAATTGCAATGTGACGACGGTCCCATGTGGTAAAATTACCCATGCAGCGGCTATAGCTTCTTTGAGCAGAGCTTTTCTATTGCGATGAAAACTCACGAAGAGGCGGTTGCTTTACGACCCGCTAAGCAGATTTTCCGAGCCCTTTTCGCTACTTCACACACCAAATGTTATGGTTTGGGCATGAATGCGCCTGGAGCTAGGCAGTAGTTAGCGCATTTACGCTCATGGACCTTGTCTGGCAGCATGCTATTGCTAGCCGCGCTGCCTTATCATTTGCGACGCAGGTTTTATATCAAATATCATTTCAATCATTTAGTATATTTACCTAGAATTCTGGAATTTTTTACCTGCTCCATGAGGATACTATTTTTGTCTGAGAGCATAATTTATATCCCATTACGTAGCCCTGTTCCAGGATTATACTCTCATTAGTTCCCATCCATTTCAGATGGCAGACTGCTCCAGAGTCTGCTTCGTAGTTGTTGCACTAGCACACCACAATTTATGACTTGTGTATGACTTTTTAGACAAAGCAAGAAACACTCGGGGTAATATCTTATAACGGCTATGAGCCATTCACAGTAACCCCGCGCAGAGATCTGAACAAGACTCACAAGGTCGCAGAGGCCATTGTGTCATAATAGAAACCTTTGGCATAGAGTAAGGCTAAGGCTTTTCGCAACTTGATGTTGGCCCAAATATCATGAAAATAAATCCACTGAGGCACAGATATTTGCCTGTCATCCTCAAATCCAAGACGCCAAGTTCGCCCTTCCCCTTCAGATGTTGAAGCCATCCACCAATCATTCGGGACTGTGTCCGGCGAATTTCCATAAAAGAAGAATTTTTGGGTCCAGGTAAGCTCGCGGCTAATTACATCCCTCGCTATTAAAAACGCCAAGTTTCTGCATGAGCAACTGTAGCAATAGAAAAGCAGAGTGTCCCTCTAGGATCGCGGCAGCCATGGCGCTTTGTGGCAGAACAAACACACTATACCATGCTGAGTGGCAGTTGTATATTCGACTATATCGTCTCCAAACTCCTCAGAATGATGCACAAAACTCACCGATCCTGGCTCTCCACTCTCCTCCTTTCTGCCTATTATAGCCTCACCTAATGCATCCAAAACAGAAAAGGACTTGCTTAATCTGCGCTCAATTACATTCAGGACCACCTGCAAAATCAGTCTTTACCCCGATGACCCGGAGGAAATCCTTCATATCGTACAAGAACGCTCCCCCTATCTACACTTCCCAAACGCGCAGGCAAAGTATTCCTACTCATGTTTCAAAACAACACAGGTGCTATTCCTCAGTACATTAAAAACCACATGTGCATCACTCTACAACATCCAGCTGTTACTAAAGGGTAAAGTCCCCCGCAGGGCTGAAGCAGGATATAGCTACGTCACCTATCTCAACAACGCTAACGAGTGTTGCGGGAACGTACGATGTGCCACCACCCCGAACTTCGGTCTCGACATACAAAAAATCTCTTGACCATCCGGTTGATTGTTGCTTTCGGAGGCAGCATAGCCGCCCTCTTGGGTTTCTGCAGCTTCGTAGTCAACTTCTGCAATTGTCACACTACCTGCTGCATATGCCCACCAGCGGACTGCCCGTAGTCTTTCGAAGATTATCAGGGCTAATCCTTTGTGCCTTTAAACCTCAATTTCCTCTTCGCTTTCGCCTGCTCGAATTTTTCAGTGCCAGCAAAGCCCAACTCATCGTCATGCTTGGTCTCTGCAGCAGCACTCTTAGTATGACCTAGTAGCACAAAGCTTGCACTCTATCTCCATATCCTCATTGGACGCAACTAACTTGACCGTAAAAGTCGGTGTTATTTCGTTCAAATCCGGAAGAGTTTTGCACGTAGGGCAGTCTTGATCTTCTGGTCCATCAGCAGGGCAGGATCTTGGATGTCAAACTCACGCACCTTGCTCCTCAGGCTGATTCTCCCCAGAAATGGTAATACTTCTCTTTAGCAGCTTCAGTGGCTGTGGAGTGTGGCGCGTCATAAAAGCCATCCCCACCTCCTTACACATGTCTTGCACCCTATCACTTGCAGCTTTCAGGAACTACATTTCGAGGGACTACTGCTGATCTGAAGTCTGATCACCGTAGACAGTCAACCTGTCACCAGCGGATTCACATCTCCAGAGTTTTCACAACACGCCGGATCTGCTGTATAGCGCGTACGGCCTCTACATGCATCAACTCGATGACTCCCCAGCAGAGCAGATGCTGGGGAGTAACCCCTTCAGTAGACGTCGCATGTGCACTGGGTAGGGGTTGTTCCTCAGCGTCCGTAGTTGGGACCTGGCTCGCAACTCTCCTGCCGTCTGAGGAAACGAAATCATTACTCTAATAGCTTATGGTTGCGGATATTGCGTTGCAGCCCCTCAACTTTTTCAGACTCTGGGGAAACCTAGCTTTCTCATGCCTTGGACTCTCCGACGCAATATCTTTCGGCACAAGACCCCCTTAGCATCCATGCCTATCGCACACTCTTTAGAACGGTGAACAGTGTAGAGATGGCGCCACAACCCCACCACCGCAACAGCACTTCTTATCATCTATTTTCCTCCCTATTTAGAACGCATGGGTAGGGAATAGCCCCTCTCTATCCACATGGCGCATAGCCTGAGTACAACTCCCCAGGAGTCCAACACGATGCGCACACTCTCCATTATGTTAACAAGTCCCCCTTCCAGCAAGGCATGGGTAGAACTTGAAAAATCGGTCTTACGCCCCGGCAACGATATCAACATCTGAAGTCAACACACCTCAGGGAGGCGGCGCAGATGGCCGCACTTCTATTGGGGATCTCACAGCATTTTGATCCCACGCAACATGCCCTGAATTCTCCAACGCAGCATTGGCCAAGTTTAAAATCACCATCCACCCACCTTCTGCCTATCCATCAGGTCTTCTGGGGCGGTGTACAGCATCTGACCGTTCTTCCTCTGCAGTAATTTCATCCTCTTCAATCTAAAAGGGCTACCACTCGCTATCATTCGCCTTCCATATCAAATAGGTAAGGACGGCGCCTTTAGTAGCAAGCCAACAGGTAAAAGGCAATCAGTTCGTCCACTCATCCCTGTTTCCCCAACATTTCTAGAAGACAGCCCGAAAACGGGGGAGCAGCTCTCTACCCATACATTGCTATATCTCCATTCACTGTCATGGCACTGAGCCCCCCGAGCTCCGACAAAATTTTCAAACTAATCCGCATTCCGGTATTGACATCGACGTTGAAGTCAGTAGACCCCAGGGGATGGTTGGAGTTTGTTTTCCCTGAGCTGCACTCAGCCTCTGGCTTCGAAAACAACAACAGCCAGCGAATCAGGTCAAGGAGGTTACACGGAGAGCGTCAGAGAGCTCGTCTCGCTGCTGAGCTCGGAAGGGGTTGGCATCATCGGTCGTCCTCGGTTTGCGCGTAGCCCACAGGACGCGCTCTTCTTCAACTACTCAGGTGTTGATCAGATTGCCTGGTTCGTTCTCGTGCGCGCAATTTTCTCGGCGCTCTTAGCGGGCCCCCTGCAGCAGAAGTTTAAACGAAGTTTGTACATCGTCGCTGCGGCGATCGGCTCGATTACAGGCGGTTTCATTGTTTACGACTCAGAGCTGCTTATGCTTTTTTCTGTTTGCTACAAAATTCCTTGATCCATAATAAATTCATCGGGCGTCCACGTAAACTCATTGCAAATGAATGCTCTCCTTGCCCAACTCAGAGATAGTAAACCCCCTTCATCTGGCGTAGGAGGTAGCATTCATTTTTCAAATCTTCATACGCCTTCTTGAACGCAATGCGCGCCCTCTTCCCCGCCTCAATCGCGAAGTTATGTCCTCAAACCCACTCTTGCTTCGGATCTTTGTTATTATCCTTCTTATAGCAACAATCTCTATAGACAACAATCTTACCCTTCGCCAGGGGCCTCGCATTTTGTTTAGAGTCTTTGAAACCTTAAAAGCCATGCGCGCAGTATGCATGATTTTTACAGGCATTAACACATGGATTTCAAGTTCCTAAAGGAAACCATTCTTTGGCGTAGCTGTAGGGGCAGGTTCAGGCGCCGTCGCGCCACAACAGGTACGCACCATCCTCCGCCACTTGCTCTTGCTCAACCTCCCTAGGCCTACATTATTTCCTACGCCTGCTGTTGCCTGAATCCCGAAGTAAACCTGGTCATCAGTAACTCTACTTTGCCTCTGATCAACGTTATGCTGTAGCACAGATACATGCTCTTCAGCCTTTCTTGTCGCATCATCGTCACCACCTCTGTCCCGCCTACAAAAACAAAAAGTGATGTGTCAGGATGGGTGACCGACCCTCTAGCTCGAGAGTATCGCAGAATACCACCTACCGTCTTATGGAGCCTGATAAGTTTTGCCAGTGGACTCCCGCTCCTCAGTATGCTCTGACTCCTGTTGCTCCACTTTTGCGATGGCATCTTATCAAACGACATCTGCGCACTGAGTTTTCAGCACCGATTGGCCGATAAGACCTATTCCGTGCACATGCGCTGACCTGACATCCAACACAGAAACACCTGCTGGAAGTATCAGCACATTTCCATACGAAAATTCAAAGCGCCTGGTCCCATCCCCATCTGTCGAACAACCGAAAAACATATGCCTCATTTCCTCTCTCCTCCCCAGATCGAAAATTGCATATTCCCCTTGCGAGCCAATACGGTGACAGCCCACTCGATAGCGCAGCACGCATTAGGCGCCACAACGGCGGCAGTGCCATCGACAAAAACGCAAGAGAGATTTTGAGAATAAATCCCCTGTTTTCAACTAGAACAGAGCAAAGCACCCGTATCCGGAGAAGCAGTATAGGGCCGTCCCAAATGACTCACGGCCCCCTCCACCAACCTTATCTCTTTCTAGATAATAGCCGCTGTCGACAACAACCGCGCACCTATACGATTATGAGTACTGCCTCTTCGGAGTAGGTCCCACGGAGAATGCCCACGGGCCTTTGGACTGAGAAAAGCAACGCCCCACCGGCGCGCCCGCCCCCCATGGAGGTCTCACCCACCACACTTACAACAACATCACCCACATCTACGGGACTGGAAGCACATCCCCACCCAGCCCCACGGGGGGAGGAGTGGGGAGACTCTCTCTTGCCTTGGCAAGAAAAAACCCAATCGTCGTCTTCCTCCTACGCCGCCCCCATAGCTGCTGTGCCCAGAGATACGCTCTTAACGTCCGCATGGGATACGTTAGGGCTTGGGAGAAGCCCCTCCCCTTCCGCCACCTCCTGGGGAGACCCACCAAAAGAGGTGGAAGGAGTACCACCCCCCACAGTTTGATCTTGCAAGGTAGACCTAGACGGTCCACCTATCCAGACAAGAGCCAAGAGCATGAAAATAGCAATCACGGGGGGGGCCACAACCCACATTGCCATAGCTGGGGTGAACACAGCCTTAACAGCCTTCGCCTTCAAGTAGTGGCAAAGCAGCCCAGGGATCATAGCCACCAACGCCGCAACAGTAAAGGCAAAAGCAACCTTTAAATCCCACGAACTTTGCCGCCCAACTTTCAGAGCAGCATCATCCAAAACACGCTTGGAGTGGGGTGACAACTCTTTATCCCGGTGCCTCCATGCCCGACACGCCGCCTCAGTGTTGCTAGGCTGGTTAGCGGCACGACGTGCCGCTAACAACACCCCTCCCTCTCCCCGAGCCCGCCTCAACCCCTCAATAACCTGATCCTCAGTAACCCGACTGATCGCCATCTCAACAAGATCCCCCGGGACCTTATCCAACTTAAACGCTATCCCCCAAGAGTCCCCCCTTTGCATGCTTACCACAAAGCTTGTCAGAATTCCTTCAAAACCTGCGCCCACGTTCTCAAGATCAAGACCAAGGCCTATTCCCCGCCCAGGGTCCGAGCCCTTCTTTCCTAAGCCTAACCTGCTCTTGCTCTCCTCACCTGACCGAGACGCCAGCCCACTATAGGCACCCAACATCCCTGTTTCCGCTACTGGCCGCTTTTTGGCCCTGGCTCCCCCAACACTCCAACCCCAGCCACGCGACAACAAAACATCACGCCCCTCCTTACAGACAGGCTCCGAGGCAGATTTACCCCCACCGCCAGTCAGCTGCTCAATTTCCATCGCTTCCCCGGCTTTGTTCTTCTTACCCGACAGAGACGCCAGCCCACTATAGAACATCCCCATCCACCTGCTAATAAACCCCGAAGTAGATTTACCCCCACTACCAGTCAGCTGCTCAATTTCCATCGCTTCCCCGGCTTTGCTCTCCTCACCTGACCGAGACGCCAGCCCACTATAGGCACCCAACATCCCTGCTTCCGCTACTGGCCGCTTTTTGGCCCGGGCTCCCCCAGCACTCCAACCCCAGCCACGCGACAACAAAACATCATGCCCCTCCTTACAGACAGGCTCCGAGGCAGCTTCACCCTCACTGCCAGTCAGCTGCTCAATTTCCATCGCTTCCCCGGCTTTGGTAACTACGTCAACACTTTTCTGTGCGGCCGAACCCAAGTCCACATCCTTAGGAACCAACGTCTCCGCATCCAACTCAAACGCCATTCCATGAAAGCTCCCATCCCGCGAGATCTTTATAAAGCTTGCAAGAGTTTTTTCGGAAGCTGCGCCCGCATCCCAGAGATCTCGACCGAGGTTTACTTCCTTTCTAGGGCCCGCACCCGCTACTGCGTCACCACTCAACTGAGACGCCAGCCCATTGGCACCCTCTTCAGCCGGAGGCGCACCAACTACATCGCAGACACCCTCCCCGCTGACCCCAACTTCACCACCGGATTGCA
>JBQEQW010000010.1:0-1253 GCA_052043535.1 Anaplasma sp.
CCCCTCATGGTCCTGCCTCGATCCGCTTGTCCTGTCTGTACATGTTGTATGATATTCCCAAAGGCATAGCTGAGGGCCGAACTAGTCCTTGTGATGTTGAGAATATGGGTGGTAGTTGGGGGTTTCACGAGTGATTGCAACACCATGTACATGGCTTTCTTGGAGCCCTGCTGCGGTGATTACGGTGATCTCGCAGTTCTACTTCATGGAAGCTATGTCCTTGTTGCCTGTGTACCCCATAGAAGACCTGAGCCCACCAACCAGCTGATAAATGACCTCAGAAGCTGCTCCTTTGAAGGGCACTCTACCCTCCACACCTTCCGGTATAAACTTGCCACCACCATCTTGGAAGTATCTGCTGCCTCCACCACCCTTCATTGCCACAACGGAGCCCATGCCTCTGTAGCATTTATATGCTCGCCCATTGTATATCATAGTGTCGCCTGGACTCTCGTCTGTGCCAGCGAAAATGGAGCCTATCATGACGACATCAGCACCCGCGGCAATGGATTTTGCTATATCGCCGGAGTACTTTATCCCCCCATCGGCTATAACTCTCACGCCCGTGCCTTTGCAAGCTGCTGCGACATTTCTAATGGCGGAAAACTGCGCTACCCCCACCCCGGTAACAATTCTTGTTGTGCATATGGAGCCTGGACCCATTCCAACCTTCACCGCGTCTACGCCGGCTCCTATGAGGGCCGAAGCACCTGCCGCTGTGGCGACATTTCCCCCCACAACTTGAGCATCTGGGTACATAGATTTTATCTCCTTTACCGTCTGTATGACCATGGCAGAATGCCCATGCGCTGTGTCTACCACTATCACGTCTGCATCCGCGTGTATCAAAGCCTCTGCCCGCTCTACCCCTTCTTTGCTGCCAGTGCCGACAGCTGCTGCAACCCGCAATCTGGCTTTGCTGTCCTTGCAGGAGTTAGGGAACCTGTTGAATCGCTCGATATCCTTCACTGTTATCAGACCGATGCAACAATTGTTCTCGTCTGTTACTATCAGTCTTTCTATTTTGTGCTTGTGCAGGAGCCTTGTTGCATCAGTCTGACTGATGCCCTCGCGCACAGTGACGAGATTAGCGCTTGTCATGATGTCACTGACCTTGCAGCTCTTGTTCCCAACGAAACGCACATCGCGGTTTGTCAGTATTCCTACAAGTTTACCATGCGGGTCGGTAACTACGGGTATTCCTGAGTAACTATGCTTTTTCATGACGGATAGAGCTGTAGCCAGTGTGGCGT
>JBQEQW010000011.1:0-15421 GCA_052043535.1 Anaplasma sp.
CAGAGTGGAGGCAAAGCAGACTAAGCGTCACCCGAACCCCCCGTTCATTACGTCTAGTCTGCAGCAGGAGGCCTCGACCAAGCTTGGCTTCTCGGCGAAGAACACCATGATGATTGCCCAGAGGTTGTACGAAGGCATTGACATCGGTGGCGAGATAATCGGGCTTATTACCTATATGAGAACAGATGGGTTTTACATCTCCACCGAGGTTATATCCTATATCAGGGATACGATCAAAGTGCGGTTTGGGGAAAAATATTTGGCCAAGTCCGTGCGGCAATACTCGAAGAAGGTGAAGAACGCTCAGGAGGCCCACGAGGCAATACGTCCGACCGATATCACTATGACCCCCGATAGCATAGCGCAGTACCTCACGGCCGAGCAGCTGAGGTTGTACGATCTCATATGGAGGAGGAGCATAGCTAGTCAAATGGAGTCCGCGGTTGTGGACCAAGTTTTGGTAGATATTCAGTCCGAAGATGGCTCCATAGGATTACACGCAACCGGTTCGAGTCTGGCGTTTGATGGCTACTATGCGGCCTATGGTACGGAGGAAGATGACAAGAGAAAGATGCTGCCTAAGTTGCAAGTCGGGGAAGGTTGTGACATGCTGGCAGTCTCGCCAAACCAACACTTCACACAGCCGCCGCCCAGGTACAGCGAAGCGAGCCTGGTGAAAAAAATGGAAGAAATAGGGATAGGCAGGCCTTCCACGTATGCTGCGATTATTTCTGTGCTGCAGGACAGGGGGTACACCCAACTGGAGCAGAGGAGATTTATTCCCAGCGAGAGAGGGAGAATCGTCAGTGCCTTTTTGACCAACTTTTTTAGCCGCTACGTTGAATATGACTTTACAGCCAATCTCGAGGAAGAGTTGGATCTCATTTCCAACGGAAGTATGGCTTGGAAGGAGGTTTTGCGCCAGTTCTGGAATAAGTTTATTGAAGATGTGGGTTCGGTACAGAAGATAGAGGTGGGCGAAATATTGAGGTCCATCACCAAGGATCTGGAAACATACGCTTTTTCCTCTGGCGCCGGAGAAACGGTGAACAGGTTGTGTCCGGGCTGTGGACAAGGGGAGCTCATGTTGAACCTAGGTAAAGGCAAGGCGTTCCTCGGGTGTAATAGATACCCGGAGTGTCGGTATATAAGGAGTATAGGGAGCGACGCGAACGCGGGTAGGGATGAGTTCCCGAAGGTGTTGGGCACGTACGAGAAGACGCAAGAGGAGATTATCCTGAAGAATGGCCCTTATGGAGCATATTTACAGTTAGGTGAAGGTGGCACAAAGGGAAAGCGTGTGACCGTCCCCCAGGGGGTGCAGGATATCACCTTGGATGTGGCTCAGAAGCTACTATCCTTGCCGCTGACTCTGGGGTGTTACCCGGACACAAGCCAGGACATTAAGCTGGGTTTAGGTAGATTTGGCCCATATGTTCTGTACAATGGGACCTATTTTTCAGTCAAGGACAAGGCAAATTTTCTTGATCTAACCTGCGAAGAAGCGATCAGTATAATCGACAGTCAGGCGCAGAAAAGATCCAGATTATTAGGCCTGAACGAAAATGGGAAGGAGATATACGTGTGCAGTGGGCGCTACGGTTTTTACCTAAAGTGTGACAAAAAGAACGTGGCCCTCAAGGAAGAGTGTGGCAAGGACATAACCCTCGAGAAAGCTGTGCAGCTGCTGAAAAGTCAGAGATAGCCGGAAGAAAAGGATTGAGTGGGCCCTCCTACGGGGACCTGATAGAGGCAGCCCACAGAGCAGGTGCACTGTGGGGATGAAAGGAGGGGGGCGGCGCCTCAGCAGGGAGGCCACTTGGGCAAGGCTTATGCGTTCATAGGGGGTAGAATCATCCGCGCTGGGGTTGGTGCCAACTGCTTATACGGCGGTTGTGTTGTTGGCCGCGGGGACCAGCGCTTGCCACAACCCTTAAACTCGCAAGACAGCTACACTGGAGAAGGCCAGTAGTGACCCACCGCCACTTGGGGGCAAAGCTACTTTTTGGTGGTGCACAGGCTATCTCAGTAAAAACCTGTCGAAGAAGCCCTCAATCTTGCGCCAAGCCCCGTCGTTAACGCCAGTAATCGGTGTGCCGGCCCCTTTGGACTTGGTAAGGCGGCGCATAGGCACCTCGAACCGCTCAACGTTGGACACCAAACCGTAATCGTCAAACGACACCTTCAGAACTGTGCAACTGTATTTTCTTATTATGGATGCAGCAACCCCATACATCCTGCAGGATGGGTACAACCACACACCGTTCTCTATAATCACCGGGGACCCAAGTAGCTTTATAACCTCGCTTTTGGGCTCTCCGACCTTAACATCATTCCAAAGCCGAATTCCCGCATCTGGGTACCCGTTTTGCTGTACGAACGAGGAAAATGGGCATCCATTCAGGAAAAGTACGGCAAAGCACAAGAGAAGGAACCTCAACATAACCAGACGTCCAAGAAACAAGGCTCAGGATAGCACACCATTTCACGCTGTCAATCACAGCTCTCCACAGACACCGACTTTCTGATAAGTTCTACGGTATTGCTAATTCCGTAGAGCTTTACGAAAGATCCAAACCTAGGCCCATCGCTCTGCCCTAGTAGCACCTCGTACAGCATCTTAAACCATTCCCTCAGGTTGTCCGGTAGGTACTTTTTTCCAACCTCAAACACCTCGTTCTGTATGTCGGAAGATGAGCTGCTATCGCTCATAGAAGCCAAAGTGTTCGCTAGATCGACAAACATGGCGCGCTCGTTAGCGTCAGGCACCCTGTACGACCGATTTGGCATTACAACCATGCGGCAGTAGGACACCGCGCAACTCACCAGCTTTCCAAGCATGGCAACATCAACTTTGCTCTCTATGTCAGCCCTATAGCGCCTAATGAGCTTCCACATCATCTGGTCATCCTCTGCATTACACGCAGAGGCTATGTTTATCAGAAGGCAGAAAGTCAGTTCGCATAGCTCAATTTTAGGAACTTTACCATTATGTATGTGCCACACCGGACTGTCAACGTTCTGGGCCTCATGGTAGTCTTTGACCAGGGATAGGTAATCGTCAACGAACCTAGGCACCACTTCGAAACACAGGCGCTTAGCCCTCTTCGGATTCTGGAACATGTACAATGCAAGGCTCTCGTAAGGGGCGCATGACAACCAATCCTCGACCGAAAGGCCGTTTCCTTTCGACTTCGAAATCTTCTTTCCTTCCCTGTCGAGAAAAAGTTCATACGGGAACAGGACAGGAGGTGCCTTTCCCAAGATCTTGCATATCTCTGTCGACGGTGCGGTCGAAGGGGTGAGATCCTTTCCATGGGTTTCATAATGCACGCGGAAAGCCGCCCACCTCATCCCCCAGTCTGCCTTCCACTGCAACTTACAACGCCCGCCGGTTACCGGGGATTCCGTCAACTCTCCGTCATCATCCTTATAGAACACGGTGCCGCGCTCAGCATCGACCTTCACTATGGAAACCTGCAGCACCCTTGACGTCTTAGTACACAAGGGTAAGAAAGGACTGTAGGTCTTTTGCCGTTCTTCTCCGAGTGTGGGCAGTAGGACCTCAACTGCCTCCTCATAGTTTTGGAGTAGCTTCAGCAGCATGTCGTCGTACACCCCAGCCTTATAGCACTCCGTCGCGCTCTTGAACTCGTACTCAAAGCCGAATCTATCCAGGAATTCGCAAAACACGTGGTTCATCCTGTGCCCGTAGCTCTGGTGAGTCCCAAAAGGATCCGGCACTGACGTCAACGGCTTGCCAATGTGCTCGGCAACCATTCGACGCTGAGGAATGTTGTCTGGGGCCTTGCGTAGCCCATCCATGTCGTCCGAAAATGCCAAAATTCTGGTTGAAATGTTTGGGGAAATTTCGCGCAGTGCATTGGCGACAAACGCTGTCCTGAGCACCTCGCTGAATGTGCCAATATGCGGCAAACCCGAGGGCCCGTACCCGGTGGCAAGGACTATTTCCCTTTCTCTACTAAACGTATCCAAAACCCTTTCGGCCTCCTTAAAGGGCCAGGAGCTGTACACAACTGTCCACCGACTGCGAACACAACAAACGCGCGGATTGTACAACACAAAACACTACGCTTCAACCATCGCGTAGAAATTACCCCTCGGTACATGAGCTAAAGACGCAATCATAGACACTCCAAATCCTCAGCATCCCTGCGCACAAAACGAGCCCGCAACCAAACCTCCGGAGCCTTGCAGCGTACGTACTACCCATACCTTAAACACGCTGCTCCCGCCGCAGAAACTACTACCCTGCGTATACTGGACGCTTACCCTTAGCTGTCTTCTTACTAGTAGAAAACACCCGGTCACGGCTGTCAGCAGGCAGCCTAGACTTCACATAAGCGTCGACCACCTTGTTCAACTGCCCGATGTGATCACGGAAGAAGTGATCCGCCCTCTCCACAACGCAGTACTGCATGTACTCACTCTTTATCGATGCGCCAAGCCTCGATGCGAGCTGAGAAACGGCCGCCTCCTCGGCTATGCTGTCACTGTCCCCCTGGACGATCAACCCCGGAACGGGACACGGAGACAAGAACGAAAAGTCATACCTATTCGCCGGAGGAGATACCGCGACAAACCCGTCAACCTCAGGTCTACGCATCATGAGCTGCATGGCCACCCACGCTCCAAACGAGAACCCAGCAACCCAAAACGACGAAATGGACGGGCTGCTGTTCTGCAGCCAGTCTGCAGCTGCAGCTGCATCGCTTAGCTCCCCAACGCCCTTGTCGAATACACCTGCTGACTTTCCAATGCCACGGAAATTTATCCTAAGCACGGAAAACCCATTCGTGGCGAATACGCGATAGAGATTGTAGACAATCTTATTATCCATGCTTCCACCATACTGCGGGTGTGGATGAAGTATCAACACCGAAGGGGCGCCAGCGTCCCTACTCCCGGAGTACCTACCCTCTATCTTGCCCGCAGGCCCATTGAAAAAAACTTCACGCATCCCCTCTACCCAGACTTTCCGCACTCAGCCACAACCCCACCTGTGGGAAAAACCCACTTGACATACGGCATATTGTTCACTATACACTGTGCACCGTGAAGATACTAACCAAAAAGTGCCGTCTTGCCTAAGTATTTGTTGTGACTTGTCCAGGTTCGGTCGTTGTTTGTTGTTATGCGGGTTTAGAGTGAGGTTGCCGTGCTGATCACCAGTAGGTTGCGCTATGCTGTCATGTTCATGGTGGAGCTGCTGCAAAAGGGTGGCACGGGCGTACCTAGGCCCAGGAGAGCCTCTTCCATAGCGGGTGAGCAGTCCCTGTCCGAGGGATATCTGGAAAAAGTTATAGCTTTCCTTAAGGAAGGAGGGCTGGTCAAACCAACCAGAGGACCGGGTGGTGGCTATTCTCTAAATGTTCCTCCGGAGCGCATTACGCTCGACCTGCTGTTGGATTCTGTGGGGGACAAGGTCAGGATGGTCAGGTGCGAAGGGGTTGGGTCTGGATGTATCTCAACTTCCGGTGCCAAGTGCAATAGCCATGATTTGTGGGATGGGATCGAGAAGTACGTAAGGCACTACTTGGCTAACACCTCCATCCTGGACGTGTGCAACAACAGCCTCAAGGCAGTTGACGGGGAAAGTGAGTACATATATGCGGACTACAACGCGACTGCCCCTGTCGGTGCTGCTGTGAGGCATAAGCTGGGCAACGCGCTGCTATTTGGCAGTTTTTATAACCCGTCTTCCGTGCATGGATTGGGGCAGAAGACGCGAAAGGTGATTGAAGACGCGCGTGGGGCGGTCATCAGGGCGCTTGACGCCACGGGATACGATGTCGTGTTCACTTCCTCCGGTACGGAGGCGAATAATTTGGTGTTCAGAAGTAACGAGAGGTGTGCACATGTTGTTTCTGCGATCGAGCATCCTTCGGTCATGAATGCCGCGGTAGACCCTCTTATACTGCCTGTCGATACGTCTGGCGTGGTGTCACTTGACGACCTGGAAGGCATCTTGAGCACTCTCGACGGGAGAAAGGCTTTGGTGTCCGTGATGCTGGCCAGTAACGAGATTGGTGTCATACAGCCAGTTGGTGAGGTTGTGAAGATTGCTCGAAGGTACGGGGCTGTGGTACATACGGACGCGGTGCAGGCTTGTGGTAAAATTCCGGTGAGTGTGCAGGAGCTCGGTGCAGATTTTGTAACTATCTCCTCACACAAGATTGGCGGGGTGCCGGGGGCAGGAGTTTTGCTGTTCAATAGCAAAAACGTTGAGATTGCCCCTATGATACTCGGCGGCCTGCAGGAGAGGGGTTTGCGTGCGGGCACGGAGAACGTAATGGCGATCTACTCTCTGTTCGTAGCTTTGGAGGGTTTGAGTGCGTGCGTAGAGAAGATG
Organism: Anaplasma sp.; assembly: GCA_052043535.1. Lineage (GTDB taxonomy): Bacteria > Pseudomonadota > Alphaproteobacteria > Rickettsiales > Anaplasmataceae > Anaplasma. The sequence goes on from JBQEQW010000011.1 coordinate 6,374, forward strand.
GGGGATGTGAGGCAGGCGCGTGATTTACTGGAGGCGAAGATTTCCGGGCTTGTGCCCGAGTGTGTGATCTTCGCCCGTGATGCTGAAAGGCTGCCAAATACAACCTGTATCTCGATGCCAGGCGTGAGTAGCGAGGTGCAAGTTATGGGGTTTGACAGGCAAAAAGTGGCCGTCAGTGCGGGATCTGCGTGTTCCTCTGGTAAGTTAGACAAGTCCCATGTGCTTGCCGCGATTGGGGCCAGTGACGAATGTTCTAGGAACTCGGTGAGGATTAGCTTGAGTCCGGGGGTTGATTGTGATCAGGTTTGTAAGATTGCTGGTTGTTGGTATGGGATTTACAGCAATTTTCACTCTGTTAGCTGAGTGTTTAAGGAGCTGTTGAGGGGTGTAGTAATGGAGAGTGGTAGGGGAGTGGAGCTCCCTATATTTTTCGATTATCAGTCTACCACCAGGATAGACGATAGGGTTTTAGAGGCGATGAGCCCCTATTTCCGGCAGTTTTCTAATCCTCACTCGCGTAGTCACTGTTTCGGGTGGAAAGCGGAGTCGGCGGTAGAGGCTGCTCGGGAACAGGTGGCTCGGTCCATCGGGGCTGATCCGAAGGAAGTTATCTTTACTTCCGGGGCCACGGAGTCTAACAACTTGGCCATCAAGGGAGTAGCTCGCTTCTACAGGGACAAGGGGAATCACGTAGTGACCCTGAAAACAGAGCACAATTGCGTGCTGGATTCGTGTCGCCATCTGGAAACTGAGGGCTTTTAGTTCTCATATCTCGACGTACAGCGTGATGGAATTGTAGATCTTGATGTGCTGCGGGAAGCTATAAGGGCGGACACCATACTCGTATCGGTAATGACAGTCAACAACGAAATAGGGGTCATCCAACCGGTCGCTGAGATAGGGGAGATGTGCAGGAGCAAGGGTGTGTTTTTCCACACTGATGCGGCTCAGGCTTTCGGCAAGTTGCCCATATACGTCAATGAGATGAACATAGACCTGCTGAGCATCTCCGGGCACAAAATATACGGCCCAATGGGAATAGGTGCGTTGTATGTTCGCCGTCGCAATCCCAGGGTCCGCCTGGTTCCATTGATCAGTGGAGGGGGGCAAGAACGTGGTATGAGGTCCGGTACTGTGCCGACCCCGCTTGCGGTTGGCTTGGGTGAGGCTGCCAGGATAGCAGTTGAGGAGATGGAGACTGAGGGCGAAAGGGTGCGTACGCTTCGGGATGTGTTGTATAGCAGAGTAACAGAGGGGATCTCGCCTGTGGTGCTTAATGGTAGCTATTCCAAGAGGATACCGGGGAATCTGAATTTGAGCTTTCCATACGTTGAGGGTGAATCTGTAATCATGGCAATCAGCGATTTGGCCGTGAGTTCTGGCTCTGCGTGCACATCTGCCTCTCTTGAGCCGTCATACGTGTTGCGTGCACTTAACCTGGAGCAGGATTTGGAGCACTCTTCCATAAGGTTCGGGATAGGTAGATTCACGACGCTTGAGGAGGTGGAGTACGCTGCGGATCTTGTGGTGCGTAGTGTTAAGAAACTGCGTGATATCAGCCCGCTGTGGGAAATGGTGCAAGAGGGTACTGATCTGAAGACTGTGAATTGGGGTACATAAGAGGGGATTGTATGAGTTATAGTGACGCTGTGTTAGATCGTTGCAGGAATCCGCAGAATGTCGGTTCCTTGCCCAGGGATGACTTACGAGTGGGCACCGGGCTAGTCGGGGCGCCCAGTTGTGGGGATGTGATGAAGTTGCAGATAAGGGTAGATGACGACGGTACGATAGTTGATGCTAAGTTCAAGACGTTCGGATGTGGGGCTGCGATTGCGGCGAGCTCGCTGGCGACGGAACGCATCAAGGGCAGGACGGTCGATGAGGCATGTATGTTGAAGAACACGGTCCTGGCGAAGGAGCTGTCGCTACCGCCGGTAAAGATACACTGTTCCTTGTTGGCGGAGGATGCTGTGAAGGCTGCTGTGGCCGACTATAAAAACAAACAGCAGTCTGCGAGAGAAGATGTGGGGTCCTGAGGTTCCTATGGGGTTGCATGTTCCGGCCGCAGCCAGTGAGGCAGTGCCTCCTATAGTTATCACTGACGCAGCCCTGGGTAGGATGAAGGAGTTGCTCGTGAGCAAGGAGGATCCCGGGGTTGCGATTAGGGTTTTGGTCAAACAGAAAGGGTGCTACGGCTTCAAGTATCATATAGAATATGCCTACGATGTGAGGCCGTTTGAAATAAAGATCACCAGGGTCTTTGAGGGGTTTGCAATTGTTGTGTTGATCGAGCCGAAGGCTATGATGTTCATTCGTGGCACCACTGTTGATTAATATAGCGACAAGTTATCATCTGGTTTTCTGTTCAAAAATCCAAACGAGAAGGGCAGATGCGGATGTGGGGACAGTTTCTATGTCTGAGGACTACTTTTCCCTACTGGGCTTAGATATGAGCTTTTCCATAGATCTAGATTCTATGGAGCGGAACTATGTGTTGGCGCATAGCACCATGCATCCCGACTGTTTCGTCGATTCTGTGGATAAGGAATCCGCTGCGAGGCGCATGGCAAAGATCAATGAGGCGTATTCGGTATTGAAATCGCCGCTCAAGCGGGCGGAATACATGCTCAAGATGACGGGTACGCAACTCAGCGATGGTGACCGGAATCGTATAGTGTCGGAAGTGTTTGATCTCCAGGATTCGCAAAACCAGGAATCCGAGGTTCAGGCGGAAATAGCGAAGTGCAACGAGAGCATGGAAAAGTTCTTCTCTGGTGGCGAAATGTATATGGCTGCCCAGCAGGTTGAGAAGCTAAAGTACCTCAGGAAGCTGTGTGGCAGCGGGGCTATATGCAGCTTTTAGATATAGCCGAACCATACACGCGCGCGAGCCGTAAGGCGTTTGGCATCGACCTAGGTACGACTAATTCCCTAATAGCGGCGTTTGATCAGGACTTCGGGGTGAGGATTTTCGAAGACTCTGAAGGGTGGTCCCTAGTGCCTTCAGTGGTGGCGTATAGCAGAGATACGGTTAGTGTGGGCCACGATGCAGGCTCTGGCTCGGTTCTGCGCTCTGTTAAGCGTATCATGGGAAAGAGCCTCAGTGACGTAGGCAGTTCGTTCTGTGGGGTCCCTGTAATAGAGAAAGGCGCTGGTGTCGCACTTGATGTTTTGGGGCACGGAGCGGTGACGCCAGTAGAGGTTTCTGCTGAAATACTAAAGCGGCTTGCTGAGTTGGTGAGATACAATACGGGGCAGGAGGTGAAGCAAGCCGTGATCACTGTGCCTGCATATTTCGATGAAGTTGCGCGCAAGGCGACCAGAGATGCGGCCAGGCTGGCCGGGATTGAAGTGCTGCGTTTACTGAATGAGCCTACAGCTTCAGCGCTCTCGTACAGGGTCGAACAAACTGGGGGCACGGAGACATGCGTAATATACGATTTTGGCGGAGGTACTTTTGACGTTTCTGTACTCAAGCTTCACGATGGAGTGTTTCAAGTATTGGCCACTGGGGGGGATACCAGTCTGGGGGGAGATGATATAGACTGCCTTATCGCGGAGTTGGTCGTGGGGAAGTATGTGGGCTGGAAACGTACGGATCGTCAGATATCCTTGAATGAGGATATAATTCTCCGTGCTCGCAGGACGAAAGAGGCCATTAGCTCGGGCATGGAGGGTCCTTTTGCTTTTGAGATAGGCGGAGATTCCTTTAGGTGCGATATTAGTAGCGCTGAGTTCTCTGGGGTTGTAGATAAGGTTATTGCCAGAACAATGGGAATAGTGAAGAACGTGGTGTCAGACGCCGGTATCGGGTACGGCGACGTTTCGAAGGTTATTTTAGTGGGTGGGTCCTCCAAGATCCCTAATGTCAGACTAGCGCTTGATTCTATCTTTCGTGGAAAGGTCTTTGACAGTGTTGACCCGGAAAGAGCGGTGGTTATCGGTGCTGCCCTTCAGGCACATTATCTGTTGAATCCTGATGCGGCTGGTAGGAAGGTGCTGATAGATGTTGTGCCGCTGTCGTTATCGCTTGAGGTTATGGGTGGAGTTGCGGAGACCATAATACCTCGCAATACCCCAGTGCCGGCACTTGTGGCGCAGGAATTCACTACGTATACTGACGGCCAGACTGCAATACAGATTCACGTGTGTCAGGGAGAGCGCGGTATGGTCGGCGAGAACAGGTCTTTGGCGAAGTTTGATATTAGGGTGCCGCCGCTGCCCGCAGGAGAGGCTAGGGTAACAGTGGAGTTTAGAGTAGATATGGACGGCCTGCTGACCGTATCGGCTCGCGATGAGCTTACCGGTGCGGAAAAATGTGTAGAATTACATTCCCTGAATGATATCACCGAGGACTACATAGAGCAGCAAGTGCTGAGCTCTGTTGAGAATTTTGATGCGGACATGGCGTCCCGAGAATTAAGCGCTGCGAGGTTGGAGTGTGAGCGTGTTGTGGGGTTGGTGAGGGAACTGTTGGCCAACGGAGAGTGTTCTATGGCAGAGTCTAGAACAGCTGGGGACGCGTTGCTGGAGGCCGAGGCCGTAATGTCAAGTAAGAATGTTCAGGAGATACGAGATTTAGCTGAGAAGTTGATGGATCAATTCGTTGGTTATAGGAGAAGTGGGTGATCCTCTTTTCTAATAGAATAATTTTTGCTACTAGTTGGAGGTTTTTTGATGCCGTCGGTAACTTTTGTATCCCCGGATGGGATGGAAGAGACGTATGAGGCGCACGAGGGGGAGACCCTTCTTACTTTAGCGCATAGGAACAAAGTTGATCTAGAAGGTGCGTGTGAGGGGTCCTTGGCCTGTTCCACATGCCACTTGATTATTGATCCGGAGTGGTATGACAAGGTAGAATCGCACAATGAGCTGTCAGATGAAGAAAATGATATGCTGGATTTAGCATTCGGGTTAACTGAAACATCTAGATTGGGTTGTCAGATTATTATGACCAAAGAACTGGATGGGCTGCGTGTCAAGCTGCCTAGCGAGACCAGAAATGTTTCCTTTTCAAGTAAGGAGGAGTAGCGTGGAGCGTAGAGTTTTCGGCATCTTTGGTTGTGTGTGGTTATCCTCGGGGGATTTATGACTAGGGTGAAATGGGTTGGCTGTGCCTTTCTTGTGTTAGTCTGTGGGCTTGCGGCGTTGGCATACCCAATTTGCCGGCTGCTGACGAGGGAGGTGATGCTTTCCCTATTAGAAGTTGCCCGCGCTGGATCTACTGTTTTTGCGGTAGAGTCGATTACGTATGAAGATTTGGAAGTGCAAGGGGTCAGTCAGGTATTGCTGAAAGGCTTTAGAATGGACATTGGGGGCTCCTCCGCGCTTTCTGGGTCTGTAAAAATTTCGTACGATGTGGCACGCAATGTTTTCAATATAGCATCACATGAAGGGACTGTGCAGGTTTTTGGCGTGTTGGAAAAGGGCTCGGAAGGCGGGCAAAGTGTCGCAGAATGGGCGGAATGCAAGATAGGCGCCAATTGCACTATAGGTTTCCGGGACAATGTTCTGTTGCAGGCGCTTAAGAAGTTGATTTTGGGAAAAAAGATTGAGAACGAGATTGTGGAGTTTTCGTACGTGGATGATGAGGGCTTTGCGTGCCTCGATAGCGCCGCTGGCAAGTATGTGTCATTGTACGACAGAGGGCGGCTGTCCTTGGAGACCAGTTTTGCCCCTAGGGGCAAAACTGGGACTACCGTAAACTCCGAATTTTTCAGAAGCGAGGATGGAAATGGATCTGGAGGATTGATGTTCCGTGCGGAGAACATATCGCTTCACCACCTTCAGCCTCAAAGTAAGGGTAAAAGGAAGTCGGACTTGAACGTCCCATTATTGGAGTTCCAAAGCGACGAGTTTAGCGTACTGGTGCGTGGCACAGCGTCCATACCCGAAGAATGCACTCTTGTTTCCCTTGAGAGATGCAAATCGAATTTCAATTTTGAACTCAGGGGTTTCGATAATCTTTCAAAGTTCCTGGTAGACCTTGTGCAGTCACAGGTGAGTGGTCAGAATCGAATTGCTTCTAAGGATTACGCAGCCGTTTTCAAGATAATCGCCGATACGGTTCGCTACGTCTCTTCTCTACGTGAGGACAGTGGCCAGGTTATTACTCTGACAGTGAAGTCTGATGGTGAGAAAATTACCATAGGGAGCCTGCCTTTTGCTGAGTTTTCGGAGTTGATTCTGGGAAAGATGAAGGAAGCGCAGAATTCTGGTCTCTTGAGTAGGCTATTGTCGTGATACATCGTCCATGCATGGGCTTTTGACGAGAGGTATGTGATTTTGAGGTAGGGGAAGGGGGTGCTACGGGTGGGTTCTCGGCCCCTTGCTGATGTGCGCGTTCGGCCCTCAAGATTTGGTTGTAGCCTGTTTTCAAAGGCAAGTGCCCGTAGCGATTGGCTGCGCGTTCTCCAAACGCGTTTGTACAGGTAATAATGTACCGGTGTTTGATCTACTTCTTCACGGCATGCCAAGATCGAACCAAGGCCTAGTAACTGTTCTGACAAAAAACTCTGGGCATGCTGCCAATAGTATTATGCAGGTGTTACTAGCCACAGTGGCGTTTTCCCTATTGGTTAAATCTGGAAGGTGAATTGTCCATGTCAGAACGGGATGTCAATAAGGATATAAGCCCTCATGTGTAAGTACGCAAAGCACGAGAACTGACCACACTGGCATGTTGGGGTCCTCACACACGGCATGTGAGCGCCAAGCATTTGAGAGATTTTCCCTGTATTGCCCAACTGCTTACATATGCATCCAACGGCTTCATCAGCGAGGCCATTCAATCGACTACAATCATGAGATATTCAAGTGGTTATAGCATATTATAAATATAGATATTATATTTGGGTGCAATATGTGTTTTTTGTAGAATAACCAGTGCCATATTTCACAGAACGGCTTTGCTTTTTTAGGACAAAAACTCCATATTTTCAGATGTATGTATTATATATTTTATTTATTATTTAGTATAAAGCTGAGAAAGTGGACCTGTGCATTTTCGCGAGTGGCGATGCCAAAAAATTTGCATTTAAATTACCAAAAAATTTGAGATATACAGTGAGATAACTTTTACTTTAAGAGTATCTTTTAATACATTTGTAGACGTTTTTTATGTCGCAGTGCCTTTTGTGGTTGTTGAGGTTATTTGAGCACGCAGTTTTGATGTGAAACGGGTTTTGTGGGGATGTTTTTTGGGGTTGTGAGACAATTGATTTTTGATGTGAGCGCAAAGGGTCCGGTAGGCTGGTTCGGACTGGCAGATGAAAAACGGGGGTTGCGGTTGCGCCGAAAAATGGCTGCCATGAGGCGATAGCGATGGGAATTGTTTTTTATGACGAGGTGCAGGTTGCAAAGTTTACTTTTGTGCTGTATACACGTACGCGTGTTTCTGTGCGTGTTACGAAAATCTGTGAAAAGGCTTGTGTTCCTCTTTTTCTTGTGTGTGGCCTTCCCCTGCCGTGCTCATTCCTCCTTCGTGATCGACGATAGGCTTCCCTCTGGGCACATGGAGTCTCGCGCAGTTGGGCTTTTCAAGATGACGAGGTGCCTTGTGTGTTCCGGGGAGTCGCTGCATGATTCGCAGTCTGCCTTTGCGGCGGATGTTAGGGCTATGATACGGGGTAAAATCCTTTGTGGTAGGACGGACGACGAGATATTACAGGACCTCAGGAGTTTGTACGGGGACCGGGTGCTGAGAGTCACTCCGTGTGACGTTCGCACGTATTTCCTGTGGGGCTTGCCGATTGTACTTCCCATTGTGCTGGGCGTGCTGATGCTTGCAAAGTTGAGGAGGCTAATGACGAGCGATTCAGGTCGTCGTTCCTGAGTCCGCTGGTGGCTGTCTCGTGCGGATGTTCTGCGTTCCCGTAGGTTGTACCGGCTTCCCGCGTGGTAGAGTAGGCGGGCTTCCATTGGTGGCCTGTGGCACTTAGGTGCGGGGGGCTCTGCTCGTGTGGGGTTTTCTCTAGCGTGGTCTCAAGTTCCCTTGCCATTCCTTGGTCCCGGCCTGGGCTCCCAGCAGCATGCCCAAAACCCTACCTACCGAGTGTTCTACTATGTCGTCGAGAGTCTTAGGGTGATGATAAAACGATGGGATCGGCGGGGCTATGATGGCCCCCATCTCAGTCAGCGAGACCATGGTCCGGAGGTGACCGAGATGGAGCGGGGTTTCCCTTAACATTAGTATGAGCTTCCGCCTTTCCTTGAGCACCACGTCTGCGGCCCTGGTGAGTAGGTTGGTGGTTATACCAGACGCAATTTCGGACATCGTCTTTATGGAACAGGGGACAACGACCATCCCAGCGGTCTTGAAGGACCCACTTGCAATGGACGCGCCGACGTCGCGTATGTCATGATAGTAGCTACAATAGTCGTTCCGAATCTGTTCCAAGGTGACCAAGTGGCCGCATTCATGGCTCATTGTAATTTTTGCTGAATCACTTACGACCAAATGAACTTCGTGCCCAGTTGTACGCAACTTCTGAAGCATCCGGACCGAGTACACCGCTCCGGATGCACCGCTCACGCCTATGACGATCCTCATTGACACACATCATATAACTAAAAAGAAGATATAACTAAAAAGAAGACGTGAGACTATTCTAAGCTCTTCTCCTCCGCAGCGCAACGCGTTTTTCTGGTTTGTGGATTGGCGAAATAGTGGGCAAGTCAGCGCATTGATGAACCTCTGGGTAAGTCCTGCATGGCAATACTGCACGCGTGAATAGCGGACATTGTATCTGACAAATATCCCCCCCCCCCCTCGAAATGCCCGGTACATGTTGTGCCCAGACCGATAGCCCGGGACAATAACTGTGCTAGAAGTCACAGTTTTCGGCATAGTACGCCCCATAGAGCTCATATGGGTTTTACATTCACTAGATTTTTTGTATTATGGGGCTGTGGTTCCTTTATACGTGATGTCCCAATGGGTAGTTATGATGCAAGCTCGATAACCGTTCTTAGAGGCCTCGACGCGGTTAAGAAGCGCCCTGGTATGTACATCGGGGACACGGATGATGGCTCCGGGTTGCACCACAT
>JBQEQW010000012.1:0-112391 GCA_052043535.1 Anaplasma sp.
AAGTTGTCCAGGCCGCGTTTGGGCTGGGATCCTGCAAATGCACATGGACTTATGAAACAAATAGCCAAGCAACACCCAGCTATATATCTGATGAGTATCATGCTTCCTCCTGTCGATATAGTAGACAACATTTAGGATAACGCGTTCAACTCCATCCCATATACAGGCAAACCAGTTTCTATACAATTAAAATACGAGCCCATATACCGTACTGCATCAGGTAGTCTCTCATAACTGTCGCAGGAAGATCATGAGATTTTTGCAGACGCAATAATGCCAGCGCGCCCGGTATCACAACCGGCAGTGCCTCAGACATATGTAACCTCATTAGACCGACTGTCGCCGCGCGGATGTGTCACTACAATGTTGCACAATTCCGCATCGAGGGCTGCATTATCCACGCCTTCGTTAGCCCCTCCAGATGCTTCACCACTATCATGCGCAGCACCAGATATGTAGTTTCTGAGCGCAAGTTCAAGTTCCGCAAGCATGCGTTGGATGTTACTGCGCTCGTGATCGCAGTAGACATACGATACTACACACACCAGCGTGATGGCCCAGAAGGATATGAAACCTTTCCAGATTTTGATATCCGGACGGTCATCGCTAGCGAGTATAATCCTGAAAAGCACACCCCAAAAAACAGCCGTGCCAATGCTCGGGAAGAGATAGCGACATATTTCGAGTGCTCTCTGGTCTCTGTGGTATACGTCGCGCGCTTGTCTGAAGCCCTCGCAGGTCGTTAGGTGAGAGTGGCAAAACCGCGAGGAAAGCTTGCACATCAGGCACGTCAGGGCGAAAAAGCCATGCACCACCACAGTGTGCTTCTCGTCGTACCGCCACTCGTCACTGTCTTCTTGGACACCATAGCCGCCTGGCTGCTGTCCTTGGGTCCTGGCATAGTGCGCACATATGCTCACGCGTCTTATGTAGGTACCATTACTCAGGACCGAGTCGATAAATTCTCGCACCACAAGCCTGGCCCCCAGGTATTTGTGTTCGCGCCCACGGAAATCAAAGAGCTCGCTTACGTATTTGTGCATGACGCAGTCGAGAAGATCGGAGTCAGTGTCTGCCCCATGACGCACACGACCCAGACGGTATTTATAATAAGACAGGCATTCCCCAAGAGCCTCCTCGACAACCCCGCTTTGCACAGTAGGATCATCGCCAATTTTCATATCCTCTGCACACAGCATTTTCAGCACTTTGTAGAATGTATCGCCAAAGTTTTGCACTCTAACGCGAACCTCCTCACTGTTAATTCTGTGCTTATGCAAGGCCTCAACAACACCCCCCATGTTCCTCATACTCGTAGCAGCGCGCCAGTGTTCCAAACCACTTCGTAACTCTACGTGTGCTTCCCGGAAGGTATCCCTAAAACGCTCACAATCTTTATCCAGAGAGTAGAAGAAGGCATAATAGGGAATGTTCGCTACAAGTTCTCGTGAGAGCAGTGGATCCCCGGTACGGTAAGTGTAGCCAGCACGTGACAGTAGACATCGTATTGTGCTTTCCGAACAGTAGACCGAGTTAAGAGCGTAATGTATTGGGCTGTTGCCATGTTGGTCTTTTAGCGCCTCGGCAAGGCTGCTGCTTGATGAACATGTGGCACGGAAGCGTTCCTCCTCTGCATCGAAAAGCGGATTTATGATTTCATTGATGAATCTCTCTTCATTTACACCACCACACAGAGATAGGGCGTAATGGATGGGTCTGGCTCCGCACCCATCTAACTCATACCTGGAAAACCCAAGGAAAAATTTCTTCAGCAGGTCAAACATAAGTTCTTGTCTGCGCGCATCACCCGTGTTCATCAGATACTGCAAGCACAACGTATGTGTGAAGCTGCGTAGTATCTCCCTTTGCTGCCCATTCGCGCTGTAGATGCAGCTATACTCCAGTTGTAGAAGCTGTTCGACACTCTGTACAAACAATCTATGTGCCACTCTTCCTTTTCGCTCGGCCGCAGCACGCGCCTTCTCGCCCTTGGCGGCAATTATTGCAATCCCTGTCACAATTACAGGAATCCTGCGATCTCTCCTACTCAATGCATTTTCATATGATGACGTATTGTCACCAACAACACCTTCTACTGTGGCTTGCTGTGGTTGGTTCTGACTGGTGGCGCCGGCGTTATCTCTACGTGTAATGTTGAGGTTGCTCATGATATCACACAGCGTATCCCACAAGTTACGCAGCTGCCTATCCTGCTCCTGGTTATCGAGCAGCATGGCATCCATCAGCGTTACAAATGCGGCTCTGCCGCCATGTCTATGCGTGAATATCTCCTCCGCCGGTATATTGGCAAGTGTACGTACGCAGAGGCTACACGAGTCCTGGTCATCAGGGCCTAACATTGAACTTTTACACCTAAGTAATCGAATGGCTCGGATTTTGCGCTCCGCTTAAGCGAAAAACCCACTGAGCAGCCGGGACAGTATACTATACCCAGAACTACATCTACCATAGATAATTCTGTAGTAACACCTACGCCCGGCTCCAACGCGGCAGGAACACTGCTGCCGGCAGAATATATCGGGCAAAATTATGAGGCAAGTCGCATAAATTTAATCACGTAAGGATCCTTACTTCTCCTGATATCTGCGACCTTCTCACATGCAATTATCTTACCATCCTTGAGAATCGCGATCCTATCCGCGATTTTGAACGCACTCCCGACGTCATGCGTGATGGAGATGACTGTAAGTTTAAACGTCCGATGGCACTTTACCACTATATCGCTCACCAAACTGGATATTAGGGGATCCAACCCAGAGGTGGGTTCATCCAAAAGCATAATTCGCGACCTGCAAATAATTGCGCGTGCGAGCGCCACCCTTTTCTTCATCCCCCCGGAGAGTTGCGCGGGGTACATATCCATAACACTCGCATCCAGTCCCACCATCTCCAATCCAGACTCCGCAAGCTTTCTCCCCTCGGTCCTACCCATGCCAGGTTTTCTGCGTGCATTGAAGGCAACATTCTCCCATACCGCCATACTGTCAAACAGCGCAGAGTTTTGGAACAAGACACTGAACTCTTTCATTCCCTGCCTACTTCCTGTCACGTCCACTCCGTTCACTACCACGCACCCTGAAGTGGGGGTCATCAGGCCCAGGATCACTTTTGCCAACACTGACTTGCCGCTGCCAGACTCCCCAAGTACTACTAGTGACTCCCCATGCGCAACACTAAGCTCCACACCCTTGAGCACCTCCTTCTCGTGGAAGGACATGTGTAAATCCGATACAGATACCGCATACATGGCATTACGCATAAAAAACAGTAATCACATAGTTTAGCCACACAATCAGCATAGAGGCAGACACTACCGCGTTCTTCGTCGCCGCACCAACACCTCTGGCACCACCACTGCAATAATACCCGCTGTAGCAGGCCACAAGTGCAATTATAAAACCAAATGCTGCCGCTTTTACTAGACCCACTACCACGTCTCTCAATCGTAGAAATTCCACCACACCGCCAATGTACTCCCAGGAGTCGTAGCCCAAACCCCAAGTACCAACCGAATATCCGCCAAATATACCAAGCAGGTCCGTGTATACGATGAGCAGCGGCATGGCGATGACCGCCGCCACTATGCGCGGCGCAACGAGATATTGGAAGGGATTGGCACCAAGAGTGTGCAGGGCATCTATTTGCTCCGTGATGCGCATCGTCCCTATTTCCGCTGCAACCGATGCACCTACTCTGCCTGCAACAATAAGCCCTATCAGCACAGGTCCAAGCTCCCTTATAACCGCAACAGTCACTATACCCGACATAAAATACGCGGAGACCTTCCCCCCACCGACCAGGCTATCTTGCAACACCAAAGCGCCTCCAGTAAATAATGCAGCTATCCCCACGATGGGAAGCGAGAGAAACCACATTTCAAAAATCTGCCGCATGGCTATGGCGCAGTAGTAGGGGGGCATAGTACCCAACACCATAGCCTGCGCACAGAAAATGGACATCCTGCCTACAGATGACAGCAATTCAAGAAAACACCTGCCCACCGCAGCGAGAACTGTAACAATGCTTGGTAGCCCCGACCTCATAACTCCATCAAAGAGATTTCAAAACTTGTACAACGTTACCCATATTTGCAGATGTGAAAAGCGCCGTGCCAACCACGACCACATCCGCACCGGCACTGATAATGGATCTTGCATTTTCAGTGGTGACACCTCCATCTACTGATATTCTTGTGCGCAGAGAATTTCCCTCGACCATCTGGCGGATTTTTTCTATCTTGCGCAACTGAGATGCCAGAAACTCCTGCCCACAAAACCCTGGGTCCACGGCCATAACAAGCACCAGGTCTAGCTCATCAATTATGTACTCCAGCACGCTGTGGTGGGTCTTGGGTACCAGTGAAACCCCAACCTTCTTTCCGCTTGCCTTTACTCTTCGGACAAACCTATGTAGGTGCACATCCGATTCTGCGTGCACTGTAATAATATCGGCACCCGCATCAACCATGCTCTGTAGATGACAGGCCGGCGTGTTAACCATCAAATGCACATCCAACGGCATGCTCGTACACCTGCGCATCCCTGCAACAACCACAGGACCCATCGTTATGGCCGGCACAAAACGCCCATCCATAACATCAACATGCAACCAATCAGCCCCAGCAGCTTCTGCAGCGCTTATCGAGCTACTCAAGTTGGCAAAGTCTGCGGACAACACAGAAGCGGAGACAACCACTCCAGCGGAGTCAAAGCCGGAACTGCCCCGTACACCGCGAAAATCTTCCTTCTTAACTAGCAAGACTGCAAAATCACGAACCCATGGCCTCTCGCATTATAGCTTTTAGTTCAAGTCTTTCAAGATGTAACACGGTACCACAACATTAATCGGACTTCCACTACGCAACACATCTGCGCGTACCGCAGAAATGGGAACATTATGCAGGCTGCAGTTCTTTCAGTTTCTCCATGCTGCCCCAACTATCACCAACGCTGATATCGACCGTGAGAGGGACAGAGGAAAAACTGGTTACACCTTCCATAACCTCCTTCACCAACTGTGCAACCTCATGCACGTAGGCCTCGGGAACCTCTAGCAATAGCTCATCATGAACCTGTAGAAGCATTCTCCCCACATGTAGCTTTTCATGTAGCCGCACCATAGCTTTCTTTAGAATATCCGCGGCAGTCCCTTGTATAGGAGCGTTGATGGCCGCCCTTTCCGCAAAACTTTTGACTGCATGCTGCCTGCTACCTATCCCAACGATGTAACACCTCCTGCCGAACACCGTTCTGGTGCAACCATGTTTGCTGGCGTAGGCCAAAGTCCTATGCATGTAGCGTTTAATTTCGGGGTAGGAGTGGAAGTACTGGTTCACGTATTGGCTTGCCTCTTTCTTCGGAATGCCAACACTTTTTGCTAAGCCAAAGGGGCTCATTCCGTAAATAATCCCGAAGTTGATGGACTTTGCCCTACGTCTCAGGTCAGGGTCTGAAGCTCCATCCCCAAAAATCTGCTGCGCTGTCACCAAGTGAATATCCCGTCCCTCAGCAAAAGCATCGATGAAAGCCCGGACACCTGCAATGTGTGCCAGCACCTTTAGTTCCATCTGAGAGTAGTCAGCGGATACCAGTTTACACCCCACCTGCGCCACAAATGCCTTCCTGATCTCGCCGCCTTCTTTGCTGCGAATGGGGATATTCTGCAGGTTTGGGTTACTAGAGCTCACTCTGCCAGTTACCGTTGAGATCATTGAGTACTGAGTGTGTACTCTGCGAGTACCGGTTTCCACTTGGCGTAGTAGACTATCTACGTAGGTACTTTTCAACTTGGTGAAATGGCGCCATTTGAGTATCTTGTCAGCAATTTCGACACCATCCGCAGCGAACTCCGTCAGCACCTCCGCATTGGTACAATAGACACCGGACGGCATTTTTTTCGCATTTACTCCCAGGCCCATACGCTCAAATAGCAATTGTCCCAACTGTTTTGGGGAGGCAATGTTAAATTGGCACCCCGCCAGTTGATATATCTCCCGCTCCAGCGAAGATATAGAATTATGAAAATCCGAGGATAGTTGCTCCAGGATCTCAGTGTTGATTTCAATGCCCGCTTCTTGCA
This sequence comes from Anaplasma sp., assembly GCA_052043535.1. GTDB lineage: Bacteria > Pseudomonadota > Alphaproteobacteria > Rickettsiales > Anaplasmataceae > Anaplasma. Next base: position 6,100 of record JBQEQW010000012.1, read on the forward strand.
TTTCGCGCAAAACGCGGGTCAGCGGCCTCTCAAGCTGGTAATAGACCGTGCACAGCCTTTCCGTGAATAGCTTACTTCGCATCATCTTGTGTAGCCGCACAAGCATGCATGCAACCGGCGCGACAAACCCTGTGCCCAGGTAATAGGCCATGATGCTCCGCAGGCTGTGGTCATGTACGCCCGCACCTAAGCTGTATGACATCAGCATAATATCGTCAAACGCCCCCAGGTCAGGAAACACCCCCATGATGAGTTTAGCATCGTACACAATTTTTAGCACCGAGTCGGACGCCAAAATTGGTGCAATGGCTTTCATAGATTCCTGGATACCGTCCTTCCCCACAGAAAACACATCTTCCCCGTCATACGAGACAGAGATTCCATTGATCGTGCCGTCCTCAATGTCTGCAAAAAAAGCCAATAGGCTATGGCCCGCATATTCTTTTAGAAACTCTTCCATGCTCTCGGCCTTGCATTTCTGCACTGCCGCCATATTTCGCGCACCACCATGCTCGCCAGGGCACCCCAGTGAAATTTGGTAACATTTTTCGATCCTCTCGCGCATGGTCCTAAGCTCATACTTATCCAAAAAGGCAAGCAGCCGCTCCTTGCTAGGTGATCTTCTTGCATACTTGCTAAGGTCTCCACAAAGTGCAACATTCCGGCGCAACGCTATCAGGTTGCGGGAGAGGATTGCCGCGTCAGCGTGCTGGATCAGCATCTCGCGGCATTTTTTCTGTTCAATTTGTGCAACACTATCTAAAACGCCGCCCACAGATCCAAACCTGTTGACTAGACGCGCTGCAGTCTTGATCCCAATGCTAGGCACACCTGGAACGTTGTCAGAGGCGTCACCCGCCAGCGCAAACACATCCAGTAACTTATCCGGCGTGACGCCGAATCTGTCAAGCACGTATTCATTGGTCAAGTACTTGTTTTTGATCGGGTCAAAGATCTGCACGTTCTCCCCCAACAGCTGCAGCAGATCTTTATCTGCCGTTATGATATGTATGCAGGTATCTTCAGATGCATATTTGGCACTCAGTGTTGCGATTACATCGTCTGCTTCGTAATTTAATACTTCCTCACTAGCAATCCCTAATGCATCAACTGCTTCTCGCAGCGGTAAGAACTGTCGCAGCAGATCCTCCGGTAACTGCGGCCTGTTCATTTTATATTCGGGATAGATCTCATGCCGAAAATTTTTCGACCCGGGGTCAAAAACTACCGCTAGATAGTCCGCGTTGTGTGCGAGCAAATGTTTCAGTAGAATGTTTACAAACCCGCACACACCTCCCACCGGTAGGCCATACGAGGTGTTGAGCTGTGGTAGGGCATAATACGCACGGAAGAGGAACCCGTACGCGTCAACAATGACAAAGTCTGCCATGCGATATCTGCTCAGTCCTAAATTACTGCAGGATAATGCAAAATGCACAGTGCCTCCAGTTTTATGGAGGGAAGCGCATGAACAAACCATGGACTGTGACCACAATGTTACTGCTCTTTATGCAAAAAACATGGGGGCTGGAATGTACCCATGCACCATAGTTTAAGCTGGATAGGGCATTACATCGGAGGTTGACTCCCATAGACAAAGCCGTTTTGAGACAGCAGATTGTTCCACGCTGTGTCTTTCAGACCACAGGCCTGGCGGGTGCTGTTCATTAATAAATACCAAACTATTGTGGACAAATTCTCTTGGTCGGACACAATTTAGGGTTCGCCTAATAGCCTTCGGCTATAATCGTGGGTTGTTCTAGGTTATGCAAGGGAGTCGTTCATGGTTCAGGCTGCTGACAGCAAGCCTTGCAGTAGGGCGGGGAGTAGCAAGATGAGTAGTAGGGCAGGTAAGTCTGCTACGGATAGCGGGGCACATACATCCGAGACAAAAAAACGTAGAGCCACCGCGTCAAAAGCCTCAACAGTTGCTAAGCCCGGCACGACTGCTAGGAAAAGTGGCACAGCGACAAGGAGGGCTGCCGCACCATCAGCTCGTAGTGCTGCAGGCGTGAAAGGTTTCAGTTCTGGTGGTGTTTTCAACGGTGCCACAGCAGGCACTCAGGTAGCAGGGAGGAGGTCATCTGCAGCTTCTATCTTTGTCTACGTCAGGCGTTTTTGGGATTTCGTTAGATCTCATCTGCCCCAGTGAGGTACGGGTGACACACTGGTTTCTACATCCTGTTTGGGGTTGGAGGGGCGCCTAGGTGCGATAGCACCCCGTTTGGGTATGAGCGGAGTAAACCTTCGGCCGCTTTATAGGGCGTTTATACCGCAAGTCCCATCGCCGGGGTTTTTTCCTCGTCCTTTGTTCAGGTAAGTCAACCGTGACCCCGTTGGGGTTGTGGCTTGGCCACATGTTGCGGTTGTGGTGCATTCGTGTCGTCGCCGTGCGGGCGTGGTGCGCTTGTCCAGAGGTGGGAACGTGCGCACCGTGTAGTGTTCAGCGGGCAATCTTCGTACTCGCTTTGGGCCCAAAGGCTCGACTGTACAAAAACGGGCACCTGAGCGCAGAGCGTCTCACTATTTCCGCGTTTAACATCTTGACATCTACCACCTTTTGTGGTGAAACCCTGGGGTGGCTTTTGCCTCATTTTCAACAAGGCTCTGGGGTTGTGTGCAGTGAGTGGTGGGTTTCTTCGTCAAAGAACAGCAAAAAATTATACTCTTTTTGCGTTGCTGTTGCTGCTTGTGGTTATGTTATTCTCTGTTGCCATGGTAAGGGTAAAGGTTTAGTATCAGGTTGCAGGATGGAGTGCAGGTGCAGCTCGTAGACGGGTGGGATTCCTGGTAGCTGGGTGTGGGCTTGGTGAAGTTCCTGGTAATTGGTCCTGCAGGTTTTAGAGCCGGCAGTGTAGTGCATTCGCGGTGGGTCCAGCGTGGCAAATTTGGTGATTGCACCGTAGCTATAGGAGGTTGCCGTTTCGGGTGTCAGGCAGCCGCCTTGGCCTGTGCTGGAAAGGTGGGGTGTGATGGTCTCGAGCGCAATCGTGACGTGGATAGATGGCTGGGGTGTGCGTGGCTCTTGTGCGCATGTGTGGGCCTACGGTGGAATAACGCTGGAGGCTGTGCACAATATATCGCACCCTAGTCCGACATTCGCCGGGTCCCGCTCGGAACACTTGCAAGCAAATTTGCGCGTTGGAGCAGCTTCGCGGTGTGGTAGCGTGTCCTCCATGATTACGCCAATTAGTGCAGTCGTGTACCCATGCGCCACCCGCAAGGCCGCAATGACCACGCATCCCCAGCTTGTTATATAGCGCAAGAATATGGTCTGCAGCCCGCATTCATGTGTGCAAAGTATCAAACTGCGCAATTTCCGAAACTACACAAAAGCCGAACTGGAGAGTGGGGATCAATCGGTGGTATTGTTCGGGAGAAATGGCGCGGGTAAGACTAACGTGCTTGAGGCAATATCCATGCTGTCAAAGGGGTCTGGATTGCGCAATGCAAGCCCAGATTGCATGCAGAACTGCTCATCCGAGACCCCCTGGGGAGTGCACCACACGATACTGAGTGGCGGCACACAATCTTCGGTTAGTATCATAAAACATGAACAGAAGCGCCGTCTGCAAATAGACAAAAAGGCTGGGCTGTACTGCACTTTGCACAACATATTATGCATAGTATGGCTGATCCCACAGTTGGACCACACCCTACTAAAAACGCCTTCAGAGCGGCTGAGATTTTTCGACAGGGTAGTGCACATCTTTGACAAAGACTACTCGACGCACATGGTAAGATACGAGCGGGCAAAACGCGACAGGCGAAAAGTGCTGCAAGAAGCCCCACAGAATCACAACTGGCTCTCCAGTTTGGAGCACATCATGGCTACCAGCGGGCTGCACATAGCGCAAACGAGATGCGCGGTGTTAAAGATTTTGCAGAACACTGCAGCTAACAACGAAGTTTGTTCACCCTTTTTGGAGTTCGCTATAAACCTAGAGAGTAAGGTTTTTGCGCTACTAGAGGATCAGGAAAACGCAGTGGACCTCTACTTGTGGCACCTAAAAGAAGGCCGAGCGAAAGACATGTCTAGGCCACTTACTTCGTTTGGAATACACAATGACCACTTCCAGATGTTCAACACCAACAAAAACCTGGCGGCCAACAGCTGCTCAACGGGCGAACAAAAAATTTTGCTACTGTCACTTCTACTTACCGCAGCAACAGCAAAACGCCGGATTCATAACCAGGCTCCTATTATGCTACTAGATGACATAATGTCGCACCTAGACAGCGTACACAAAACCGAACTCACCCACACCATAAGGAACATAGGGTGCCAAGCCTGGATTACAGATGTCGACGGCAACAACTTCGAGGATGCCGGACAGCACTTCAGACGTTTCCACGTTGCGGAAAACCGGATCGACGCAATATAACAGGCACGAAACCATCCACAGCCACGCGCGCACCAACCGCCCACCTTCAAGGAGCAGCTCACCCAACCGCACGACATAACGCAAACCACGCGCCGATGCCGATCTGCCCCCGCTTCGCTACGAAGTGATCCTAATCCCAATTCCCCCAGCAAAGTAGGATAGGTTGAAAGCTACACGCGCCCTGCTGTCTCGGAAAATCTCCTCACTCCCCTCCAATGTGGTCACTGCAACCCTCTGATTATCGTAGTTCACGGCCCTGTGGTACAAAGCCTCGCCGTACAGAGAGATCTGCGGCGTTATCTCATAGGTCAGCCCAAGCTTAGCCCTACAGGCGAACTCAGCCTTGGTGCCACCACCCTTCGCCGCCTCCATGAAGCTCACCCCCATGCCCAAACACCCGTAGGGAGCCACAGGAACCTTGCCCCACATCAAATCGTAGCACGAACTCGCAATCAACGACGTTGCGGCAACACGCGGAATCTCCACCACAACACCCCGGACCGCAGCAAGAGCATCAAGGAAGCCCCTGCGTTCGGACGCCGAGGCCCTCTTCAACGCTTGTAGGACAAAATCGTAATACCTAGGGCTAGGCGAGCCCCTCAGCACCCCATATTGACGAACCAACCAATCAACATCTCTCGCCACGCGCTCAGCGCTACCCGGGGCACGCACCAAAGCACTGTTATATGCTTCTTCATAGTACCGCCCACCGTAACGCCCGTACGTCTCATACGCCCCCACAATATGCTTCCACCGCGCTTTGTAAAGCATCGAGTGCAGCTTCAGGGCTAAAACGTCACCCTCGGAAAGGATGCGCACTACCTCCCGCGCAACCCCAGAGTCACCTTCGGAGGACGGATCCCCCACTGGACCATAGCCCGCAGCCAGAAGAAAGACAGCGTCACCTCCTCTCCAGGTTCTACCGATCATGGAAGCCACAGGCCAGCTCTCCCAGCTGCCCTCAAGTTCCAACCTGACGTTCCTCCCCAGGCCATAGCCCACAAAGCCGGTAACGCCAGCCGTGCTGGCACGCCGAAATCTGATCGCACCCGGCTGACCTTCGCCTTGCCCGCCGAGGTCATAACCGCCAAGCATTCTTGTATCCCTGCTCCCAGCATCCCTCCGCAAAGGCACGGGGTGCACGGTCTCACCCGGTATCTCAACCTTCAGGTTGCGTACCCCGCCCCAGGACGGAGCATACCCCATGCCGGCGTATATACCAGCAGCCCGGCGAGACTCAACGCCCTCGTACAGGCGCCAATGTTCCAACCCAATCGTGGGAGAAGCAGCTGTTGCCCCATCTCCTCCGATCAGGACACACAACACACCCGCAAGAAAACACCTAATCGCAGACCAAGACACAACCCCCCCCCACCGAATCCTACGGAACAGACAGCACTCTGAGCGACGCACACCTCCTAGTACCATAGAGCAACGCTCTATGCAATATAAAATTAACACCAAATAGAAGGATTACAAAAACAGATGCGCACGGTACAAGGCGTGGAGGCCAGCGCAACCACCCTTGATGGCTATGCAGAATCCACACAGGACGTGGCGCCAAGGCTATCCCCGCAATCCCAGGTTCTGTCAGCCCGCACGCGGGAGAGGCACCCCGTAATGGGGGCCCCCCGCTCTAGTGAAAACGGGCCATCATGATTTCGACCTTGCGGGCCTCACCCCAGGCGCAACTCACCGGGGACTAGTCGTCCCCCACGAGGAACCGAGAGGACTCACACAAACGCGTGATCAGCGATCATACTTCACATCGCTGGAGGAGTTTACCACCACCAATTCCCCCACCAGTCGCTGCCTTCATCTCCCTCCTCAGCTTCAGCTTCAGCAGCTTCCTCTTCCGCAGCAGCAGGAGCAACCGTTACTGCAGGTTCTGCCAAAACCGGCTCTGATGGAACATAAACAGTGTGCTCCTCAGGAGCAGAAGTTTCTTTCTCGTGTTCTTGGGTCACCACTGTGGGTTCCGCCTCGGTCAGAGGAACGTGAGCGCCTGGCATTGGCACTTCTTCTGATACTTCTGTTACTTGCTCCTGCAGTTGGCCGCCAGGTTCTTCATTTTCCACCATCTCCTGGGTTTCCATCTCCCCCTCATGAGATTCCGAAACTCCCTCAGTGGTGAGAGTGACTGTTTCTGTCGCCACAGTATAGTAGACATCAGTGTGTGCCGGAGAAGTCTCCTCTATATCACGGGTCACTCCAGCCTCGTGTGCATGTTGCCCGTTAGCTTCTTCGATGCCAGTCAAAGTTAATGACTCCTCCGAGTATGTAGACCCAGCAAGATGATGCTCAGACTCTTCAGGAGTCACTGGGGAGAGCGATTCTTCTAGGTAAGGAACTTGAACTTCCCCCTCAGCTTCAGCGTGGTAATCTGAGTGAGCACGATCTGAATGAGTTCCCGCCTCAGTCATTTCAGTTTCCCCCGAGTCGCTGCCGAGTTGTTCAGGCTCGCTTTCGTAGGAAGAAACTAACACTTCTGGGTACGCTACGTCAGAATCAGTCGGTGGCACTGTCTCCGATTCTTGGACTGTCACATGCACAGTTGTCTCGTCATGTGACTGGTGTTCATCCTCTACGCGGTCATAGCTTTCTTCGCCGTAGTTTTCGGACGCATCCCACCAACTCATTTCGTCCTCTCCCCGAAGGTCTTCGGAGTACCAGTAACCCGCTGTCTCAACTACGACGTCTTGTAGTGAGTCTGACTCAACAGTTGATATCTCATCTCCGTCGGTAGAGAGCGCAGTGCTCACATCTTCCGCCCCAAAGTCGCGATAGGTTTCTTCACGGCTGCCACTCACAATATCATCGTGTGAATTGTATGAGCGAGCTGGCTCCGCCGACGGCTTTACTATAAGATCAGCACCCAGTGAATCGTTGTGGAAAACTACGCTCCCGTCTTCACGCCGCACACCTGCTACGTTGAAGAACGCAACTTCCCTTGTCACCGATGACGAGTAGTCACTACCGCCCCCTTGGCAAGGGACATCAGAGTAAGAAACAGAACGGATAACCGGCACTCCGTTAACGTTCTCCATCGATCCATATATTGAGAAATTAGCGTTCACCCCTGCACAAGGACGATCCGACTCACCACTAGTGTGTTCAAAAAACGAGTAACCTCCGTCGCCGTAGCGCTCAAAAGTTACAGCGGGGAATTCCGCATTGCATCCACAACCTCCCGCACACAGTGGGCCACCACCGCAGGAGATGGAAATGTCATACGTCCCTTCGCTGAAGTCCATCATAACTAACCTCAAAAGCCACGAAATAACGCCCCAAGTTTCATTTGAACGGAGGTCTTTGTAAAGCAAAAGCTCGCAAGGGCTACTTGTAAGTCAAGCTTTGTATACCATTCGTTGTATCTATTGCATTGCAGTGCGGTGGAGGCGCATTGCAGCACTGAGTAATTGGGGTTGTATGCCTACTGAAAGGTTAATATGCGTTGTCATTACACGAAAAATCAGTTAAACCCGCCGTGCTCGATCTGGGTAAAACATATCCCAAATGTGCCAGTAAAAGCCGCGCAGCACCGACTGTAACCAGGAGTGCTTCTATGCAGCGGCATTTGTATGCAGTCGGGGGCTTGGTGCCATAACTGCCAGAGGCAGCGCGCGCTCCGCCTCTGGTGGATCCTGGGTAGGTCATGTGTAACAAATGAGTCTACAGCGGCCGCGCAGCTTCCGCGCGGTAGATCTTCAGCACTTAACAGGCTGATCACGTATTAACTAAAAGTCTATTTTGACTTTTCCCCGTTCAATGTAAGCCCGTATGAGCTTAAGATCCTCCCACGCCAACCTTTTCTGCATGGGTTGACGCAACAAATAGGCAGGGTGAAAAATCACCGCAGTGGTTATTGGACGCTCGAGGAAGGAGTTAGTATATTTGTGGAACCTGCCCCTAAGTTTGGAGACACTCTCGGGTACATCTAGCAAAGCGTAGCATGCGGTACCACCAACCAGTACGATAATGTCCGGAGCAACAAGTGCGATGTGTTTCTCCACAAAAGGCCTGCATACTGCCAGTTCAAAGTCCGTGGGCCTCCTGTTCCCGGGAGGACGCCAGAATATTGTGTTGCTTATGTAGGTGTTCTCGCGGCTCAAATCTATGGCCGCCAGCATTTTGTCAAGTAACTTGCCGCTAGCGCCACAGAAAGGCCGTCCTTCGCGATCCTCGCTACTACCTGGCGCCTCGCCAATTAGCATAATCTTTGCATTTGGGTTGCCATCAGCCAACACCGTATTCATGGAGGACTTTTTGATGTCACAACCTTCAAAAGATTCCACAGCTTCTCTCAGCTCCGCGAGACTGTGACACGCCTCTGCTATCCGCTGCGCAGCATCTATCCAGTCCGTGGAAAATTGTTTTTTTCCCGGCTTGACAACGGGTTCCGGTACATTCTCGACAACGGCAGGCTGGAGTGCTGCAGAGTATTCCACAGTCTCTTCGCCGCAAACGCTACCCCCATCTTGAGCGTCCTGAACATAATCTTTCAGAATGCAGTCCACACCACTTTCGTGATAAAACTTCAGCACCTCCAATAGTTCCGCATCGCCAGAACTTTCAACAACAATGCACCCTTTTTCGTTCATAATCGCCCCCACTGGATGACAAGCACCAAACCCAACCGCAAAACTCATGGGACCCGCAGAAGCCCGACGCGTAAACGCCTACACACACATCCACAACCCATCCTGGTGCGTTCTTCATACACAAAAACAGTTGTTGTGGCAAATACACACTACACAGTGCGGCACTGCCAGCCGCACCAGGTTTCTCACGCCAGGCAGGCCAGCACCTCCAAAAGCTACAAGAGTGGCGCAAGTTTTAGTTGGCCCTGCGCGTCTTCCTCACTTTTTCCATAATCATGTCACGCTTAAACTTTGAGAGATGCCCTAAAAACACTGCTCCGTTCAAGTGATCAAGTTCGTGCTGCAAACAACGTGACAGGAGCCCCTTGGCCTTCAGGATATGCTCCCTGCCGTTGAGGTCTAGGTATTTCATGGTGACACGCTCTGGTCTTTTCACCGTTTCTCTATGGTTCGGTATAGAAAGACACCCCTCTTCCATCCCCACTAGTTCCTTTGACATATCAATAACCTGCGGGTTTATGATAACCATAGGCCCCCCGGAAGAAGCTAAGTAATCATCCACGGCCTCATCGTCCCGTGACGCAGACTTAGGGTATCTAGTAGAGCTCTTCCCCACCTCCACAACGAAAATACGCTTGTGAACACCCACCTGCACCGCTGCTAGTCCTATGCCGCTGTTGGCATACATGGTATCAAACATATCGTCCGTCAGCCTTTTCAACTCGTCACCGAAATCAGATTTGCGCACCTCTTCAGAACACAGAAACAATCTGTCATCTGGAAGTATGACCAACGGCAGCACAGACATTTACACCCCCAACGTACCCCACATTATGTATTCACATTACAGAAGCACTCTGTATACTTGTGGACAGGTGCCATGCCGAGGGTTTTGCGTTGGTATTTTACATCGCTTGTACACTATTTACAATTCTTTATTCTGTTCTGATGATCGCGTTCCCGGTCTTGTCCGTTACGCACAGACACTTTGTTGCCAGGGGGTGGGCTAGAGGCATTTTGTTTCTATGCAAAATCACTGAGGGCATAACATACGAGATCCTGGGTAGGGAGCACCTGCCGGAAGGACAGTTTATAATCGCCTCGGTTCATCGTTCACCTTTAGAGACCCTGGTCATCTACACAGAGTGTCAGGACGCGGTGTTCATATTGAAGCAGGAACTTAGGTACCTACCCATCATTGGAGCAGCGCTCAAGAGCTTGAGGATGGTTTTTATAGACCGTAGTAAGAAGGTGGCTGCAATGCGCCAGGTGGTCCGAGAGTGCGAGGCGCTTGCTAAAGGAGGAAAGCCTGTGGTGGTGTTCCCTGAAGGCACCATAGGGAACCCTGACAGCCAAGAACTAGGCAATTTGCATCGGAGTGTTGCTCTGATATATCAGCGACTCACTGTCCCAGTCGTACCGGTCGTTCTGGACACAGGTAATTACTGGCCAGATGACATTTTCACGCTTAACAAAAAAAGTGGCAAGGCGACCATAGAATTGCTGCCGCCTATAGAGCCGGGCTTGCCCGTAAAAGAGTTCATGGATAGATTGACTAACAGCCTGGCGTCCGGCAGTAAGAAACTAGGAAAGCACCATCCACAGGCAGTATCGTAGTTGGAGAGGCAACCAGGTTGTGGAGCATAGCTGTAGGTCAGGACAGTCGAAGCTTGGAACCGTTCTTGCATTTGTTGTCAATTCCTTGTAGAGTTCCCGGGGTCAGAGGATCAAGGTTTATCTAGAATGCCAAATCATGCGAGTGCCAAAAAAATGGTTCGAGTTATCGAGGGGCGCACGTTCTCCAACAAAGTGAGAAAGAGTAGGGTGCGTAACTCCACCAAGAAGTTCTTAGCGATACTGGGAGCAAAAGGTCCGCTGGAAGACGCTGTAGCTGCGTTTAGGGCTGCGGAATCAAACATTCACAAGTGCGTAAATAAGGGAGTCTTGCACAGGAACACTGCCGCGCGTAAGGTGAAGTCCCTGGCAGCTAAGCTCAAGGCTTTTGACCTGAGCATGAAGGGCGACGACACAGACGCTGAGCCTCTTTCCTGAAGCAGGCCGTGTGGCCGGGTTTAGGGTGTTTTTTCTGTACGTTTGGGTTCCCGTTATGCTTGCGTTGCCCTCTTACGTTGTGTCCCGGGCTCTGGAAATAACTGGTGGCATTTTCCTTACTTAGCGCAAGGTAGTTGCAGCGCGTTTGCCACTGTATTAGGACGTGGTGCTACTTATGTTTTACAGGGTTGGTTGGCCCCCGCTCCGTCAAGCGAAGTTCCGTCCTCAACACTTTGCCAGGACGCTTTGCAGGATACTAAGTTAGCCAGTCACCGCACGTCTCACAGTAGAACTGTTATGAGCGCTCCGCAACCAGATATGTTATTTCCTGATTATTGGGATTTTTCTACTTTTGTTGCTCTTCATCGCGTTGCAGCTCGCCCCGCTGGTCACACTGTATGTCGTTCATGTAGGTGTCTGGACCCGATCCCTTGTTGACACTGTGATTTAGGAACATGCTTTGCTGCAGCTGTGGCAGCACAGAAGACGCTCTCATGTTACGTATGTGCACGCCAGGTTTTTTCACTAACAACCCCAAACGACACAAGGCCTGACACGAGTATACTACATATTGCATATTAACACTAGCAATAATCGCGTCGTTTTCCAACTATCGCCACTCAGAACTCCGCAATGTTGTTGCATCAGCTGACACGCCTACTGCAATATTCGGAAATTTTGTATTACACGCAAAGTTGACTGTCGCCCGGAAAGAGGCTGGGTGCACCACCATGTACATGAGTACTAAAATACTCAACTACGGAAATAGCGTAGCTTTACTTGAAATGTCCCTAACTTAGATGTTAGGCAGCCCGCGTCGCATTGCCAGTATTAGCATTATCGCACCGCAAATTATCATGGGAACCGATAGTATCTGCCCCATGGTAAGCCACCCGAACGCTATGTGGCCCATCTGCACATCAGGCTCGCGCAACAGCTCCACAGCGCATCTCGCCGTGCCGTACCACATTAGGAAGATTCCCGTCAACGCACCGCGCCGATCTCCAATTCTTGTGTAATGCGCAAGCACGTTCACGAATATCAGCAACAACAACCCCTCGAGCACGGCCTCATAGAGCTGGCTCGGATGTCTGGGTAACGTTGTACCGCTGTTATGGAACACAACACCCACGCAGGAGTCTGTCACCTTGCCGTATAGTTCGCCATTGATGAGGTTGGCTAGCCTACCAAGAAACAATCCAAAAGGTGCAGGACGCGCGCACGTATCAAACACATCTAAGATTCCCACCTTGTACTTTCGGCACACGATGGCGATGCCTGCTATGCAACCCAGACACCCGCCGTGAAAGGACATTCCCCCATGCCATATTTTGAGAGCCTCTGGCGGGTATTCTGCGTAGAAATTGGCATTGTAAAACAGCACATACGCAATTCTCCCACCCAATATAATACCCACAACCGACCAGGACACCAGGGAGTCTAGAAACTTGCTGTGCACTTCCGGTCTGCGGCGCAGCACTTTTCCAACATACCAGTATGCAAACAGTATGCCCAAGATGTAAGCAAGCGCGTACCACCTGATTTCCAACGGACCTATACGCAGGATTGCAGGGTCTAAGTTCAACAAAAGCTGCGCCAATCCCCGTATAGCAAAACAAATTGACATCCCGAGATATTACCTATAACTTGCTCACCAGCCCGTGGCTGCCCGAAGCTGCTGTGGCACATTATCTGCGGTTCTGGGTCGTGGAGTCAAGTCATGCTGAGGAGAGTTCTAACTTTTAGCTCATTTACTTTCTTATCAAGGGTACTTGGTCTCGTACGGGACACCTTAATAGCGTACACGCTAGGGGCCCAGGGGTTGTCCGACGTTTTTCTGGCTGCATTCCGCCTGCCCAATCTGTTTAGGGCATATTTCAACGAAGGGGCGTTGAGTGCCAGCTTCGTGCCGATATATTCGCGCAGGCTGTCCGAACAAAATGCTCCGTCGGAATTTGCGAGCCAGATATTTTCTGCGCTTTTGATGTTTCTCTTGGCATTCTGTGCCGTGATGCTGGTATTCACGCCACAGGCACTCAGGATATTTACGCCTGGGTTTTTAGTAAGTGCGCAGAAGTTCAAGCTCGCGGTAGAGCTGTCGCGGATCATGATGATCTACCTGTTCTGCATGTCTCTGGCGTCTGTTGCAGGAGTTGTACTCGAGTCCCATAGCTGCTTCTTCGTAACTGCAATCTCACCTATACTTTTAAACTGTTGCGTGGTGATCAGCGCATTGGTGCCGCATTGGGGCATGCCGGTGTACTACTTCGCTGTGGCAGTGTCCCTGGCAGGTGTCCTGCAGTTGATCTTGACATTGTGCGTCGCTTCCCGCAAGAAAGTTGGAGTTAGGTTCATCATGCCTAGGCCTGACAGTGACGTGAGGGTGTTCCTGAAAAGGGCAATGATATCAGCACTAAGTAACTGTATGTCGCAGATCAGCGTATGGATCAACGTTATGTTTGCCAGCTTTATTCCTGGAGCAATATCCTACATCTACTACGCTGACAGGCTAAACCAGTTCCCCCAGGCCTTGGTCGGAGTATCCATAAGTACAGTATTGCTGCCGTACATTGCGAAGCTCGCGAGAGAAGGCAACACTCAGCGTGTTGTTGAAATGCAGAACAGTGCGCTGGACTTGGGCATGACATTGATCGTGCCCGCCGCTGCCGCTCTGATAGCGATACCCGACGCTTTGTTGCTGTCACTTCTGAACTACGGCCAGTTCGACTACTGGGCAATAGGCAACACTGTCCCGGTGTTAGCAACCCTGGCAGCTTCGCTGCCCTCCTTTGTGATTACAAAGATACTCTTACTCTTCTTCTATACACGTGGTGAATTTAAAATCCCTGCAGTTTTCTCTTTGATATCTATATCCGTAAATGTGTGCCTCAATTTCATATTCGTGAAGTTTTATGGGCACGTGGGGATAGCCATAGCCGGGTCGTTGTCGTCGTGGGTACACTCGCTCTTGCTACTTGTGTATCTCAGGGTCCGTGGGCTATATCGCATGAGCACGGAACTGAGTAACAAGATGGCCTGTATATTCCTCTCCGCGGCGATAATGGTTGTGGTGATATGTATGGCAAAGACTCTGTTGGCTCCGTTTTTCTTCCAAGGCCCTGTTGTGAAGATATCCTCGTTGTCCATTGTGGTACTTCTTGGCGTGTTGGTGTATTTCTCCGCGTTATTTGTGGTCTTTCGACAAAAGTTAACGATTTTAGACGTGCAGGATGTCGCGCAAAATGCACACCCTCTGAAGAGCGGGTAATACGGCGGTTTGTGCGTACAGGTGCATTAGGAAACCACCGCAATTATTTTTTTCTTAATAAAAATTGTCCACAATGCTCCCGCTCAACCTACACAAGTACAAACGTGATAACGTACGCCACTGTCAACAGCCATGGCTCCGCTATGGTGTTCGCGGAAGCTAAGCACGTAGAGGATTTTACGGAAAGGTTCACCACATTAGACTCAAATACGGCTTCGCGGGCTATATTCTCTCACGATGTGAAGATAGTGTATAATGACGGGAACCTTGTGGAGCTGATTCCTGATGAGAAGTTCACCTATTGCAGCATTAGGTCTATGATCGACCATATGTTGAATCATGGTTTTAGCTTCAAAGCCGGAGTGCTCTCGGAAATCCTCACTCAAGCATGCGAGCTGGAGATGGATGGCACCATGGTCCTGCGGTCTAGCGACGGTAGTCCGTCATATACGGTGAGCATATGTCGAAATGTCATATCCCTGTACCCTGCATCGGAATCGTACGTAGACTGCTCTTCCGGCCTTGGCGAAAAGCTCCTGGATGCGCTCAAATCCGGAGGTTCGACACCTGAAATCAGAGGGAGGTCCATCAACATCACGGATGGCGGCAACGTTCGTGAGACCCTAGCAGCGCTTAGTAGCGCTTTAATACGCGCGGAAGCCGTGCCACAAAGTGAGGAGACGCTTGTGCTGAAGCAAATGATAGGTCTGGCGTTTTTAGATTTTACCGGCAGTGAACTAAAAATCGTGCAGAACATAGCCAGTTATCCTAACACTCACCCGTTGAGTAAGTACAGGGACGTGGCAAAGACCGTAGAGCACATTCTACGTTGCCTAAGAGACAAAGTGTGCGACCTGGCAACCTTGGCACGTCTGGAGGATGCACTGGAGAAACGCGGTGAGTTTTCTGGCGCACCACCGCTGCTCATGAAGGGCTTTACAAAGCTGAGCAAGGATTTCGGCACCCAACTGGAAAACATAGTCAGCCAAGCGCGCACCGCAGCAACCAACTCAAACAAAGGCAACTAGGGGGAAGCTCCCTGGAAAACAAGGACCGGCACGCACAACCACACGCCTGCGGCTCTCCACGGAAGAAAACGCAACCCGGACCCCAGCCCAAACGCGGACAGGGCCCGGATTTTAAAAGGCCCGAAGGCAGTTACTTGTTGTCCTCGACCTTCTTCTCCAAGGCAACAGTGATGTCGTAGCATCCTTCCTGCGCACGGAAAACCAGATCACCGTGCTGGTCCAGTGTACCAACAAGTGGGCGGCTTATATACACCGACTTAGACAGGTTGGCACCTGCGCTGTGAGCACCGTTCGGGTGGCTACGTTCCCCACAGGAGAAATGTTCCAAAGTGACAACGTCCTCGCCGTCAGCCTTGTCTACGCGCAAGTCACCGTACATCCAGATCTCCTGCACCACAGCTCCGTCATCGGCCACTCTGGTATAGCTAGAAGACAGGTGTGCACCGCCATCGCCATACGTGGTATCTAGGCCCACTGGTACGGAGTACTCCCCGAAGTGGCAGCCAGAAGCACCAGCACCCTTGAGCCCCACCACTGACACAGACGCTAGAGAATAATCATCCAAAAATCCCACCATAAACACACTCCCCGGAACAAAAATACACTCCGATAGGGGTACAACAAAAAGCCAACCCTGTAAAGAAAATTCCCCTGTGTCTTGCAGGTATGTACCATAGGTAACGTATCAGTAAATCACCCGTGCACCCCCCTTAAGTAAGTTCCGGAACCAGCATAGGCGCATAAGAGGCGGTACACACATCAGGTTCCCTGGCAACATAGGCGCTGAACCCACCTCCAACGGATGAACGCGCATTGATTTACTGTGGTCAAAACCGTGGAACAGACACTACCGACGTTTGGCGCCTACATGGCAGTGCACTCTTGTGTGTTCGACGTAGTTGTGTGCACTATGTGTTACTGGATTGCACTGCTGGGTGATCCTACATTCAGACATCAATCTGGTGACCAAAAAGCAACTTCACGAGCGTTGTTCCGATCAGGCGTGTACGCTAAATAAATCCTGGATGTTGGCACAGTGCACGCGTCACCCCCTAAGCACGTCTTCGTTGCAAAAGTCGCATGGGAGTGGTGCGCACTTGGTTGTTGCGCTGGTTCGGTAGGGTATGGTATAGTAGCCCCCGACGTGTTTTTTAGGTTTTGTGAGGGAGTTGCGTATGTTCGACGTGGAGATAGCTGTGGGCGAATACAATCTTAGAGTAAGCAGTGCTAACATAGATGAAAGTGGTTATTTTAACACCTGCGCGTGTAGCGGCGATGGTGAAGGGCCAGGTAGGCGAGTTGAGGGGGTGTGGTCTCCAACCGCACTCGTGCTCTCCGTGGCTAATGGTGACTCAGGCGGATGTACCGACTGTAAGCAGCAAAGCACAACTCCTGTCGAGATTAATAATGGGAGTCTGTACATCTTCGATACCTATTCAGGCGATCAAGAGATCGAAGGCAAGCATTCCGTTTTCGAAGGGCCATCTGGTGCCATGACGTTCCTGTTGAACGGCACTGACGGTGATGCGGTGGAATTCATCACCCCCCCAGCAACTGCGAGGGTGACGTTTACTAAGACCGTCGAAATAGAGGAGGCTGGCCCTGTGGCTGTAGTTCCTGAAGCTACCGAATCTGAGGCTGTTGGTACGGCACCGAAGACCGAGAGCAGCGCTGAAAGCGGCAATGGGGCGCCTCATGAAACACATGGACGTGGGGCATCTGGTGGTCCGTCTCACGCATCGCCGGTGTTGGTCTCTTCTGCTGTCTCCAGCAGCGCTGGTGCACCAAAAGAAGAGAATAGCCGGAGTTCAGGGGGAGGCCAACTCACTGACAGTGATGGTGAAACCAGTAAAAACGGGGAGCAGCCATCAACTCCTGTGGAAGTTGAGCAGGAAGTTGTCAGTTAGTTGGAGTTGGAGCGGCCTTTAGTAAAACAGGAACCTACTGCGATAGTGGTTCCCAGACTTGGCAGTCGGCCGCCCTTTCCCAGCGGGGAGGGCGGTCCGCTGTGAAGTGGAGGTGCAGGGGTCTGCCTTTCTCTGCGAGGAGGCGTGGCTCCGCACTTTGTTGTCGATGCTGTGTGGGCCATGGTGAGCGTCCACCGGGTCGGTACTTTTCCCTCGCATGAGCAAGAACCTAAACAGAAGCGCAGGGGAGATTCTCACAAAAGCCTCAAAGCAACGTTGCAGTTCTCCCCTCTATGTCGAAAGTTATATGTGTTCACACATCCGCTCCCCCAACTCTATGCAACAACGCACTGTCATAAGCGCGGGCTTTCTATCTGGGCGCAGGTATTTTTGGCGGCGTTTTTTATAATATTAATATTTTTCGAACTTCTTTCTGAAATGAATGCGGTGGGCATGGACGAAGTGGCAGCATTGTAATATGTCCTTGCGCGATACTGAGGACCGTCCCTGCAGAGGCTTGATAGCGGCGCACTTCCCCTGCGTATGCCGCGAGCGTTATCCCGACGTACCCATGGCCAGATCCTTCCGCATTAGGAGATGAAGACGCACAGGTTGCTCACAACATAGCGCATGAGTACCTGGTTCCGGCCAAGGTTGGGGAGCTTCGGTAAAGTTGTTAAGCAATGATACACGAAAAATGTCGCGCGGATTGCGTGCACACCGGTTTTGTGTGCCTTTTATACCTCATCCGCGCCCCAAAACGCAGTCATGCAGGAGACTTAAATATCCGCATTTTCATTGCATAGATCTGTATTTTCTTGTATGAGGGGGCAGGGGTTTGTGTGGGTATATACGCGGTGAGTGGCCACGGCGGTTTGTTTGGCGCTGTGCGTGTGGGATGCGCCCTATGTGCAGCGCTGGTTGGTTGCATCTTCTCCCTCAGGGCGTTATCTGCGTCTGGTGCGCTTGAGAGCCCAGGTGGTGGGGGTACCCCTCGGTTGTACGCGGGCTTTGGGTACGGCCTCGCTGTAGGCTACATACGGGATTTTGAGCTCGGAACCGGGTACGGGTGGTCCAACGGTGGCATTCTGCCCTACAAGCACGGCTGGGACCAGGGCGATATTGACCGCGACGTCGCTTCACCTTCTGCATCAGCCTTCGAGTGGGGAAGCTGGGATACAAAAATCAGGTTCAGGAATCACAGCGTAAACCGCGTCAGATGGGCTTTGGGTTACTCCAGAGGCGGTAGGGTACGATTGGAAGTTGAGGGGAGTCGCAACCGGTTTGGAGTGGTCAGCTACCCTCACAGGGCAGGTTCAAGACAGGACAATGTTTTCCTGTTACTCGGAGACGCGGCAGTCGCCACATTGAGTGACGATACAAGCCGGCTCGCGGAGTTCCTAGACTCGTTATCCCTACAGGATCTCACCAGACTCCGGGAATATCTGATCGTTGGGCGTTCTGGCCAAGGGCGGATAGGAGAGTTTTCAGAACAGTTTGAGTGGGTTTTAGAAACCGCAGAACAGTTGGCTGGTGGGGGGTCATTAGGAGAAAGTAGTGGTTCTTCCTCCAGAAGCAGTACTGACGATCAGTCGCAGAAGCATGTTGAGACCATCAAGAAGCTTTTCTTTTTCCCGCACTACATGAACGAGCCCGTGAGCCTAGGTACGCTAATGCATAGAGCTTCTCTCATGGAGGCCAAGAGTACTTCCGACTCCTCAACAAAGTGGGCCGCCCCGTACCAGAGTAGTATGATGTCACGGGACGTGGCGTTGTATAGGCTGTTTGTGTCATCCGCGCACAGTCAGGGGACAGGCATAGGGAGCCGAGTAGTGCCCCTTTTACCCCTTTATGTGGCATCTATGATTAAGCAGTTGCCCAGGCATGAAAAGGATTTGGTAGCTAAGGGGCTCGCGTTGGTGGTGGAAGGTGCCGAGGTTGTAGAGCTTTCGGCCGTAGGTGCTACTTCCGTGACTCTGAATGCGTGCTACGACTTTCCGCCCCTGTGGTCGGGGTTTCCTCATCGGGTAAAGCCGTACTCTTGCCTTGGGCTCGGAGGTAGTCTCATGGAGACCTCTCCAGGCTACGGGGCGCTCAGGTTAGCGCATCAACTGAAGTCTGGGCTGAGCATAGAATTGCGTAGAGGGATTACGTTGTTCGCCGACGGGACTTACTTTGGTGTCATGGGAGATAGCAACTACGAGTTCCCCACACAGGCGTTGCTGGATGACACCATCCCCAGGGCAGGATACAGGGATAAGGTGCGTGCACATTTCGACTTTTCCTATCTCGCCTTAGAACTGGGTTTGAAGTTCCTGCTGTAGTGGCATGCTGTGGCAACGGGGCCAGTTGTGTGTCGTCGTGAAGTTCTCTATGGGGTGGAGCCGCGCCTCTTCGATTGGTGGCGCTGCGTCGTTTTCTATGAGTAATGCTATGGAAGCCTCACTGGCGTAGAAGTTTTGTAGGATGTTGGCGTTCGTTTGTCCATAACCTTCCGTAGTCTGTTGAGCACAGTGCTCATGAGCCAAAGCAAAATCTGGATAATCTATCATTCTAGCCTCCACCAATAAAAACGAACTGCTGGCCGCCCTACCACGGCGAACCCCATGGCGTAACAGCCAACAGACAACTACCTGAGCGCATTCAGGTCTAGTACTTCTTAGTGCCGAATGTCATTACCAAAAGAACGAGTGCTCTTGCTTCTTGGAGGCCGTTTCGTGCCTTGGCCCCCAACATCATCGCCCCCAGACGGATTGTAGGCGTTCAAGCTGTACAACCAAGACCAAATGGCGGCCCTGAATTCTCTATTCTTAGTGGGATCCCGAAAATATCTGAGAAACGTTTTCATGATTTGCTCCTGTGTTCTTTGTTTTAACAAACGCATTGATAGCGCTTGTGATTAGTCTGCCTGTGCTTCTCTTCTAGCAAGTGCGAGGTTCCCCGCAGCCGCTGCACCATGGAGAAAACTCAGACATAGCCGCGGGGGAAGAGTGGCTCAGCATGCCTTCTACGCATCAAGTCGGCCTTTGGTCAGGATCCAAGACACATTCCATCCGCATAGTAACTTGTGATGCATCACCAATGACTGCGATGACTTGTTGTGACAGAAGTTTCGCTAGCACGCCTCAGGCACCTGCATCACAAATTCATGCGGGGACCTCATATCTTGAGGCACTCGCAAAATTAACTCCGCGATATCGGGATGTTGGAACACAACTGATCTGCGGTCTTCAAAGCTGATACGCCCTTCCAACGGCACAACGCTGCCACGGTGATACCATGACAGTGCATCATTGGCTGTAACTTCATCTTGCTCTTTTGGCGCATATTGGGTTTCTAGGTACACAAAATTACGCAATTTTGCTTCGTAGTAACTGAGGTATTCCAAGTCTCCGGACATGACAAAGTCCCGGTAAATATCGGAGTTGTCAGGATCGGCAAATACCGCACTAGCCTTGAAATGCACGGTATCATCATCATTGCGCGTAAATGTCGCAGGACAAAAATAGTCGACCCGGTGTTCCTTTATGTCACCATCACTTTGAAACACCGAGTATGGATCAATGTGCAAGTATACATTGCCGTCGCTAGGGTCTGTGTAGTTGCTGGAGTCTGTGTAATTGTGATCGAAGTATATCATTTTAAACCTATATGAAACTAAAAGCTCACCCTATGGCTGTCTTCTGAACCCTGATAGGACATGACTAGGAGTCCGGGCACGCCCGGGCAGTCAGTTTTTTGCCCACTGTGCAGCACAGTCCCTCCAGGCACAAAAAATGCCCTAGTCGTCTTCAGGCAGGAACATCTTCTTCGGGTGTATCTTCGTCTGACGCTTGTTCGGCAGCATACTGTGGCTCATAGGCAGGCGTGTCCGACTCACCCTGTACATGATAATCGTCGCCTGGTAAGTCTGTAGAGTCTGTTGAGTCGTGTGTTTCCTCCCCTTCATCCACCGCGTTAGGTCGCGCCATCTCCTGCGGAGTTATGTTCGGTGGTAGGTATAGAATCACATCCAAAACTTGTCCTTCCTGCACAGGTGCTCGGAATACCACAGTCCCTCCGTCAGAGGCCACAATACCCCCTGCGTCGCTGGCAAATACGGAAAAACCACTTTTCATTGCAGAAGATGGACTAATTGGAGATGGCTCCCCCTCCTTGGCGGGACCGTAAGTGTGCTCACTGTAAGTGATATGCAGCAGTTCTGCCAACTCCTGGTCCTTGTATCTAAAGGCCCCGTAAGTATTAAATTCGGGTACATTCTTGCCGGATGTGTCTTCAGCGAGGTAGGAAAGCATCGTATGCGGCATGCGCTCAAAGCTAATTACGCCGCTTTCCGTATCAGAACGAAAATTTACTGGCGATAGGTGATCAATGGAAAACATCCCCTCCTTGATCTGGCCATCCACAAATCTGTGTCCCCAGTACGGATCAGAGTGTATGTATATACCCCCGTTGCTAAATGCCTCACGGAGGCTGTCGTTGTCGAAATATATCATATGTAAAACCTGAAAATTAAAGCACAATACCTTGAGGGGCCGCAACCCCTCTGTAGCGGCAACCGTCGCACTGAGTGCGCCGGTTGCCAGATCGGCCAGTCTCCTGCGAGCATGACCGCCGCGCCAATGCAAGTGCGTCCTGTCCGGACACACTACATAAGGCGCGCAGAATTTTTACCTAAAGAATCCCCGCTTTTAAAAATGAACCCAGTACTGCTCTCGGATACCATCCGATGATGTCCACTGGGAAAATGCGGCGCAAAGCGCGCTAGCTGACGCTACAGACTAACTGGCCCCACACCAGAGCATAGATTCCCCCGGTCACACCGTCCATTTGACGCGTTCAAGCACAAAAACTATGGTCAAGGAATCTACCCACAAATGATTATGTCCTAGATCCACGGTCACGTATTTTTCTACTGAACAAATCTTAACGTCGCCAGGACGGCGAAAAAGTCAGAGCTTTTAGGGACAAACGCTTAACAAAAGCTTACTTGGTACTTGAGTTGCTGGGTGAATCCGCCACTGCACGGCACATTACCGTGAGGAGTCTAAACGCTTGATTTCATTGCGTAATTTCATGGCTTTCTCGAAATCTAGGTTTTCCGCACATGACAGCATTTCTTTGTACAGCGCAGCAACGTCTGCAGGTGTGGGCGGCAGCGCGGAGGGCTCGGCAACCCGTGACTGTGTCTTGCGGGAGTTAGTACGTTCGCTGAGACCCGTCATGACAGACTTACTGATGGTCTTGGGAACAATACCGTGCTTCTGGTTGTACTCCTGTTGTATTTCTCGTCTACGATTGGTCTCCTCGATCGCCCTGAGCATGGATCCGGTCATTGTATCTGCGTATAAAATTGCTCTCCCATCAGCGTTACGAGCGGCCCTACCCATGGTCTGTACGAGTGAGGTAGTGGAACGCAAAAACCCCTCCTTATCAGCATCTAATATACCAATGAGTGCACACTCCGGTATGTCCAGCCCCTCACGCATAAGATTAACCCCAACCAGTACATCTATTTCCCCCAGTCTCAGGCTGCTTATTATCTTGATCCTCTCCAGGGTTTTTACGTCCGAATGCAAGTACGCGACCCTTATTCCTAGCTCACTCATGTACTCAGCCAAATTTTCCGCCATTTTCTTGGTCAGGGTCGTAATGAGGACTCTGTAGCCCTTATCCACCGTCAGTCTGCTTTCACACACCACATCGTAGATTTGTCCATCTGCTTTTTTTACGACACACACAGGGTCCAGAAGCCCCGTGGGCCTGATTAGCTGCTCCGCAAATACCCCATTAGTCTGTTCATGTTCGTATGGCCCTGGAGTTGCGGAAACGTAGACCACTGTTGTTTTTCTGTCTTCCCATTCCTCAAAGGTCAGCGGCCTATTGTCTAGCGCCGATGGTAACCTAAAGCCGTGGTTGACCAGATTCGCTTTTCGCATCCGGTCTCCGTTGTACATAGCCCGTATCTGAGGTACAGTCATGTGACTCTCGTCTATGAACATAAGTGACTCCTCTGGAAGGTAATCCAGAAGGGTGTTCGGAGGTTCCCCCGCTTCCTTACCGCACAGGTGGCGCGAGTAGTTTTCAATGCCTTTACATGTGCCTGTTTCTCGCATCATCTCTATATCGAACTTTGTCCGCTCTAAAATCCGCTCCGCCTCTAGGATTTTGTTGCACCTCCTGAAGTGGTATACGCACTCATCCAATTCCTCCTCTATACGCGTAATCGCCTGTAGCAACGTTGGCCTGGGCGTAACGTAGTGACTGTTGGGAAATATCACCACCTTATCTAATTCCAGCGTCACCAGGTCTGACTGTGGGTCCACCTCCTGTATGGAGCTTATCCTGTCACCAACGAACGCAATTCGCCACACACGATCCTCGTAGTGCGAAGGTGCAATGGTTAGCTTGTCATCTAGCAGGCTAAAGTTCCCCCGTTCAAGTTTCTGGCTGCTTTTGTACTGCAGTTCCAACAACAGCCCCCGCAGCTTGCTCATATCCACGCTCATCCCTAAAGAAACGGGTATGGTCATCTCTGAGTAGAGTTCTGGCGACCCTAGACCATATATGCATGACACACTGGCCACCACTATGACATCCTTTCTTTCCAACAGTGATCTGGTTGCAGAGTGTCGCAATATGTCAATTTTGTTGTTGATCAGGGCATCCTTTTCGATGTACATGCCGCTTTGTGGAATGTACGCCTCGGGCTGGTAGTAGTCGTAGTATGACACAAAGTACTCGACTGCGTTTTCCGGGAAGAAGGATCGCATCTCCTCGTATAGCTGCGCAGCAAGCGTTTTGTTGTGCACGATTATTATTGAGGAGCACTGCATGGCCTCCACGACGGAGGCCATGGTGAAGGTCTTGCCGGATCCCGTGACACCAAGAAGAGTTTGCTCCTTGACCCCACGCTTAATTCCGCTTATTAACTTGCTGATCGCACTTGGTTGGTCGCCCGAAGGACTAAACGTTGAGGAAATTTTGAAACGCTGCATGAAATCACTATTCGGACTGACTTGGATCGAAGATAATGCATCCATACCACATAACGGTAGCGTATGCAACTACTAGGCAGGCTGATAGCTGCGCTCATATTGTGCACCATCGCGGTGTGTCTGGTGGTGCCTAATTTTGTAGACTCCCGTTTCCTTATATCGAAAAAGAAAGCGAATTTGGGTCTTGATCTACAAGGCGGGGTTTACTTGCTGCTGGAAGTTGATTTTGAGACACACCTTAAGGAGAGACTGTATAACCTAGGTGACGAGCTGCAGGGTTTTCTGGATAGGGAGAAGATTCCTTATAGCAGGTCATACGTACGTAAAGATGCTGTAGTGCTTTCACTCGTAGATCAGGGTGACTTGGCGCGTCTGAGACCCTTTATCCGCAGCAGTTTGACTATGTCCAGTTCCCCTGCCGGTCTACTGATTTCCTTCAAAGAAAACTATAACAAAGCACTCCTGAAGGAAATAGTCTCCGATTCCATTAGCAACATACAGCGACGGCTGGACAAGTCGGGCACCAAGGAGATTACGATAAAAAGTCAGGGGGAGGACAAAATTTCACTGCAGGTACCTGGCGTGCATAACACCAGAAGCATCAAGTCGCTCATAGGGAAAACTGCGAAACTCACTTTCCATCTGCTTGAGAATGTAAAAAGCCTAGCCGACATCGATCCAGTGGTAACACATCTCCTGGGCGACGCGGCGGGGAATATGTATCCGGTGCTGAAAAAAGTGGAGATCAGTGGCGATTCTCTTGTGGACGCAAGTGCCCGGCTAAACAACTTGGGCAAGGCAGTTGTTCACTTTAAGTTTAATAGCGCAGCAACGAAGAAGTTTGCTGACATCACCAGGAAAAACTCGGGCAAGCCTTTCGCTGCGGTACTTGATAATGTCGTGCTAACCGCACCCACAATACGGGAGCCTATACTGGGTGGCAGCGGAGAAATAAGCGGCAGGTTCAGTCTTGAAGAAGCCAAAGAGCTGGCCATATTGTTGAAATCAGGGGCACTTCCAGCACCATTGCGCGTAATAGAAGAAAGAGTGATAGGTCCAAGCCTGGGTGCCGATTCCATATCCAGGGGCAGAATAGCCGTGATCGCGTCTGTTTTGGCGGTATCCGCGTTCGTCGTCGCATTCTACGGAGTGCTAGGAATCTTCGCAGTTATAGGACTAATTTTCAACATAGTGTTTGTGCTCCTCGTGATGACGTTAATAGGGGCCACATTGACTCTCTCCGGCATTGCTGGTATGACACTTACTGTAGGTATGTCCATAGATGCGAACGTACTGATCTTTGAGCGCATCCGGGAGGAAATACGCGCAGGAAGGAGGGTGAGACTAGCTGTGGACCGGGGTTTTAAGAATGCTATGGCTACAATATTTGACTCTAATATAACTACGCTGATAGTTGCTGTCATAATGTTTATTGTGGGCAGTGCGTCGGTGAGTGGCTTCGCCGTGACGTTGGGGGTGGGCATAGTGTGTTCCATGCTATCCGCGGTAGTTCTTACTAAGGTGCTGGTTGACGTGTGGGTGCACGCGGCAAAGAGCCCGCGTATCTTCTGACAGCCTTCGTGGTAGCAAATAATGCATGCAACGTGTGAGTACGCTATGAGTGACAAAACGAAGAATAGCAGGACTGTGCACTGTGACGGGAACGACGCGGAAGGTTTGTATTCCGGCCATCCCAGGGTGTACGTCAAGATCGTCGAAGGCAAGAACCCAGTGTGTCCGTATTGCGGCAGGGTGCTCAATTAACTCTTCGGGCTAGCTGTTTTCTGAACCGGCCGCTGCAGGGGAAAACGTGATAGCACGCCAGGGCAGCTTGGCCACGTGCTATCCCACCAACCTGCTCTGGAGTTTTGCCCTGCGTCGGACTGCTGTGCACGACCGCCATTAGCACATTAATACGGCAAGGATAGAGCGAGCAGCGCGTGCCGATCCTCCCTGTAGTCACCGCGAGGGCATATGGTAAAAGTTAAAAATATTTGCCAAATTTTGTAATGTATGACACACTGTGGGATGATGCGTGGCGTCTGCCCCCCGTCCTGGGTGAGCATGTGCGCCGTGCCCAAGATTTTTTGCAACGTGCAATACACCAAGAGGGTGAATGTGCTGCGCGAGCGCGAGGCGGCATACTCTGCGGAAGAGCTGAGCAGGAGGTTTGCGCTTTTCTTGCCGCCTAAAGGGCTTATACGGCGCGGGAATGTGATACGCGGCGTCGCTCCCGTGTCTGAGATGCTGTCAAAAATGCAAATGGCGGGTCCCGCCGCTAGTTACGGGTCGGAGGTACCGGCTCTGGATTGGGACGGAGAGCTGCTCAGTAGAGTGTTTTTTCTGTTCGACACAAAGCCTCAAGACGTCAGGGTAGCCCTGAAATCGCTGTTATCAGTTGGATTGGTGCCTAGGGTAGTGTGTAGCGAGCCGGAAGGCCTGCTACTGACTAAATACTGGGGAGTAGATCCGATGTCCATTGTCTTCCTAAGGCGGTCTCCTGTCTTTGTTTCGCGGGACTCGGTCGTTCTTATATACAGTGCCGAGGCATCTCATATGAACTTTGAGGTCTTAAGGTCCTATCTGTCCACGCCATATGCAACAAAAAACATGTGCGGCATTCTGTCGCGTCTGACAACCGGAGCGCGCTTACCTGAAGAGGGCCACAACGAAACTGGGGCACAAGCAGCAGACGGCAGGTTTCTGATTGCGAGGTACGACCCATCTCTGAAGCCACTCAAACAAAAAATTATAGACTCCGTGTTTTACATGGAGAAGTGGGAGCTGCTTTCGGAGCAGGAAAAGACGATTCGGTGCGTTAGTAGCGTGTTACTCACGTTAGTGCTCCCCATCATGCCTCTGGCATTCTGGGCTACAAGTCGCGGCAGAAACAATAGTGCAAGTTACGACTTGGGAGTACTGCGTTGGCAGGCATCCCTGTACAAAAAAAGGTACTTGCAACGCTTTTCTCCTAGTAGCATGATGTTTGGTAATGATGAGGCTCTGAAGCAAGACTTCATCCGCATCGCCAAAAGTGTTGGATCCATCCCAGAGCTTAAGTACTCTGATGCGGGCGGGGAGTTCACGTCAGGGGCACAAAAAGAAAGCTTAGAACACAAGGTGCTTCTCCTGAGTGGGTCAAATCACAAGACCAAAAAGCTCGTTGTCTGTATGGCCGTTTTGATACCAATTTTCTCCGCAAGTTTTGCGCATATCCTCCTGCCTGCAAGTGAGGGTGCTTTGGCGGCGTCGATTATGTACAGTTTTATGCTGGTGGTGTGCGTCCGCCTTGCAGTTCTGGCATACCGGCACAAGTATAAAAAGGGTGTGATGGCCCTGACATGCTTAGCGCTGCTGATGGTACCATTGCTTGCAGTAGCTGCAGTTGGCTACCACTCGGGCGTGGTATCTCCTGCACTTCGTGGGATAGACTCATGTCTGGCCGTGATTGCAGTTATTGCAACCGTGCTCTACACTCTAGCCATTGGGATAGCGCATTTGGTGCATTCCCGTAACAAAAAGATAGCGGATGGATTGGGAATAGGTATCACTGCATATTTGAATATGAAACCCGCGCTCATCTCGGAATTGAAAGCGCATGGCCGTCGTACAGCAGACGCCGAAGTGTTGCTGCAGGTATTGTCAAACAGCGGACAGGCAGGTGATGGGGGGCAGGCGGGAGTAGTGCCTATTGTGGCGGCGGCAGGCACTACTCCCGGGCCGTCAGGTTCTTCGGATCACACACCACAGCAGGAAGGTCTATCGCCTTTCGAAGGAAACGGCGCAGACCAGGAAGAAGGAGCTCCGCTGTTGGGCGGCAATGGACATCAGCTCATCTATGAACGAGTGCGAGGCCAACAGGCAGCTGGAGCACAGCTGAGTCAAGGCTAAGAAAACGGGAGGCTGCAGTGCAGGTCCTAGAACCCTACCCTGATCCCCACCCCAACTCCCAGGGTGCTAAGCCCCATGGAGGTCTTAAGCTGCCCCTTTGTTTTGCCAGGAGGTGCCGTCCTGTCGCCACGGGTAGTTGTGCCGTCGAGCATATGTAGCACAGGCATCGTCAAACGCGGCGTTCTTTCCCACCCCGCCGTACCTCCGTAAGACACACTAACGAGCCCGGTCACGTTCCTATAGAAGCGATAGCTCAACCCGCCCTTGATTCCGTAATTCAGCTTGTTGACGCTGTTCCCCGACCAGTTCATGAGCGCCCCTCCAATTCCACCGCACACAAACGGGTACATGCCCCATTGGTGGAACCACCACCGATGGAAGTCGTAGCACACATTCACCATCGCGACCGTCTTTTTGATCGCGGGAGCCATCACTATGACCGCACCGCCTTCTAGAATAACGGCTACCGCACGTGACAACATGACCTTGCCTTGCTCTTCCATGTCGCGCAGATCCCGGATGGCAGCATCCTCGTGGGGTGGGGTGGCAGCAGCCCGTATCAGGCGCTGCGCGGTATCCCTCAAGGGTGTTGCCACTGGTGTTCCCAGTAGCCCCCCCAACACCGAGCCAAAAATTCCAACTGCTACTCCAGCAGTAGCCATGCCCAAGCCCACAGCAGATGTCCCAAGCCTTACCACCACTTGTTCTACCGCGGACGCCTTGGCAAGTGAGGCCGCATGTCTCTTTTCCCTAATCAGCACCTCAAGCTTGTGAGCCACCTCAGCGGCTATCCCCGGGGGTGTGTAACGCACAGCGCGTTCTTCTTGCTGCCCATGCACACCACGCGCCACATGTTCTCTCAAGTACCTACGGAGCTGATCCAGCGTTTCAATTTCTGACAACGCACCGTCGCTCCGCAGTGCGCTCTCGAGGTAGACAGGATCTCGCACCATTGCCGCGGTATCCCCAACTAGCGCAAAGTACTTGCTACCACCAGCCGCGACCTTCCCATCCTCGTCTCTCCCCAGAGTGTAGTGCCGCTCGTGCGTGAGCTCAACCTCTACCCGCACACCATTTCGGACGTGATGCCCCAGGGTGGCTTGCAAGCCAGTGAAACCATAATTCTTCCATTGCACGCCGGGGGTGTCCTGAATCTTAAACCAGTCGAAGCTCCCAGACACGATCTCCTTCCTGTTGCAGCCTGCGTAGGGTACCACCCCCCTGACTTCTCCCCCGTAGTCGTCAAGCTTAAATTTACCGACATGACCTACGGTCGGACCCAAGGTAAGGCTTGCATAGAAGTGCGGTATGCGAGGAGCGGCAGAACTCTGAACAGTCGTCGAGAGCAAACACAGTGCCCCCACAACAACTACGCCGTACATTACCCTGGCCACATACACCCCACATGCACAACACACCGCAAGTGCCCGTCTAGAGGACACATCTGGGCGAGCCTAGCACACAAAGATGAAAAAATTCCTAAGAACCTCATCGCAAAATGGACACAAAATTGCACATTTAACGTTGTTTTTCCGCCAAAATCGCAACTTAGGAACCACGCGCAAGCGGCGCAGCTCTGCCACTCACGTCCAGGGTGTGAGTGGCACCACGTTACAATCGCCAGCAGATATTGTAGCAAAAACCCGAAATCATGAAGTCTTTAGCGCAACGTCGCCAAGCCCGTACTCCTGCCACCTAGACACCACCTTGTGTACAATGTCTTCGCTCATCTCTATGGGTCGACCCCAAAGTCTGGTGGTCTCAGGGTACATTTTGTTCGTGGCATCAAATCCGACCTTGCTGCCCAGCCCTTCTTCCGGGGACGCAAAGTCAAGGTAGTCAATCGGAGATCGCTCAATAAACATCGTGTCCCTCGCGGGATCCATTCTGGTAGACATCGCCCACACTATGTCCTTCCAGTCCCTCACACATATGTCGTCGTCCACCACGATGACAAACTTTACATACAAAAACTGCCTTAAATATGACATGATCCCCATTATGATTTTCCGCGCGTGTCCGGGGTATGCCTTCTTTATGGAAACTACCGCCACCCTGTAAGAACACCCTTCCGGGGGGAGCCAAAAATCCACAATCTCGGGACACTGCGACATCAACATAGGAATTAGCAATTCCGTAAGAACTTCCCCTAACACCGAACATTCATCAGGAGGCCTCCCGGTGAACGTACTCATGTATATAGGGGAAGAGCGCATAGTCATGGCCTGAATGGTGAATTTGGGAAATTTTTCCACGCTGTTGTAGTACCCTGTGTGGTCAGCATATGGCCCTTCTTCCAGCAATTCCTCCGCACTTACCAGCCCTTCCAATACTATCTCCGCATTGGCAGGAACCTTCAGAGGCACCGTTATACATTCTACCAATTCGGTGGGTTTCTTGCGCAAAATACCCGCAAATTGATATTCGGACATGGTGTCGGGAACTGGGGTGACCGCGGCAATTAGCGTTGCGGGGTCGGATCCGATAACAACGGCTGCAGGGAAATCCCCCCTCCCCTCTCTGACCCACCGAAAATACTGTTGTGCCCCGCCTCTGTGTCTGAGCCATCTCATGATAGTGGAATTCCGATTCAGAACCTGCATGCGATATACTCCGAGATTGAAGTTATCCTCGCGGGACGCGGAAGGGCCACGGGTCACAACCACAGGCCAGGTGATAAGCGGTGCCGGTTCTCCGGGCCAACAAGTTTGGACGGGTAGGCTGCTCAAATCAACATCATCGCCTGTCATCACTATTTCCTGACAGGGAGCCTTACGCACAACCTTGGTACGCGCGGCAGCCGTGCTGCGTAGAGCAGGTATCATGCTGAGTAGGTCCCGAAAAGACTCGGGAGGAGTCGGTGACCTTAGGAAGGCCAGCAGCCTCCCAATTTCCCTCAGGCCGGCAGGCCCCACACCCAACGCAAGCGACACCCGCTCTACAGTGCCGAAGAGATTGGCCAGCAGCGGCATATTGCAGGCGCCATGCTCAGTCACCACATTTTCAAAAAGAACGGCAGGCCCTCGTGCCTCTACAAGCCTCCTGTGGATTTCTGTGGTCTCCAAAACCGAAGACACCTCCGCACACACCCGGACGACCTCCCCCCTGTTCTCTAGGAAGTCCAAGAACGCCCGCAGATCGGCAAAAGACGACATAGTTCACAACGACCAGAAGAGAGCGCAGGATATCACAAAGAAACCAAAAAGCAAACTTCTAAGGACTCGCGGCACCGCACCCACATCAAACGCCGCTGCGGTGGACCGGCAGGCAGGGACGCGGGCAACTGCCGCCGCGCAGCCCCAACAACCCCTACAGCGAGAACCGTATGCCGACCTCTGCCCCAAAATACGCAACATTTAGATCCAACAGCAGATCTACAGGCATGATACTATCACTGGTGTCCCCAGCCTTAGCAGGAATAACGGTACTAATCACCTCAAAGTTGCTCCACGGCAGAACCACCTCCTTGCTGCCACGCAGCCTGCGATAGAAAACGCCCGCAAACCCATCCATCCCGCCCCGCAGCTTGTAGGTCACGCCAGCCTT
Source organism: Anaplasma sp. (assembly GCA_052043535.1). Taxonomy (GTDB): domain Bacteria; phylum Pseudomonadota; class Alphaproteobacteria; order Rickettsiales; family Anaplasmataceae; genus Anaplasma. Next base: position 37,776 of record JBQEQW010000012.1, read on the forward strand.
CGCTTGATAGGCAACACGCCGAGTGCTGGTGCCAAACATCCCTAGCCTCTCAAATCCAAACCCCGCACAAGCATAAGGCGAAATGTTGTCCCCCGTACTGAGCTTGAAATCGCGACACAGGCTCGCAACTACCGAACAGAGACGAATTCCGTCGTCCTTCACTACAACCGCAGCCTCATCTTCAGGCGGTGCCGCCGCTGGATCTGTCGCAGTGGAACCACCCCCGCCTACGTGCGCAAGCGGCTTACCCGGGTCGCCGGCGAGCTTCATGTGCACCACGGAGTACCCGTGCTCCGCCTCTTCCTCTTTTCTGTAGCGCGTCAGCTCGTGGGAGCCACGTTCAACATCGAACCTCTGCCCAGACATCTCCAGCTCAACCCTAACGTTGCCCACGGGATACCCCAGGGCCAGGCCAAACCCAGACAAGTTGCAGCGATAGTCGTTTGCACTCGCCAGTACCCTGGAGCCATGTCGTTCAAAATCCAATCCTCGCACCGAACCCACACCCGCCAAGCACAAGCACGTAGGCGGGCCAGAAACGGCCATCTGCCTACACTCGGTTATACACGCAGGCGGCTGTGGATATTTGCACCTACTGTCGCTGCCATTGCTCCCACTCTCGGCCGTACCTCCAGCGCAGCCATTACTATCACCATTACTTTTCTTCTTGAACCTGCCCTCATCGTAAAGGACCCTCACCCCAGACTTCACCTCGCTCAGGGGTAGGGCATGGACCGCAGTTCCAAAGGGCCCCCTTACCTTCAAGTCGCTGAAGAGTGGGGAAGCAGGCCTGTAGATGGCGTCTACGTACAACCCGCGCAGGCTGTCTACCACGCTATCCAGGACACCGGCATCAGCGGACGACGAATGAACCAAGGACAGACCGATAAAAGAGACAGCAAGATACCTTAAGAAGTTCATCTGAATCCCCAACACTAAAGCACAGCACAACAGGCCCGTCGCTACAGCGAGCACACCTAACGAGCAAGTATTTACCCCCGTATCATGCGCGCGTCAAGTGCATTAGTAGAGAATCTTACAGTCGGAACACTGTGCAATTCCGTTATTTGGTCTCCGCTCAGCTTAGGCACCAGGCGGAGATCCTTCTAGAACGCGTGTCGGATGCCCAGTTCCCCACCGAGATATGTAAGCCTCATATCAGCCTTGGCTGCCGAGGGCTTGGGCACCCTATTAAACTGCTCGGGGATGGTAAGCGCTATGGGGTCAAAGTGACGGTTGAAGATACCGTCGTAGTGTCCCCCAAAAAACAACACTGTGTCTGGCGTCAGCTTGATGCCAACACCCATTTTACCCTGGTATCCGTAGGAGACCTTCCTAGTGTCAAGCAGATCCAACAAGTTGCCGTTGGCCCCCAAACACACGTACGGAACTGCCGGCCCAATGTCCTTCATGTCATAGCAAACACTGAAAGTTACAGAAGAAATACCTACTTTCTTGTTTTTCACAACCACATAGTTGTCTGGTAGTATGACCATATCCCTCACCAGCGCGATATTGGATGCATTCTCCTTATTTGCCATCCCAATATTACCCCTTACTTGAAACTCGCTGTGCGCCCTTACAAGCTCTAGTCTCACAGGGCCGATGCTGTAGCCTATACCAGCGGAGAATCCAAGATAATCGCTGTTGTAGAAGGGCTGTCGGTAGTCTGCAAAAGATAGATAGTTGCCTGTATCGGCAATAACACCCTCTTTCATGCTCATCTTGGTGACTGTCTTCACATTCGGCATGAAAGACGCCTGCTCGTTCACGTCCAAAGCACCAAAGTTGGGAAAGCTATTTTTGTAAGCCCCGCTGAAATACACACGCCCTTTTTGTGTCGGTTGCTTCGGCAAAGTGCTATCATCAGACAGAGCCTGCAGAGGAAAACATAAGACCCCAAAAGCCACAATCAATATCCGTACTCTGGTAGCCTTGTCATGCATGGCCACCCGCCTAATAGATTCCATAACTGTCACCCATCAAAAATTAGAAAGCGCTGCACACATGCCAAACTCAGAGCATGACACATGCCGTGACGCTGAGGGACAGCCTTTTAAGGAAAAAGTCTTAACCAACAACTACATGGGCAAGTAGCAATGCGCAAGCGTGGTCTATAGCAGGGATTTTCCGACAGCACACCCACGTCATGGGGCAGATTAGCAGGATCAAAACTGTCGATCTCAAAGGGCTGAAGTCGCGGAATATGTATCGTTTGCCGCGATTTCATCGGAGTATTACAAACGCGGAGATCGTGGCCCATCGCTCAAACGGATCATTCGGCGCTACGGAATCTGGAACCACCCGGATCTACCTTTGGCATATGATCTAATGGCAATCGTGCCTCATTTTACGCAAACCTACCATACCCCCGCGGTAGACAGAAGCCGTCATGCCCCCTCGCAGTGCAATACAGAACCACAAGTATGGCCGCCAAGGACACCCCCCCCCACTTTGGATCTGGATTCAACGCAGTCCGCAGATTTAGTCTTTCCGGGCTCCACAACAACAGGCTCGCGGTATTACTGCACGTTTTCCGCGTATCTGTTCGTTTAAAATTTAATATTCCGCACCTACACGGACACTACTGGTTACTTTGTACGGGATTGGGGATCTTGCACGCGACAGTGCCCGCATGTGGTAGAAGTTAGATGTTAGAATCGACCCATAAACCTTTCAAAATCATTACAAATGGACCCATTCTTCGGTCTACAGACTAACTTATGGTGTTTACATCAACTTGCGAAAGTAGTAGTATGCCAGCTGGCCTTTACTTTTCGTGCGCCGATGTCCTTGAACGTTTATCTGCCCGACCAGTCCACTGTACGTCCCAGGATAACCGTCTTGGGTGTGGGAGGTGCCGGCGGAAACGCCGTGAATAACATGATACAGTCATCTCTGCAAGGGGTCAACTTCATGGTTGCCAATACAGATGCGCAGGCACTTGACTGTTCTCTCTCGGAAAAAAAGATCCAGCTGGGAATGACCCTCACAAAGGGACTGGGTGCGGGTTCCCTGCCGGAGGTAGGAAGAGGGGCCGCGGAGGAATCCATAGATGAGATCATGGAGGAGATTGCGGATAGCAATATGCTCTTCATAACCGCAGGCATGGGCGGTGGCACAGGAACTGGAGCCGCTCCCGTGATAGCGAAAGCCGCGAAGGAAAGCAAGATTCTGACCGTGGGGGTGGTCACCAAGCCCTTCCACTTTGAAGGCGCGCACAGGATGAAGACCGCGGACATTGGGTTGGAGGAGCTTCAGAAATACGTAGACACCCTTATCATCATACCAAACCAAAATCTATTCAGGCTCGCCAACGAGAATACAACTTTTGCTGATGCGTTTAGACTTGCCGACACGGTGCTGCATACTGGGGTCAGAGGCATTACGGACCTCATGGTGATGCCGGGTCTGATCAATCTCGACTTTGCTGACATAAAGGTCGTGATGAGCGAGATGGGGAAGGCTATGATGGGCACCGGGGAGGCCGAGGGAGAGCACCGCGCGGTTGTCGCAGCCGAGGCGGCGATTTCCAACCCTCTTCTTGATAACATATCCATGAAGGGCGCAAGGGGGATTTTGATCAACATAACCGGGGGACTGGACCTTACGCTATTTGAGGTGGACGCGGCTGCCAACAGGATCAGAGAGGAGGTTGACGATAACGCCAACATAATTTTCGGCTCTACCTTCAGTGAAGAGAGCAGCGGCAAGATAAGAGTTTCCGTCCTCGCAACTGGCATAGATTGCGGCACCCCAGCACCGGCCCACGGGCATGCTAATATTCACAACAGGCAGCTTCAGCGCCAAGTCCGCAGTCCTTTCGAGCTCAGGGGCGAGCTAGGCGCAGAGGGTAGCGAGGCGGTGACCTACTATAGACCGAGTCTTCCTGAGGAAGATGTGCTGAGCGGCGTCTGTCCCAGTGCAAAGCAACCTCAGAGTGCCCCTCCTTTCAACTGGGGAAGTGAGGAGTTCGATATACCAGCGTTTCTTCGGAAAAAAGAGAAGTTGTGAGGTCGCCAGACGCTGTTTCCTGGAAATTGCGGAGTGGTGTCCGGGCGGCGCGAAAGGACTGTACGGAAACGTGACTACGGCCTGTGATAGAGGTTAGCGTGTACGCAAAGGGCTGGTGTAAGTTTGTGAGCCGCCCCAGGGTGTTTGCGAAAAACGTCATCAGACTGTGCTTGTCGGAACTCGATGTTGCGAAGTATAGGCCAAGAGTATTCATTGTGCTTGCCGGAGACGCTCTGCTCAAAGAGTTGAACTATCGTTATCGGAAAGTCAATAAGACCACCAACGTCCTCTCTTTCAACTACGAGGATCTAGCGCCAAACTGCTGTCTGGGAGAAATCTACCTGTCAATAGACCAAATAGTGCTCGAGGCGCGAGAAATGGAGATAGAAGTAACCGCCCATTTCTCCCATATGCTCATACATGGCATGCTTCACATATTGGGGTATGATCATGATGAGCATGCAGCACAAGAAGAAATGCAAAGCATAGAAATAAAGCTCTTGGAAAAACTTGGGATTAGCAATCCCTACGTTTCACGTGAAACTTAGCTGTAAGCCGTTTAAAAAATCAAGTGACAACACGGGGTGTTGTCGTATAATCTCGGGTGGCGGGGAGTGTATCGATGAACAAAGTCTTTGCGATTGTGAACCAGAAAGGTGGTGTGGGGAAGACTACCACCAGCATCAATTTGGCTACCGCATTTGCCGTTGTAGGGAAGCCCACTCTTCTGTTGGATCTAGATCCCCAAGGGAATAGCAGCAGTGGTTTGGGCCTCCCTGCGTCTGCACGGTCACCCGACATATACAGAGTCCTGGTCGATGGAGTGCCGATATGGGGGTGCATCAGGGAGACTTGCATACCAAATTTGTCAATAGTACCTTCGACTATAGACTTAGCAGCCGCGGAGCTAGGGTTGGCGCAAATGGAGTCAAGGGAGTTCGTCCTCAAGAGTCGTCTGTCGTGCGTGAATAAGTATGAGTATATTTTCGTGGATTGCCCGCCCTCGTTGGGCTTGTTGACTATAAATGCATTGGTTGCGGCGCACTCCGTGATCATACCAATGCAATGTGAGTTCTTTGCATTAGAAGGTCTGAAGCACTTGATGAACACTGTACACCTCGTGAAAAAGCGCCTTAACTCCTCGCTGTCAATAGAGGGGGTCTTGCTTACGATGTACGACCGAAGGAACAACTTAAGTGAGCAGGTGGAGGAAAATATACGCTCGCACCTGAAGGAAAATGTATATAAAACCGTAATTCCCAGGAATGTGAGGCTCTCTGAGGCCCCGTCCCATGGAAGGCCGGCAATAATCTATGACTACAAGTGTCCGGGCTCTCAGTCCTACATACATTTAGCAAAGGAAATTCTGGCACAGTTGAGCAAAAATCGTGAGCGATCGGTAGTGGAGGGCAGGTTGATTACGGAGCATAAACAATGAAAAGGTCTTTGGGTAAGGGAATTCTGGAGCTTATGGGTGAGGGGAGCAGCGAGCATCCGACGCTTTTGGACGCAAGCGCAGAGTCTCCTGTGAGCATTAAGGTCAACTTGCTACGTCCCGGTAAGTTTCAACCTAGACAAAGCTTCGATCAGGAGTCGATACAGGAGTTAGCACGTTCTATAGCGAAAAACGGGGTCCTACAGCCTATTATCGTCAGAAAGGATGCCGTAGGCAGCAGGTACGAAATAATTGCTGGGGAAAGACGGTGGAGGGCTAGCATCGCTGCCAGGCTTACAGACACTCCTGTGATTGTCAAAAATGTCAGTGATAGGGAGTGCCTGGAGATCTCTATCATAGAAAACATACAGCGGGAAGACTTGACGGTATTGGAAGAGGCTGAGTCATATAGGAAGTTGATAGAAGAGTGCAATCATACACATGAAAGTCTGGCAGCTGTACTCGGAAGGAGCAGGAGTCACGTGACCAACATTTTGCGGATCCTGTCCTTGCCGGATTCCGTGAAACGGATGATCAGCAGTAGGTCAATATCTTTTGGCCATGCCAGGTGTTTGTTGAATGTGGAAAATCCAGAGGAGCTTGCGGACAAAATTTTATCTTCCAGCATGAGCGTTCGGGAGACCGAAGTGATGGTTAGGAACTTACACAACGCAGGGGGCCAGGTGCATGCGGTGACACATATTGCAAATTTTCTGCCGGGCAGGCTAGATACTGCCGTAACTGTGAAGAGAAGCGGCAGGAAAGTCACCATAAGTTTCCGCAGCGAGGAAGAATCCGAGAAATTTCTGACGATGATGCACAAGCTTTGATCCTTCCTACTCCTTTGCGTTTACGATTGATGCGCACAGATTTAGAGTGTAGAATCTGGCGCTGTGCAAGGGGCGATAGGAAGTCTGAATATTGGTATGGTGCTTGTGGGGCTTGTGCGTGCACCTCATGGTGTTAGAGGGCACATGAGGGTTAAGATGTTCGTTGAAGATCGTGCACTCTTGTCGGCGTACGGTCCCCTGACCGATGGGCAACATCACTTCGACGTGGTCGCGGTGTCTATGTTGGGTGATACTGACGTTGCTATTGTAAAATTTGGAGGCGTTGACTCCAGAGAAGCGTCGGAGCTATTGAGAAACAGGCGCCTTTATATTGCAAAGTCAAGCCTACCCGAACTCGCGGCGAACGAATTCTACGAGAGTGAGCTCATAGGGGCTGTGGCGAGACTCGGGGATGGTGCATTTTATGGGACAGTTACCGGCACTTTCAACTTTGGGGCATGTAATATCGTAGAGTTGGCTACGGGTTCGGGTAAGGTAGTGATGTTGCCCTTCGTGGAGTCAGTTTTCCCGGTGGTTGATGTTGGAACAGGCACGGTGACAGTTGTGCCCCCCGAGGTGATCGGTGCCAGTGCATGATCTTCAATGTACTTACCATATTCCCCACAATGTTCCCCGGACCTTTGGCGTATTCAACGATCGGCAATGCGCTGAAGAAGGGCTTGTGGTCCTTGAATGTGATCGACATAAGATCCTTCGCCCTGGACAAGCATTCAACCGTTGATGATCGCCCGTACGGCGGTGGGCCGGGAATGCTAATGCGGGCCGATGTCCTTGGTAGATGCGTGGACAGCGTTTTGGAGGCCTACCCGGACACTAAGCTCATATACACTTCCCCAAAAGGTATACAATTCGACCAAGATATGTCTAGACAAGCCGCCCGTTTTGGCAATATAACCTTACTCTGCGGTCGGTTCGAAGGTATTGACGAGAGGGTCGTCGACTTCTATGGGTTCCGGGAGGTCAGCATAGGTGACTATGTGATTTCCGGGGGGGAGTTGGCTGCCATGGTGGTCATCGATTCGTGCGTCAGGGTGGTGCCTGGGGTTATAGGGAATGCGGAGAGTCTGAAGAGTGAGAGTTTCGACAACGGGTTGGAGTATCCACAGTATACTAGACCTGCGGAGTGGAAGGGGCTTTTAGTGCCTGACGTGTTGCTGGCGGGAAATCACAAAGAGACTGAAAGTTGGAGGCGCAAAGCATCGCGGGGGACCACTAAAAGTAGGCGTCCCGACCTGCTGAGGCCGCATGAAGAACATGAAGGGGATTGAAGATGAGTAATTTGCTGGAAAGATTCAACAGGAGACAGATAGAAGCCATGGGGGGCATAGGGAAGCCCCACTTCCTGCCTGGAGATACGCTGAGAGTCGGGGTAAATGTTTTTGATGGCGTTAGCTGGAGAGTACAAACCTTTGAGGGGGTCTGTATAAAAAAGCGCAACAGAGGCCTGCATTCGTCTTTTACTCTCCGTAAGATCAGCCATAATGAGAGCGTGCAGCTCCAGGTCTTCCTTCACTCTCCGAACCTGAAGTCCATGGAGGTCGTTAGGTATGGCAAGGTGCGTAGAGCCAAGCTGTACTACATGCTGAAATTGTTCGGTAAGGCAGCGAGAATCAAGGAAGTCAAAGAATCCCGCAAAAAGAAGGCAGGGGCGGGGCCTCCTCAGGGAGCTCCCTGAGGAGGCCATCCACCCCCCTAGGTGGAATGTTGGGTCACGGTGGTGTAGATTAGGTCCAGCGCACTTTCTGCTGCCATTTCCTGGATCTTGTGTCGTGGTAAGTGGCCGAAGTGGTGTGGCAGGACGAGGGTTTTCGCTCCGGCTTTTGCAAGCCCTATGCATACCGTTCCTACCGTGCCTTCATCGTGTTGGGGATGTACATGGCTTTCAGCATCTGTGATAGACCCTGCCGTACCTGTGATTGAGACTACAAGGTCTACGTAGTTTGTTAGCGCATCTAGTGCGCCTTCAGCCATCATTCGGGCAATTTCTTCGCTGACAACCCCGTACTTCTCAATTTCCCGTTGGGGAATACCAAGCAGCAGGGTTTTGGAAGGAGTAGCATATGTAACCATCGAACAAAATAAAACTTCGGACGCTCCAGGAACACCGGAAAGGGCAAACGAGAGCAATCCGCCTGTGCAGGATTCGGCGCACGCGATCTTCGTGTTCTGCTTTCGCAGGTACCGGATGCAGGCTGTTGCTTTCTTGATCAGTGTGGAAAGAGTGACCATATAAAGGCTCGCTACAGAACGTGAATGGAATTATTATATAGCCAGAAGTTCTCCATTGGAGGCCCTTGTCTATGATAAACATTACTGCCTCTTTTCCGGAGAAGACGTCGGCGCAATTTCACGCCTGCACCACGGGTTTTGAGGTAGTGACCACCATGTTTGCGGACATTGCGGAATTTGTGGTTGCGTTGTCCGTGGACGGGGCTATACAAGACCTGTCCCGCCCTATTAGTAACGATAGCACGGTAGCTCCTGTCACAGCAGAAAGCCCGACGGGGTCGGAGATTATACAGCACGACGCAGCCCATGTCATGGCAAGAGCAATTAGGGAGTTATTCCCCGACACTAAGTTGGCAATAGGGCCCACTATTGAGAACGGATTTTATTATGATATTGACCTTGCGCACGCTCTTTCGGAGAAGGATTTCACGGCTATAGAAAAGCAAATGGCAAGTATCATCAACAAGGATGAGTCATTTGTACGTGAGGTGTGGACAAAGAAGCGAGCTGTTGAGTTTTTTTCCGATTTGGGGGAAATTTACAAACTGGAAATCATATCCGGTCTCCCGGAAGCTAGCGAGATAACGGTCTACAGGCACGGAGAGTTTGTCGACTTGTGCCGGGGGCCCCATGCTCCTTCAGCACGGTATATAAAGGCCTGGAAGCTTACAAAAATTTCCGGAGCCTACTGGCGTGGAGACTCAAAAAACAAAATGTTGCAGCGTGTTTACGGCACCGCATGGCCTAGTCAGGACGCACTTGCGAAGCACATAGAGGCCATCCAGGAAGCGGAGAGAAGAGACCACAGGAAAATCGCCAGGGAATTGGAGTGGTTTCATATACAGAACGAGGCGCTGGGCCAGGTGTTTTGGCACAGCAAGGGGTGGACTTTATACTTGACTATTGAAGAGTATCTCAGAAGAAAGCTGCGCGAGCACGGGTACCAGGAAGTCAAAACCCCGATCATACTCGACAGAAAATTGTGGGAGAGGTCCGGACACTGGGAAAAGTTCAAAGAAAACATGTTTGTTGTAGAGGATGAAAAAAGGGAAGCGGCAATAAAGCCGATGAATTGTCCCTGCCATGTGCAGATCTTCAAATCGAGAATCAGGAGCTACAAGGAGCTTCCTATGCGCATGTCGGAGTTTGGTACGTGTCATAGAAACGAGCCCTCTGGGTCGCTTTATGGGCTCATGCGGGTTCGTGGGTTCACCCAGGACGACGGGCACATATTCTGTACGCGCGAGCAAGTCATGGGTGAGGTTCTAGCATTTCACAAACTACTGACAGATGTATACAGAGATTTCGGCTTTAATGATGTGATCGTGAAGCTCTCTGACCGCCCAGAAAACAGAATCGGGTCAGATGAGATGTGGAACGCATCTGAACAAGCGCTTATTGAATCCCTGAACAGAGTGGGTGTGGAGTACACAGTCAACAAGGGAGAGGGTGCTTTTTACGGCCCGAAGCTGGAATTTGTGCTCAGGGATGCGTTAAACAGGGAATGGCAGTGCGGCACTGCACAGTTGGACTTTGTGCTACCAGGCAGGTTGGGGGCTTTCTACGTCGGAGAAGATGGCAAGAAATACAATCCAGTCATGATCCACAGAGCGGTACTGGGAACGGTTGAGAGATTTATAGGCATTCTAATAGAGCACTACGCAGGAAACGTTCCAGCCTGGCTCGCGCCCGTGCAGCTAGAAATATTAACGATCAATCAGGCAGTACATGAATATGCTCAAAGCCTGGCGGACATGGTGTCAGAGCAAAGCATACGAGTGGTGCTGAACTCGATGGGAGAGGATATAGGCCACAAAATACGTCAATCCATTTTTAAGAAAGTGCCCGTAGTATGGGTCGTGGGGGAACGTGAGGCTAGTAACGGGTTTGTGTCAATGAGGCGTTACGGGTCAAGAGAGACTTGCCGAATGGCCGCCGGTAAAGCGTTGAAAACGTTATTGACTTGTGTTAGCATGCGCTAGTCCCTTTGTTGTGGTTTGTGGGTTAAAGGTGGAGAGGAAAGGACCAAGAATTAACGAGCTGATAACCGCCAAAAAGGTAAGGCTCGTCGATGAGCATGGTTCCATGGTTGGCGTGGTGGACATAGAAGAAGCCATTGCTACAGCTAAGGAAGCAGACTTAGACCTGGTTGAAGTGGTAAGCGAGGGAGAGTTCCCAGTATGCAAGATATTCAACTATAGCAAGCAGAAATACACCAGGAAGAAATCCGGGGTAGGACCCAGAAAGCAGAAGTCCACCTCCCTCAAGGAGCTGAAGTTCAGACTCAACATCGAGGATAATGACTACAACATCAAGCTCAACAACCTGAAAGGGTTCATAGAGAAGGGTAATAAAGTGAAAGTGTCAATACGGTTTGTAGGACGCGAGCTCCAATACAAAGAAGTGGGGCTGGGCATCTTGGACCGTCTGGTGACTGACACGGAGGGGGTTGCTAAGCCCGAGTCGTCTCCCAGAATGGACGGCAATGTGATGAGTATGGTTTTTGGCAGCAAGGGCGGAGGTTCTTCTTCCCTGCAATAGCGCTTTTTCCACCATGTAGAAGTGTTGAGATTCTCCGGTTATCGTGTCCCCGCTTGGAGTTCGCACTCGGCTGCAGCGTTGCTTCCTGCACGGCCTTTTCCAGAGACTTTGCCTGCGGGCGCGCGCCCTCTCACTACCTCCTTCCCCGCAGCATATAAAAGGCCTCGCCTAAAATTGTGCAGGTTTATCCACTAGTTGTCCGGTTTTATGTTGTCTCGCTCGTGCTCACGTCAACCCAACGAATTAGTATCTACCACTGCGCTAGCAGAGCTTTTACGCATAGGGATACCTCCCTTGTTTTCTACCGTACCAATTTACACCCACGCTGGGATTGTTGCCTAGCGCCCCCCAGCTACTCTAGAAGTTGCTCCCGTTGCCGCTTGCTGACCCACATAGCAGGGCAATTTCGAGTTCCCCATTGGCCTTTTATGTGACAGTTAGCGGCCCCTGCGCAGCCAACTTCTATATGCCTCTTCATTTCTCTGCAGCGGCGTAGCCCACACCTTTTTGAGCCTGTAGTTGCTGTTTATTCCAAACGATGGTTAGATCCCGCGTATTGCCCCCGTCAACGGCGTGAGTGATCCCAAGTTTGACATCAAACTTCATGGTATCCGCAAGCACTTCTGGCCACTCTACCAGCACCAAATTCCCCACCAAGACATCAAATATGCCAACCTCCAGCGCCTCCCCAACAGAAGAGACGCGATACAGGTCAACGTGGTACAGGAGAAACCCCGAGCATTCGTACTCATGAATGATGCTAAAGGTCGGGCTGCCGAGAAAGTCAGCACCGGAGAGGGCAGAAATCACCTCCTTACAGAACGCGGTCTTCCCAGCACCTAGGTCACCGCTTACGGAGACCACCATGTCCCTGCCAAGCGCGCGAGAGAAGGCGCGAGCCACCCCACCCAACGCACCCAAGCCCAGGCCACGGTAGCGCTGCTCCCACTTCCACCCCATCATGCGCAAACGTCAGGGATGGAACTACCTGCGGTCGCCCATCAGGTGCAAGAGACTCAGGAAAATGTTGATGTAGTTAAAGTAGAGGCTAGTAGCCCCCATGACGGCCATCTTGCTGGAAGTCACCTCAGAACCATCGCTAAAGCGGTAGTACATGTCCTTTATCCTCTGCGCATCAAAGGCGGTCATAGCGGTAAACACCACTACAGCAATTAGAGACGTAGCGAAATGCAGCGCCCCGCTCCGCATGAATAAGTTCACGATCGAAGCAAGGAGAAGACCAATTACCCCCATGAACAGGAATGTTCCAAACCTGGACAGATCCCTTTTCGTAACATTACCGTACAGGGCCATGACTCCAAACATAGCGGAGGATATGAAGAACACCCTTGCTATGCTATGCGCAGTGTACACCATGAACACATACGACAAAGAAAGCCCCATCAGGGCGGCAAATCCAAAAAACACGCATACGACTGCCTGCACACTCATGCGATGGAGCCTAGCAGACATGAAGAACACCACAACAACTGGTGCCAGGGAGACAATCCAGTGCAGGGGAGTCCCGTACAAGGCGTTCATCAACCCAGGGGACAAGGAAGTAATCAGAGCGACAACACCCGTGATTCCCAGGGCCGCAGCCATGTAGTTATATACTTTTACCAAGTAGTTCCTCAGCCCCGTGCAATAGTAGGCGCTTTGAAATTGGGCACTGTAATCGTTCATAAACTACAACCTTCTCCTTCCACAACAAAAGTCCAACATGCTAGCACATAACTGGAGCTATATCAACCAAAATAAGGCGAGCAGCGCCCCTTAAGTACCCCACTACCGTTTACATTCTAGTAACTTGCAGACCTCTCGGTAACACCCTGTCAGCCATGCACAAGTCCGCAACACCTACACACTGCACGCAAAGGCCGTGACATTCCGCAAGCTGACTAGAGATACTCGTCGATTAGAAGTTTTGTAATCTGCACCAGATTCAGGGCTGCCCCCTTTCTGAGGTTATCCGACACAACCCACATGCTCAACCCATGGGGCACAGTCTTGTCCTCCCGGATTCTCGAAACATAAACCCCGTCATCGTCAACACAGTCCACGGGAGTGGCGTACATCATGTCGCTGTGATGATCAATCACAAAAACCCCGGGGGCCTCTCTTAGCACGTCGCATGCCTCTTCCCTGGAGATACTGTTATGGAATTCCACATGCAGGGCCTGCGAATGACACACGAACACAGGGACCCGGACACAGGTCGCAACAACCTCTACGCCGTCATCCATGATTTTTTTAGTCTCAGCCGACATCTTCAACTCCTCATCAGTTGACCCACAGCTCATTAGCTCTCCAACCTGTGGAATACAGTTGAAGGATATCTGCTTCGGGAACTCACTCGATTTTACCTTCATGTCCATGAACATAGACTTTGTCTGAGAGTAAAGCTCCGACATCGCCTCCTTGCCCACGCCAGAGACCGATTGGTATGTAGAAGCAACGATCCTCTTGATCTTGGCCATTTTGTGTAAAGGGTTAAGCGCCACCAGCATCTGCGTCGTGGAACAGTTGGGACTGGCTACTACGTTCCTGCGCGTGTACGCGGCTAAGGCGTCCCTATTTACCTCTGGAACCACCAAAGGTACATCTTCCTCCATGCGAAAGAAAGAGGAACCGTCTATAACGACACAACCGCACTCCACTGCTTCAGGGACGTACCTGGCCGACACCTCGCTGCCCGCAGCAAAAATTGCGACCGGAGTATCACGAAAATCGTACCCACCGAGGTGGGCGCACCGCACCTCCTCTTCCTCCCCATAACTAAGGCGTTTACCCACAGAGTCAGCAGAGGCAAGCGCGACCACATCTCGAACCGGGAAGCCAACTTCACTCAAGACCTTGAGCACCAACCGGCCTACACTCCCGGTAGCCCCAACTACAACTATCGGACCCATACCTAGAAGTAGCAGGACATCAGCGAGCTTATAGAACCCTTGCTGTGCTCCGCGGACTTCCTGAACGCATCGTCAAACGCAGCCTTAATCAGGTCTTCCACCATGAAAGCCTTGCCCCCCAGAAGGGATGGATCAACCTTAACTTCCAGGACCCTATATTCCACAAAGTTCGAGAGTAGTATCTTCACAGAAACCCTACCACCGAGCGACTGACCGTCAAACAACTTAGGCTCCTGGTGTACACAGAACTCCGAAAGCTTCTTCCTAACAGCACTCTGCAAATCTAGAAACTTCTGTTCGTCAAAGGACATAAAAACTACTCGCTAGATACTAAACCACAAAAGCCCACAACCGAGGCGCCTTCAAAATCTCGCATCACGCTCATGACGGTCTCATCCTCCTCGGGATTGTACACCCTATCAGAGCCATTTACACCATTTTTTTTCTCATTCACTTCGTATAGATCCCCGTCCGCTACCTTTGGAGCCTCGGTAGGCTTGTTTGCCTCAACTCGAGGCGGCACCAGGCCATCTCCTCTCACTTCTGGACAAAATTTTTGGGGTAAACCTGCAGCATCCACTTCTCCTTCAACTTTTTTTTTAGACGTAACGGAAGGCACTTTGTCCGACTCACTAGCAAGCAAAAGCCCAGCTATTTTTTGGGGAGAAGGAAGCCCGCTCAGGTAGCACAGTCTGATCACTACCATTTCTCCGGCCTGTTGCGTATCTTCAGCATTCTTCACTTCCTGTATTCCATTGGCTAGCACCTGCCAGACACGAGAGAGGAAAGAAGTAGAATCCGCCCTGGAAGCCGACAATATCTTATCTCCAAAGTTGGGTTTATGCTCCTTGCTTACAGATGCGACGCACAACTCGTACACGATTGACTGGATCCCCTCCAGCACAGATATTGGCAGACTTTGTGCACACAACTTCCTAAAAACCTGCACTGCCTCTGAAGCCTCAGCCTCCAGGATGCACCTGGTCACGTTCTCTATCAGATCTTTATCAACGCACCCCAATAGAACTCGAACACCCTCAACGCGGATGTTATTTTTCGTGTAGATGAAGGACTGTTCGAGCAAGAAGAGCGCACTCCGCACGGATCCTGAGGAGTTTTCCGCTATCAACCTTAACCCGTCTCTATCATAGGTCATACCCTCTTTCTCGGCGATCCTTACCAGATGCTCGAACAGCTGGTTAACGGACAGCCGCAACAGGTCCAACCTCTGGCATCGGGAAGCCACAGTCACCGGCACTTTCCTAGCTTCGGTGGTGGCCATGATAAACCTAACATGCTGCGCGGGGTCTTCTAGCGTCTTCAAAAGCGCATTGAAGGCGCTTATTGATAGCATGTGTACCTCGTCTATTATGTAGACCTTGAACCTGGAAGACGTGGGCAGGTAACGTGAATTTTCCAGCAAGCTTCTGATATCGTCCACGCCTGTATTGCTGGCCGCGTCTATCTCTATCACATCCGGGCTGGCAGAGCCTCTGATGGCAATACAGCTACTACAGGTTCCACACGGATCCTGCACTGGACCGTTCTGACAGTTAAGGCACAGCGCGACGATCCTGGCGCACGTAGTCTTCCCAACCCCACTCGCACCGACCATCAACAAGGGGGAACTCAAAGACCCAACCGCGAAGGAGTTCTTTAAAATCCTCACCAAAACGTCCTGGCCAACCAAGTCATCAAAGCAACGCGGCCTGTACTTAAGCGCCAAATTCACTGCTGCACTCAGAATGTTCGCGGGAGGCACAACCCGGAAAGACAACGTTACGGCTGCTTTATCTCTAACCTGACCGACTTCACGTGCAGCCCGCTCGCACCACCCTGGCCACTCTATCATAGTTGCTTTAAAAACTCAATTAGATTCAGATTTACGCCACCAGCACCGATACCGTGAATTACACAAACCGAGATAGTTCCCTAGCAACGTCCACCATCCTCCAGGCAAAAGCCCACTCGTTGTCATACCAAGCCAGTACCCTAGAGACATTGCTGCCGTTTGTGTATGTCTCAAGCAAGTCAAAAACCGCACTATAGCTAGTATGATTAAAATCTGACGATACAAGAGGCTCGTTGGATGCCAAGAGCACTCCAGGTCGTGAGGCAGCTGCCTCGGACAAAGCGTAGTTGATGCGCCTTTTATCGGCATTAGTAGAGGTCACAAAAACGCAGTCGACTACTGAAACGTTGGGAGTGGGCACCCTGATGGAGGAGGCGGCAAGTTTCCCCGCAAGGTGCGGAAAGAGTTTCTCTAGAGCCTTTGAAGCCCCAGTGGTTGTTGGAATCATAGACATTCCGCACGCTCTTGCCCTTCTGAGGTCTTTGTGACTCCCGTCAACATGGTTTTGATCGTTAGTATACGCATGTACGGTGGTTATAAACCCGCCTTCTATGCCGAACTTTCCGTCTATAACCCTCACAGCATGCGCGGCACAGTTTGTGGTACATGATCCCACGGACACCACATTATGCTCGCCGGTGACCTCCGCCTCGTTAATCCCGAATATCACCTGCAGATCGGCATCAGAAACCGGGGCCGAAACCACCACCTTTTTCACAGTATCTCCAAGATGCTGAGCAGATAATTCTCGGCTGTTAAACTTTCCAGTGCATTCAAATACTATATCCACACCCGCATCCCCCCAGGGAATGTTTTCGGGCAGCAACTCCCTAAAAAACTGAACGGTCCTGCCTCTGACAACTAACCCATCGTCACCCCGTGCACTAATTTCACCTACAAAATTACCGTGCACTGAGTCATGCTTGAGTAGATGACAGTGAACGCCAATATCAGACGACCCGTTAACCGCAATTAACTCCACTGGCAACCATGAATTTTCACACAATATGCGAAATAGGCACCTACCCACTCTACCCAGTCCGTTTATCCCCACCTTGACCACAAGATTTACGAAATTTAAACACCTTCCACTAATCTGCCATCGTTACCGGGTTCTCGCAATTAATTCGTAACCCAATGCAGTGTGGTCCCGGTGTACGTCCCACTGACTTTACACCAGCCAATATATCGTGGATAATAGTACGGCATAGTTAAGGTGGGAGCTTGGGTAGGGGTTGTGTGCAGCGCGTCGCTGCTGGTATCGGCCTTGGCCGGGCAATTACCGCCACAGGTGGCTTACCGGGACGCCTGCAGGGGTGAGTTTCTAGCATAAAACTCGCCTCTTCGTGGCCCGCGTTTTGGCGGCCGTAGAGGCGAACGTGTAAAGAAACAAGGAATCGTGCTAGTATTTTCTGTACGCGATCGAGGTTCATGAAATGTCGGTATCTGTTGACATTCACAGAAGGCTGCTGAAAGTCGAGAAGCTAAACTACGTGAGGCATTGCTGCTCACTGTTCACCCTGAGCGTGTTGTTTGTCATGTTTCTCGTCTTTGCACTGGCTCAGGCTGGCGTGCTTTCCGGACTTGGTAGCGCTGCACCCAACTTTTGGATAGCTTTTGAATGTCTGGGGGCATTGCTCTCGCTTACTGGGTTCGCTTTGGCTGCGCTTCTGGTCTTCAAGGTGGAAGCGGAAAAGCGCAAGATAGCGTCAAGGATTGAGCGCGAATATATTCAAAGGGGCATGCAAAGTGCTCTTGCACGCGAAAGGGTGGACAGGAAGTCGCTGGACCAGCTTTCTGACTTCATTGAAGGACATGCGTCAAAGCTGGACCTTGTTGCATCTACGCTCTTTGCCATTATGACACTGGTATCTGTAGGGTTTTTGCTATCTTCCGGAATAAACTTTTCCACAGCCTATACGGTCGGCAGTACGAAGATGGGGGCGACCCACGTTACTGACATAATAGCTAACTCGTTGCACCTAATAGCCTCCCTAGGGTTCACAGTGTCTATGGCGATCATGCACAGAAAGGCTCCAAGGCGCACCGAGAACATGGCAAAGCAAGAGAGGCTGATGTTACTGCTTCTCTCCGGGAGTTTCTTGCTTTTGGCAGGAAAGGTGGTCGTTACACTGGAATCGGTAGGGACCGTAGAGGGCTCTACTTTGTCTACTGGGGGGACATTCCCTATTGGTTGGTCCATACGTCTGGTTGGGATCGCATTGACCATAGTGGGAGTGTACCTCATCGTTAACGCAACTTCGGAAAAGTGCGCGCAATTCAAAAAGGTGGTAGAAAGCGGCTATGGGGCAGAGGAGAGATTGGCAACTCTGTCAATCCATGAAGTAAGGTCTTGCTTCGGTTACAGCGAGTGCGGTGCCCTACCCAGATGAAAGAAAGGCGTGGGGTAGTTATGAATTGCGTTGTTCTCATGGCCGGCTGTGGCCATATGGGTGGTTCCTAGATACGCAAGTCCGTGCTTGTTTTTGGTAGAGCTGGATGGGCTGGGAGTTGAATGCAAGTGTTGCGCACAGATCTCTCACATCAAGCTATGGTGGGTCATATGTCGCGAACATTGGGGAAGTAGAGGCGTCCAAGTTTAATGTGCTGTGGTAATCCCCGGCAGGTTTGGCGTAGCCAAGAACTTTTCTAACCTATCTTGCATCTTGCAAAAAGAACGTCCCATAACCGTCGTGGGAGGAGTGAAAGCGCTTATCCAGGCTTTTCCACAAGGAGGAAAGGGTCATCGGTGAGGTATGTTATAGCTCCGGCTCTCAGTGAGATGTCAAAAGTCAAAGTTACTCTAGGAAAGGGCTCTCTGTGGGCAATGAAATACTTTCCAGGCGCGGAGGAGAGCACGAAGCGTGTCCTACTGAGAGGACTGTGTTGTGTAGATAAGCCAAACATGGTGCGCACGTGCCCGGAGTACATGCGCAACAACAAAAAACTGCATAAGGTGCATCTTGGCATACGCAAAATGGCCGAAAGCATGGCGCAGCTTTTCAGGGGAAAAGATAGACGTCCTCAAGGGTGGGTCCTAAGTAGCCACGAGAGGTATTCTGCGTTCCAGCGTCCGTATTCTGGAGAGTGCCATCAACATGCCGAGCATTATGCTTGTGGACACTAGAGAGGACCCCCCGTAGCTCAGGAATGGAAGCGCTACGCCCGTGGTTGGCAGCAGGTCCAAAGCTACGCCAACGTTCACCATGAACTGCGACGAGAACTGGAAAAAAAGTCCCGCAACTGCAACAAGCTTGAACAGGTCTATCTCCTTGTACGCAAAAATCCAAGCCCTGAGCGATATATATCCGAGAATGGAGAGAATCAGCGCACAGAATATCGCCCCAAATTCCTCAGCAGCCAGGGAAAATACGAAGTCAGTGTGACAATCCGGCAACATTAGCTTCACAACCCCTTCTCCGGGGCCCGCACCAGCTATTCTTCCAGTCTTGAATGACTTAATCGAGTGCCATATCTGAAAGTGATTGTGGATATCAGGATCCAAGAAAATCATCACTCTCTCCTTTGTGTACGGGAGGAGTTTTAGACACAGCAGAATGCCGGTCGTACAGAGACCTAAAATCACAAAAATCGACACGTAGGATACGCCGTACACAAACAGCTGGCCTCCCCAAATGGTGGACAGGAGCACGAACATACTGAGATCAGGCTGAAAAAGTATAAGCGACGCCAAAAGCACGTAAAGAGCTGTGGAAGCACAATACTTAAGCTTTTCTCCCGCATGGCACAAAATCCAGGCATTCACTATCGAGAAGAATGTCTTTGAGAACTCGGACGGCTGTATAGATAACCCCAACAAAAAAAACCACCGTTTGGAGCCCTTCACCCCAGTGCCCCAGAACGCTATGTATATCAACAGCCCTACACACACCGACAGGAACAAGGCTGAGGCACCTATAATGAGCTCTTCGCTCATCACGGAGTACACAATAACCACACAAAGTGCGATGAAGAGGTAGGTGAGGTGCCTGAACAGGAAGTAATCCCGCGGCAGCATTATCCGACCTGCTATAACGGGACCGGAGGAGGAGACGAGCATGAGGCTCATCAGCGACATCATTACGAAGGCCACGAACAGAGGCTTATCTACAGACCTATACCACCTGTTAAAGAACGAATTGAGTGGACTCAGCGTGCCCTCCGTGTCTTCCATGCCTTAGCTACACACTTCCACACACCCTACGTTGAAAACTCTGGCTAAATCTAAGGAAAGATCAAGTCGCTCCCAAGAGAAACTGTCTCCTGGATCTCGGCCAAAGTGGCCATAGCAGGACGTGGGGCTGTAGACTTGGCTGAATAACGCCAGGTGCGCGCAAATTCCACTGACCGAAAGGTCAACATTTTCCCGGAGGTACTCTTCTATCTTCTCATTTGCGACAACCCCGGTCCCAAAGGTGTTGACGCCGAACGTCATAGGGTCAGGAACCCCTATGGCATAAGACATCTGCACCAGGCACTCGGTGGCCAACCCTGCATGGACTACATTTTTTGCTATGTACCTGGCCATATACGCTGCAGACCTGTCAACCTTGCTGGGATCCTTACCGGAGAAGGCTCCGCCTCCGTGAGGTATGTGCCCTCCGTAAGTATCGACCATAATTTTCCTGCCGGTAACCCCAGAATCAGCCGCCGGCCCGCCAATAACAAACCTGCCAGCCGGGTTTACCAGAAAGTCTTCGTCGCCACACATCCACCCCTCTGGCAACGACGCGACAAAGTAGGGATAGACCAACTCTCGAACATCTTGAGGTGTTGTGCTGTCTTCGTGCTGAATCGACAGAATGGCACGGTGTACCTTTACTGGCTTGCGATTGAGGTACGCAAGCGTAATTTCAGTCTTCGCGTCAGGGCCCAAACCAGATATCTCTCCCTTCTGAACCGCGGCAGCTATGGTTTGGAGAACGCGGTGGGAGTAGAATATCGGAGCTGGTAGCATCACCCTGGTTTCATCAACCGCATAGCCGTACATGATCCCCTGGTCACCTGCGCCTTTCTTTTCTCTGCCGGTACCCACACCCGAAACTATATCGCCGGACTGTTCGCGTATCAGCACCGTGACATTTATGGATTCCCAGTGGAAGCCTTCGGAAGCATATCCTATTGTTCGCACCGTATTGCGGACGATAGAGTCGATAGTTGCGGCATCTACTTCAACTCCGTATACCTCCCCCGCAACAACGACATTGTCCCCAGTAACCAGTGTCTCTACAGCAACGTGAGTGTAGGGATTGACCGACAGGAAGTGGTCCAGCACTTCATCCGATATTCTATCTGCAACCTTATCTGGGTGACCGTGAGAAACAGACTCACTAGTGAGAAAGTAACGCATACTGATGTCATAACTACAACGCCCCAACCGGACTTGAACCGGGAAATAGCCACGTGTCCGAGGAACACGGAGGTCAACTTATACACAAACCGCGAGTATTGTAAAGCCAGAAGTCGTTAATCTGGCAAGCTATTGACGGCAAAACTTAAATGTGCGAGCCTCGTGTAAGAGGGTGCCCGTAGCTCAGCTGGATAGAGCAGCAGCCTTCTAAGCTGCTGGTCAGGGGTTCAAGTCCCTTCGGGCACATCCGTTACGCAAGTCTCTGGCTGGGAGTTACTTTAGTGACGAGCTATTATGATGCTGTAATTCTTGGGGGAGGAGTAAACGGGGTGCTGGCCGGGGCGGGGCTGGCACAATGCGGTATATCCTCTGCAATAGTTGAACAAAAACAAGATCTGCTTGGCAACCTAGAGAACAGAGTTTTCGCCGTATCAAAAAAATCCAAAGATATTTTTACCCACTTCGGGGTGTGGCAGCCCTGTGACGCTCCCATAAAAGACATACTCATTTTCGACGGCAATTGCAGTTCGTCAGTTCACTACAATCACAGAACAGTGGGCGAAGAACCCATGGGCTATATTGTGTCCGGAGGGGAACTATCCTCCATGTTAAGGACAAAAGTGCATAAATTAGACAAGTTCACCTCTTCATCATACACCTCAGTTGCGATGCGGGACGGGTTCCTGGAGGTTACTCTATCGGACGGGAAAAAACTGACAGCGATGCTGGTAATCTGCGCAGAAGGCAAGAACTCAAAATTTCGTGCGATGGCCGCAATTGAAACTCTGTATTACGATTACGGTCAAAGTTGTATTACGTGTAACGTCAAACATAGCGAGCACCATCGCAACATTGCGGTGGAACACTTTTTCCAAGGTGGTCCGTTTGCTATTCTTCCTATGGGTGGTGGGCACAAATCATCCATCGTGTGGACAGAAAAATCTGAAATCGCCGCACTGCTGGCGAAGTTGCCGCCACACGAATTCGAAGCTGAGCTGCGTAAAAAATGCACGGAACATCTAGGAAAAAACGTAAGCGTAGATGGTGAAGTGCTTTGCTACCCAATCTCAATGACCTTGGCAAAGACACAGTATGCTCGGAGGGCTCTTCTGGTAGGCGATGCCTTTCATTGCATTCACCCAATTGCGGGACAGGGGCTAAACATTGGGATTAGAGACATAGGGGCCACCGTTGAGATCCTGGGTAAGTACAATTCCTTGGGATCAGATATAGGTCAAGACTTTGTCTTGCAAGAAATAGAGGACTGTAGGTTTATAGACAACTTTTCGATGTCAGTAGCAACCACAGGAACGAATGCGATCTTCTCCAGCCGTTCTACGGTCTTTAAGGTTGTGCGAACCGCTATTATGACAGCTGTAGAAATGTCTCCCCTGGTCAAGAAAGAGCTCATCAGTCATGCCATGGGGATCAGCGCAATGTGCTAGCAGCGACGAAGCCGGACTTCCCGCTTTTTGTCCTTCATGCGCAGCGCGCTGCGCATGAAATCATCCATTCTGCCACTTATCTTGATCAGTGAAGATTTTTTCATTGACCTCAAGTCGTCCTTCGACAGTTCCGTGCCGGACATAATGGTATTTAACATCTCGTTTAGGCTCTCATCAACCGTTGAGAGCACACCGTCCTTTTTCTCCAATATTTCCTCGCCTGCCCCCAGACTGATCTCCTTCATGACCTCGCAGCGTGCCTTGACGCTCCTTTTTCTCCTCGTACGTAGCTTGCGCAACGAACTTAGGAGCCTTTGGGGCAGTTTGCTCCACTGTAGATTAAAAAAAAGGTACCACTGCACCATGAGAGTGGTCAACGCAACCAGGAACAGCTTGACGCACCTCCCATAAGACACAAACTCCTTGTTGTGCAAATACCACTTTATCAACACGTACGCCCGGTTTATTAAGTGCACCGGCTCCCTAAACAGAAGGAGGCCTTTCCATCCATCGTGGAGCATCGCAAACGCGACCGAAACCACATACGCGTAGACAAACATGAAGATCAGTCTGCCTATAATCTTGTCAAAGTTGCACATCACGTGGGAGAACACGAGGAACCGCAAGAGAGACACACACCCTCCATCAACAAGCACGGGAAAGCTGGGATGGGAGGGATCGAACCTCCGCATAACGGTACCAAAAACCGCTGCCTTACCGCTTGGCTACATCCCAAATATGATTGCTATAATGCAGCACCAGGGTACCGAAAAATGGTGAAAATGCAATGAAAAACACGAACTTAGCGGCTTTTAGGACTTGTCCAGAAATAAAATTCCTTGTGAAAGTGAGGTTTTTATATCATTATCGCACCGGCAGTGGTGGTTGGTGCCAAACGTGGTGAACTTCCAGGAAATAGTGCGGAAGTTGGATGTCTATTGGAAGGCCTATGGGTGCTCTCTCGTATACCCATACACTTCAGAGCTTGGAGCCGGGACCCTTCATCCAGCAACTTCTATCTCGGTTTTAGCCGGAAAAAATAACATGGTTGCATATGTGCAACCGGTAATTCGACCGTCAGATGGGAGGTACGGGGAAAACCCTAACAGACTCTATCAACATCACCAGTACCAGGTAGTCATCCAGCCCTCTAGGTCTTCCTTGGTTGACGATTATCTGCTCAGCCTGGAGGAGATAGGGCTGTCTAGAAATGACTTCGACATCAGATTCCTAGAGGACGAT
Organism: Anaplasma sp.; assembly: GCA_052043535.1. Lineage (GTDB taxonomy): Bacteria > Pseudomonadota > Alphaproteobacteria > Rickettsiales > Anaplasmataceae > Anaplasma. The sequence continues at coordinate 61,647 of JBQEQW010000012.1, forward strand.
TGGGAGAATCCCAGCATAGGTGCATCCGGCCTTGGGTGGGAGGTTTCATGCAACGGCATGGAGATCTCTCAGTTTACGTACATGCAGCAGGTGGGAGGAATTGAGTGTCCTGCAATACCTGCTGAGATAGCCTACGGCATAGAAAGAATCGCGATGGTCCTGCAATCGGTTGATAGTGTTTACGATTTGGTGTGGGATGATTCTGGAACCACGTACAGGGATGTCTTCCTGGAAAGGGAGCGGGAGTTTTCGGCACTCTCCTTTGAGTACCATGATGTAAACTTCCTGTTTTCTGAGTTTGAAAACGACGAGAAAATGTGCTCTCTCATGGTCGAGAGCGGCTTCCCCATGGCGGCGTATGATTTTTGCGTCAAGGCAAGTCACGCGCTTAATTTGCTTGAATCCAGGGGAGTGATTGGCGTTAATGAGCGGGCTGCTTACATATTGAGGGTTAGGAAAATGGCAAACATGTGCTGCAACTCTTACATCCAGCTGCACAGAGCAGCGTGATATGCCTTGTGATGTAGTATTTGAGATTCTCTGCGAACAACTCCCGGTAAAAACCATCGGGACTGCCATGGAGTATGTCCTGCCCCAAATAAGTAAAAAGTGTGATGCCCGTGGGATAAAGCTCGACTCCGCCAGAGCGCTTGCCACCCCACATCGTATAGCGTTCATCGCCCATGATGTTGTCAGGGATGCAAGTCACGGAAAGAAGGAGATCAAGGGGCCGAAGGTTCCCGCTAGCGAAAGGGCGCTGCAGGGCTTTTTAAAGAAAGTGGGTAAGAGCAGCGTTGAGGAGCTGGAAATACGTAGTGTCGGGGGCTCCAGTTTCTACTACGGTCCAACAGCCCCACAAAAGGATGACCTGGCCAACGAGGTCGCAGAAGTGCTCCAGGAAATGGTGAATGAATTTCCGCTCCACAAGCGCATGAAGTGGGGAGCTGGGATGGGACATTGGGTGCGTCCCGTAGTTAACGTCCTGTGCGTCATCGGAGGGGCGGTACAGAAAGTTTCCGTGGCAGGAATTGCAGCCAACAACAAAACTTACGGTAGCGTTAGGTTTATGAAAGACGCCCATGTTGTCAGCGGAGTCAAGAATTACCTGACTTTCATGTCACAAAACATGATTCTACTCGACCAAGAAGAGCGGAGGAGCTCCATCGCCGAGCAGTTGGACCGAGCAATCTCGAAAAGTGGTCTCAGGTATGACCTAGACGACAGAGTCTTCGAGGACCTCAGCGGGATGCTAGAACACCCCAGGGTGTTGATTGGCAGCGTAGATGCAGCCCCGAAGGGGGTACCCGAGGCAGTGGTGTCCTGTGTACTAATCAAGCACCAAAGGTATTTGGCGTTGAGGAACTCCTCCGGTAACATAGTGAAGTTCGCCTCAGTAGCAAATGTGGTCAATGATAGATCGATAAAAACACATGAAATGGTCCTAAGCGCTAGATTGTCAGATGCCGAGTTTCTCATCAAGAAGGACCTAGCACATGAGCTGGACCATTTCGTAGGACTGCTCTCCCACATCGTCTTTAAGAGCGGGTTGGGAACGCTTTTGGACAAGGCCAGGAGGATATCGGCCCTGGCGAAGTTTTGCGCTGTTTGGATACCGCACGCCTCGATGCTGCATGCGGAAAGGGCATCTTGGTTGGCAAAAGCAGATCTGGCTACCATGGTGGTGAAGGAGTTCCCCGAGCTGCAGGGAATCATGGGCAGGCACTATGCGAGCCATTCCGGGGAAGTAGAGGACATATGCGTGGCTATAGAGGAGCATTATCTTCCCATAAGTTCGAAGGGTGTGTGTCCCTCTTCACCCACTGGGATCGCTGTGGCAATAGCGGATAGGGTTGATAGCTTGGTGGGACTGATGGCCACCGAGAAGACATCGGGATCACGGGATCCATTTGCTTTGAGGCGGATGTCCATCGGCCTACTCAGAGTGATAATGGAGAACAACATTTCCATCCCTCTCGATTTGATCGTATCTAAAGCTGTTGCGTTGTATGTTTGTGATGTCAAAGGCGGGGATTACAGGGCATTTTCCAAAACAAACAAGGAATCCATTGTATCAACCGTCCTGTCCTTTTGCTACGACAGGCTTCAAGTGCTTCTCGTGGAGCACGGTATAGAAAAGGAAATGGCAGGCGCGGTGGTCGGGAGTTTGCATTATGTAGTGGCGGCGAAGAAGAAGGCCGAAATCATCAGCAACTATCTACAGACAAAAAAGGGGCAGAAAGTGTTGACCGCATATCGGAGGGTGCACAACATCGTGAGTAAGGAGGACCTTGTAGATATGAGCGATAAATGCGATAAGAAACTGTGCCTCACGAGCTGTGAATTGGAGCTATATAACAACGTGAAGTATTACAAAAAGCTTCTTGGTACACTGGTAAAGGAGAACCGCTTTTCTGAGGCTATGGAGGCGTTGTATGGGTTTGGGACAGCGGTAGACGGATTCATGGATGGAGTTCGGATATGTGACAAGGAAAATCTAGCGTTGTACAAAAACAGGGCTGGTCTGTCCGTGTCCTCTCTAAACGTGTATCACTTGGTGCTGGATTTCAATAAAATACTGAAAAGCGCCTAGTCAGTCCTTGAATTTTTGCGTTCTAATGCATAGATAACTAACTTGCTTTAAAATATTTTCAAAGAGCAGAAATGGGCAGCAACGACTATTATGAAACACTCGGGGTTGGTAGAAGCGCCAGTGAAGAGGAAATAAAAAAAGCGTACCGAAGGCTAGTTCTGAAGTATCACCCGGATAAGAATCCTGGCGACAAGGAGGCTGAGGACAAGTTCAAAAAAGTCAGTGAGGCGTATGAAATCCTAACCAACCCCGACAAGCGGGCTGCGTACGATCGTTATGGCCACGGTGCCTTTTCAGGTGGAGGAGGAAACACTAGCGGTTTTGATTTTGCTAGCGGTTTCTCGACAGATTTTTCTGACATCTTCAACGACTTCTTTGGTGGAGGGTTTAGTAGGTCAACCAGGCAGAGCAGCAGAGAGAACATGCGCGGCTCTGATCTCCGGTATGACATAGAAATTTCCATGGAGGATGCGTTTAACGGAGTTAAGGTCCCGATTAGCTACGTAACCAATGTAAAATGTTCCTCCTGCTCTGGTAGTGGGGGCGAAGGTGCAGTCAGCTCGGTGAAGTGTGGTACATGTAACGGCGCGGGTAGCATCAGAACTAGAAAGGGTTTTCTCACCATTGAAGAAGTGTGCCACGTGTGTAACGGGGAAGGTGAGGTCATTAAGAACAAGTGCAGAAAGTGCGGTGGGACAGGTCGGGTCAGGGACGAAGTGAGCCTGCTTGTAACAGTCCCCAAGGGCATCGACACGGGAAATAAAGTAAGAGTTAACGGCAAAGGCGAGGCCGGATGCAGGGGGGCAAGGGAAGGTGATCTTTACGTGTATGTTATGGTCAAGGACCACAAGTTCTTCACCAGAAAGGCCTCTGATCTTCACTGTAGTGTTCCAATTAAGATGACCATCGCTGCCCTCGGAGGAGAAATAGAGATGCCGTCCATCGATGGGTCGTGGACCAGACTCAAAATCCCGGAAGGGTCTCAGAGTGGGGATAAGTTAAGAATGAAGGGCAAAGGAATGCCGGAGGTGAACGCTAAGGACAAGAGAGGAGACATGTACGTTTACATTACCGTGGAGACCCCTGTAAAGCTTACTAAAAAGCAAATTGATCTCCTGAAGAAGTTTGATGAAGAATCTAGCGCTAACTGCAGCCCTAAGTACTCCGGATTCTTTCAGAAGGTGAAGGATTTCTGGAGGGACATAAGTTCAGGGTAGGAAGTAAAGCTTCCAATCCTAGCACACGTCCAGCCCAATGTCCTTGCATGAGAAGGAATGGGTGATGGCACCTATCGATATATAGTCCACTCCGGAGTGGGCAATCTCCCGCACGTTCCCCATATTTACTCCTCCTGAGACTTCGATTCTAGCGGAGGACTTAACTATTCTCACAGAGTCTCTAATGTCTGAGACGCTCATATTGTCCAGCATTATCAAGTTCACCGAGTTTTCTACGGACTCTTCCACTTGCTCCATGTTATCGCACTCTACTGTGATAAACACATCATTTCCAAGCTTTTCCCGAATTCTGGAAACACATTTGGTTACACAACCGCAGCTAGCTATGTGATTATCCTTTATCATGACCCCATCATATAACCCCCTCCTGTAAGTCCAACCACCGCCAACTCGCACGGCATACAGGTCAAATTCTCTTAAACCTGGGGAAGTTTTTCTGGTACTCCGAATCTGAGCCTTAGTTCCAGCAACTGCCAAAACAAATTCCCGAGTGCACGAGGAAATTGCAGAAGCGCGTTGCAAGAAGTTTAATAAAACTCTTTCGAGGGATAGAATCTTCGATGCGGGTCCGTGACCCTCTATGATGTTTGTTCCCGGAGAAATGTCGCTTCCGTCGCTTTTTAACAGAACAAAGCTAATGCCTTGCCCGTACATGGAAAATATCTCCTCTGCGGCTACAATACCCGCCAAGACCATTTTCTCCCTAGAGCTTACGGAGAACCTTATCTTCTCCTCACTAAATATACAGTTTGTAGTTATGTCCCCATCACTACCTAGGTCTTCAACCCATGCAGAGCGTATCACCTCCTCAAACACAATGTACCCACGTGACTAGAGCCCCTCTCAAGTGTATGTTATAATCCTTAGGCTATGAAGAGAATTTTGCATGGATCTGTTGCCCCTAGTCTGGTCGCTATCCGTTGCTTACCTAGTGGGGTCGGTGCCCATTTCCTATGTGTTGGTGAGCGTTTTTTACAAGAAAGACCTTAGAACGGTTGGTTCCGGAAATTTGGGGGCTACTAACGTGTTCCGAATAAACAGAAAGCTTGGCATAGTAGCTCTTATACTGGACTCCTCCAAGTCGTGTGTGACCTTACTCCTTCTTGAGAAGTATGGGCTGCCCAGAGATATCCTGTACCTTGCTGGGCTATTGTCTGTTGTGGGACATGTTTTTCCGGTGTGGTTTGCGTTCAAGGGGGGAAAAGGTGTTGCCTCGACAATTGGGATCACCTTTGCCCTGAACTACAAGCTTTGCCTGGTGCTGCTACTAACCTGGGTCTCGTTTTGCGTATTGTTCAGGTACTCATCGCTCTCATCCATCATGGCCATACTGGCCTCTTGCGTTTATTGTATGATCAGCGAAGAGCTATACTCCTTCCTTACCTATTCTGCTATATCACTCATAATTCTGGTAAAACACAGAAAAAACATCAAGGGACTGCTGAGTGGCAAAGAAACCAAGCTTTTTTGCTAGGCACAGTAGCTACGGTTTCTACTGCTGTACGCATGGCATATAGCAGTCGCCAAAGCATCTGATGAGTGATGGTTAAACACCGTTTCGTCATTTAACCCCAGCGTGGTCCGAACCATGAAAGCAACTTGTTCCTTCCCTGCCATACCGCTTCCAGTGACACACTTCTTCACTGCGGTGGAGGAGTACTCGTATATCTTAATGCCTTTATACATCATGGAAATTACGGAAGCCGCCCTTGCGTAGCAGAGTGACATTGATGAGCGTGGGTTCGAGTTAATGAAGACCTTCTCGATCGACGCCTCAACAATCTCGTATTGGCTCACAATGGAGATTAGTTCTTCGTATATCAGGTACAACTTATCGTTCTCGCTGCCCTGCCCCTTTGCGGAAATAACACCACTACCTATCAGCGAGATAGGCTGCCTCGCTGTAAACGAAAGAACACCCCAGCCAGTAAAGTTAAGCCCTGGGTCTAGACCAATAACTACCACCCTCCTAAGAGCTCACAATGTACAGGAAGATGAATAGGAACAACCACACAACGTCAACGAAGTGCCAGTACCAAGCGGCACATTCAAACCCTACATGGCAGCTAGCGGAAATTTGCCCTTTCCTCATGCGGAACCAGCATACGATTAGGAATATTACCCCAACAACGACATGTAGCCCGTGGAACCCTGTGGTCATGAAAAAGTTGGACGGGTATATTGTCTTCTCCTCTAGCTCACCAAGAGTGAAGCCAACATGTATGTACTCAATAAACTGAAAGGATGAGAAAATAACCCCCAGAGCTATCGTTGCCAAGATAGCTCTGGAGGCGGATTTTATGTCGTTTTCAAGTAACAGGTGATGCGACCACGTGACGGTACATCCGGACAGTAAGAGAGTGACCGTATTGAAGAATGGGATGGACCAAGGGTCTATGGTCTTGATCCCGTCCGGGGGCCATGAGGTACTTACCTTCTCAGAAAAATCAATCAGTGTATATATGGGAAAAAGCCAGGCTTTGAAGAATGACCAGAAAAAGGCAAAAAAGAGCATGGCTTCTGATAGTATCATGACCGCCATGCCTATACGCATGCCGCTCCTCATTGTATGAGTGAAGAGGCTCTCATTCTTGACCTCAGATGAGATGTCGCACCACCATTTGTATAGAACTCCAATGGTACATCCTCCTCCAAGTAGTAGAGCTACCAGCCAGTAGATACCGTCCTGTGCCACCTTTGCTGCTCCAAGAGCGGTGAGGAGGGCGCTCAAAGAAAGGAGTACAGGCCAAGGGCTCGGAGGGAGCACTTGGTGTTGATGTCTCTTCTTCATCGAAAGGCTGCAACCACTTAAGAAGTAATGGAACCTTACAGAGTAAAGAGAGAGTGTGTCAAGATTATTTCACGTAGCCTCTCTGACTGTCCGGATGAGACTTTCCACATTCTCTAACGGCGTCTCCGGGAGTATACCATGTCCCAGGTTAAATACCAGAGGCTTATCTCTTAATTCCCTAACTATTTCCCTTGCACTTTCATCCGATCTGTCACGGGAGTATGCCAACAAGAACGGGTCTAAGTTCCCCTGGATAGGGCAGTTAAGGTTCTCCTTTATCCAAGCTATTGGCACACTGTAGTCAACACTTACTGCAGATACTCCGGTTTCCTCAGAGTATCTCTTGTACATTACTCCAGAACCTTTTGGAAACCCAGTGATAGGAGTGTAAGGATACTTACTATGGACGTAAGAGATTATCTCCTTTGTAGGACCGATAACAAATTCCTCAAATAGCCTCACAGGGAGTACAAACACGTTACTGTCAAACAGCTGTAGAACATCCACTCCACTTTCCACCTGCTTAACTAGGTAGAGCGAAGTGAGTTGAGTGATCTCTTCCATAACCCTTCTTATTGGCAGGGTTTCTATATCGAGAAGCTCACCCTTTCTCATATTAAAAAAGTTCTTCTCACCCCCAAAAACGTAGGTAGCTACCGTCCATGGGGAACCTGCAAACCCAATCAGCGTTTTGTCCCCCGGTAGGGACTTTCTAACCCTCTTTATGCCCTCAAAGATGGGAGAGAGCCTCAAAACCGCACCGTCCATGGAATTTGTTGAGAGGCTGCCTGTGACTTTGGGTCCATATCCCCTTTTAAAATCTACTCCGTAGCCAAGAGCATCGGGGACTACCATAATATCAGAAAACATTATCGCAGCATCGACATCAAACCGCCTTATTGGTTGGAGGGTAACCTCTTCCATTATCTCAGGGGTATAGCATGCCTGGAGGAAGTTCTCTACCCCCCCCATAACCTTGTGATACTCAGGAAGATATCTCCCGGCCTGCCTCATAAACCATACAGGGATTCTACCCTGAGGTTTTCTCTCCTGTAGAGTTTTCTCAAGTACTCTGGCTTCTTCTTTTGAACTAAACATAAATAATCTTCCTTATGTATAATTATATTTTTTATTATACCTGTGAATTGTGTGGGTAACTTCGTATTATGTGAAATCTCACATAATACGACTCGCTCCCTTCTGTGGATAAATTTGTTAGTAAAGTATCTAAGTGCCTGATTTTGTGCATAAATTTATGTGCATAAAATGTGTGTGAATTATGTTGATAACTGCTGGGCAAAGGACTGTGCCGAACCCGGCGAACAGCGCATTTTTCTGAGAACTCTGTGCATAACATCGTGACGCTGTGTTGATATCTTTGTTTCACCTTTCATTTACAGTGTTATCAACACAGTTATACAGAGTAACTTTGTGTGGAAAGGAAGGGTTTAGGTGGTTATACTCTGAAACTCTATGTGAGTGGTTTGTTGGTTAGCTTCTAATGGGAAGTAGAGTTTCTGAGGATGGTGAAGACAGTGGCGGTTCTCCTCTTGGTAGTTTGAGGCGTTTTTTTTACTCGTTTCTTCTGAAGCTGTGTCCGGGGTTTGAGCAGTTCGTAAAAAGCAAGATAGTTGCCGAAAGCGCATTGCACTTTGACGGATCACATATCATGGGCAACTTGATGCGGCTGGACGAGTGCTCAGTGAAAGAAGTCATGGTGCAGCGGTCTGAGATATTCTCTCTCGGGATAGATGACAGTAACCTGCTCAACAAGGTTCTGAAGAGTCAATACACCAGGGTGCCTATCTACAAGGATAACGTGGATAACATAATCGGGTTCATACACATAAAGGACATAACATCGAAAGGGAGCGGTGAGTTCAACGTCAAGAGCATCATACACAATGTCATGTACGTGCCGCATTCCATGAAGGCAGTTAATCTTTTTGTGAAAATGCAGTCCTCCCGGGTGCACATGGCAGTGGTATTGGACGAATACGGGAGCACGGACGGGCTCGTCACCATGGCAGACATCATTGAAGAAATCGTTGGTGACATAGAAGACGAACACGATGTTCCTTCCATTCCTGACATCGTGGACATCGCCAACGATAAAATTGAGGTGAACGCTAGGGTTCTGGTGCGCACTTTGGAACAGTCTTTGGGTATCACGCTGCGGGATTCCGAGGAGGAAGAGTACGTGACCGTGGGCGGGCTGATTCTCTCTATGGCAGGAAGAGTCCCCCATGTAGGTGAGGTCCTGGACCATAGAAGCGGAGCGGTCTTTTTGGTGAAGGAAGTGGACAGCAGGTGCATATACAGGGTGGTAATAGATCTGAGCGGAGTACAGAGGCACCATTGAAATTGCTGATCTCGCGTCTAGCGCGGGATCCCTTTTTCCACTCTGCCGATTCTTGCCATGTTGTTTGCGGGAAAAGATACGATGCTAATTTCCCATAAGTCTACTCTGGAGATCACTCTCACGCCTGACCTCCCTTCTCGCCTAGATTTGACTACTTTGTACCCTATAGACAGCGCGTCTATGCTGCCATCTTTCATCAGGGCATAGGCCTCCCGAGCTCTTTGTATCTCCAGGTTGAGCTTTGCCAATATCAGCAGCCCGAAAGAATCTTCGCGCGCCCTGAGTACCTTACCTATGGGCTCTCTTATGCTGTGTTGCCACAAGAGGACTATCCTTCTTTGCTTGAGAGAGTCTGCGAAAGCTCCCGGCTCTATTGTATCGTTCTGGCCGTCCACGTGGTTAAAAACGCTGGCGTAGCCCTGAAAACTCCCTTGTCCCAGCTTTTTCCGGGAAGAGCGCTTGATAATGTTCATAACAGTTACCGAATTGAAAAACGCTTCTAGTCTTGTAGAACGTTGCCGCCTTCTATGGGTGGTAGTCCGAAAGAGGCCCGCTTCTCATTGATTGTCATGAACGTTGCATTTTGTACGTACTGCCACAGCCTCTGTCTTTTCTCGGTCAGGATACTGATCGATTCCTTGTCGTAGGACAAAAACAAGTTGCCGTCAAACCTGGGGACCAGCCATGAGTTGAGATGTGCCAGGATGCTTTCTAGGTGTGGGATGACCGTTTGTTCCCAGAGAGCCAATCTAGCTTCTGAAAGGTTGCTGTACGTGTTATCGCCGGGTATCCCTAACAGCTGCGGAGATACTCCAAATGCTAGTGCAATCTCTCGGGCAGAGATGTTTTTAGATTCAATGAAGTCCATGTCCTTGGGAGACAAGCTCATTTCCTTCCACTCCAATCCGCCCTCGAGCAGCATGGGCCGCCCGACATTTCGCGATCCTGTGTAAAGCTCTTCTATTTGTGCTCTGAGCCTTTGATATTGTTCCTTGGTCAAAGTGTTATTGCGTTCGTCTTTGGTTCTGACAACCAAGGCCCCGCTAGGGCGGGCACCGTTCTGCAGCATTGCTTGGTTCCACGAACTGGCTTGGTTGTGTTGATCTATACTGTAGGCAGCTGCCTCTATTGTTGAGAGACCGTACCAATCATTCAGAGGGTGGAAGTTTTTCAAGTGCAGCAGATCATGCCGGTTGGTAGCTCTATCCACCTGAAATTCATGCACTTCATTGTTTACCCGGTAACGATACGTGACGGCGTCCCTACCAGACTTGTGAGTAATCTCCACCCTGTCGGGCCTCAGTAGGTACAATTCCTTGGGCACCATGTCCCGATTTTCTATGGACAGGATATAGGAGTTCCCGCTGATGAGCCTGTAGGTCACTATCCCTTCTATCAGTTCAGACCTTGTCATGGCGTAGTTGGGGCGGGACAGCAGCGACAATATTGGGTGGTGACATATCTGAAAAACACCGTTTTCGGTGTTTTTATGCAATGTGATGTTTACCGAACCCGCCGCTGCAGCCACCATGTGTATGGACCTGAAGGCAATAACGTTTTTTATATAGCCATTTCTTGCGAAATTAACATAATCCCGGTCTCCCCAAGTTGCTTCCCTGCAGTGTTCTATGAATGATGAAGATATGTTGTTGCTTCTGTTCAGAAAACTGAAAGTTTCGCGCATTTGCGGGGACCCTATATAGGAAATGTTTTTTATGCTAGAGTATGCCCAGTGTTTGTGGGAAGCAGTTTATAGGCTTTTGGGGCGCGATAGACCGATTCCTTCTGTGCACATGCCAGCTTGGACCAAACGAACTGGCCGAGCAACGGCTGCAACATCTCCCCTTTCGTTACGGGCATGCGGGAAGTTGCAAGGCCCATTACGGAATGCGCAGCGACAGAACCCTAGGAACATAGCTTATTTAAGTTATCAAAAAACAATTTTATTGGTATGCTTCTAACATTAAATAGCGAAGACGTGTCCGCCAAGATGCTAGATAATTACAGCGATTTGTCCAGCGAAATTAAAGAGATCGCGAGGGAGAAAAATGCCGTCATTTTGGCGCACTACTATCAGGAAGATGAAATACAAGAAATTGCTGATTTTGTTGGGGATTCTCTGGAGCTGTCAAGAGAAGCAGCCGCAACTGGTGCGGACTTTATAGTTTTTTGCGGGGTTTTTTTCATGGCCGAAGTGGCCAAGATCTTAAATCCTAGCAAGAAGGTTATAATGCCTGACATGAAAGCGGGATGCTCACTAGCAGACTCCTGCCGTGGGGAGGACTTTAAAAAATTTAGACAGGCGCACGGTGATCACGTTGCTGTTACCTACATCAACTCCTCTGCTGAGGTCAAGTACTACTCGGACATAATATGCACTTCCTCAAATGCTGCGAAAATAATTAGTGGCATTCCGAAAGACAAAAAGATATTGTTTGCGCCGGATCGATTCTTAGGGGAGTTTTTGCAGCAAAAAACCGGAAGGGAAATGCTGCTATGGCATGGTAGTTGCGTTGTACATGAGAGCTTCTCCGAGGCAAGCCTTGTTGACCTTACAGTGCGGCACGAAAATGCCCATATCGTTGCACACCCAGAGTGTCCAGGAAACCTGCTGAAATACGCTCACTGTATAGGCTCTACTACCCATCTACTGAAGTATGCTGCTGCGCACCCGGGATCGGAGTTTATTGTACTTACCGAGGAGGGGCTAATACATCAGATGAAGAAAGCATCTCCAGGAAGCAAGTTCTACGTAGTAGGCTCCCAACAGGGTTGCGATACCTGTAGCAAGTGCCCGTACATGAGGCTAAATACTCTCGAGAAGTTATACAAGTGCATTGCGGAGGAGTCACCAGAGGTAAGTATAAGCGAAGATGTTCTAGCAGGTGCTCGCAAACCAATTGAGGCCATGATGCAGGCGTCTTTTGCTCCAAGCGTGTAGGAACCGCAGCAGCAGTGCTTCACAGGTTGTCGCTGAAGTACTGTGCCTTGTCTAGGTCGTCCTTGTACTTTTCAGCATCCTCCATAGGAGGCTTTGAGGAGGTGACATTCTTCCACTGCTTGGAGAACTTGGCGTTCAGCTCGTAAAAGTGCCTCAAATTCTTCTGCCGGTCATTTAGCGCGCCATCATCCCCAGTAAGGACGTCCCCCATGAACTCGTCACTCGCTATGGCCTCCACTGGGCATTCAGGTATGCAGACCCCGCAATCTATGCACTGATCCGGGTCGATAACCAACATGTTATTGCCCTCGTAGAAGCAATCTACCGGGCACACTTCGACACAGTCTGTGTACTTACACCTTATACACCTGTCTGTGACAAAATGGGTCATAAAACGGGGGACAACTACGCCTCACCATGATATGCTACTGCTGTCTGGGGGTCAAGGCTAATTAACAGGGCAAATCGGGGCGGGGTTTCTCTGAGTGAAAGGGCCTGCTGTGGCGCTTGTGTCTGCCAGACGCAGTTGGAAAGTCACCTTTTGGAGATTTATATGAGGGTGTACTCGCACACCGATCCCAGCTATATAATTGACAAGAAACTTTGTATAGTTGGCTACGGCTCTCAGGGTACTGCTCAGGCCATGAATCTGCGCGACAGTGGGGCAAATGACATATCCATTGTTTTATACGATGGGTCGCCTAGTGTTGGTAGAGCAACGCGGGATGGATTTCACGTAGATGTTTCAGGCACATCGGTACAAAATGCCGATGTTGTGATCATGTTGGCTCCTGATGAATTGCATCAGAAGATATGCAAAGCTCTGGCCGAGTATTTCAAGCCCGGGCAGGTGATCATGTTTGCCCATGGGCTAAGTGTGTTATACAACTTGGTCGCTCTGCCGGAGTTTATGGATGTATGCCTTGTGTCCCCCAAGTCGGTGGGCACTGAGGTCAGGAACCAATATCTTACCGGCAAGGGGGTTGCGTGCTGCCTCTCGGTACTGCAGGACCGCAGCGGAAACGCACAAACGGTGGCGGATTCATATGCAGCGGCGGTCATGCTTGGTAATTTGATAATTGAGACCTCTTGCAAGGAGGAAACGGAAGCGAATTTGTTCTCTGAGCAGGTGGTATTATGCGGAGGTGTTCCGTCACTAATCAAGGCCGCCTTCGAGGTCATGATTGGTGCGGGAATATCACCAGAGCTTGCGTACTTGAACTGCCTACACGAGATGAAGCTAATCACTGACCTGATGTATCACCGGGGGATGTACGGCGTTTTGAGCAACGTTTCGAGCGTAGCCGGATACGGTGCTGTCACCGTGGGGGACAGGCTCATAAACAGCCGCGTAAAGCTGGAAATGCAAAAAACGCTGAGCAAAATACGCAGCGGCGACTTCTTTCAGGAGCTTGCCAAAATGCCAAACCTGCGGCGCACTATGCAGGAGTATTTCAATACACTAAAGGACCACCCAATCGAGGTTGTAGGGGCGAAAATAAGACACTTGATGAAGCTGGAAGAACCCCAGGGGTGGACCGACTAAGGCACACCTGCAGAACGCAAGGAAAGGCGTGACCTTAGGGCTGTGAATCCTTCTCCCGGTCCTCCTGGGCAGCATCAGTGGGTGCACCTGCTTCCTCTTTTGGATACGGATCCTCGTCAACCTGCGTGTCCTCGAAACCTGTATCATCTGCTGCAAAGTCTTCATAAGGAAGAGCTTCGTCGTCTTCCATGCCATCTGTCCCACCGGCTGCTGTATCTTCATCCCAACCAGCACCCTGCTCGTCGCTGCCTAAGCTGCTTTCCTCATAATAGTGGTCGACATCCTCATCGCTCACATCATCCAGACCTGCAGCGTCGAGCAATTCGTCTTCTTCCTCTATTGCGTCTAGGCCTTCCATATACTCGCTGTCTTCACTCTGCGCGAGATCCTCCTCTAGCTCTTCTGTGAGATCACCTCCAGCTACCTCTGCTGGACTATCCTCCACGGGGGGTAGAGCCTCTTGCTCACCTTCTGTTGGTGGCATCTCTTCCGATACGGCCCCGTCATCCTCCACAAGCTCATTTGCTCTTGCCTTTTCCGGATTATAGGGCTCTTGTGTCGGGACAAATGAGCTCTTGAGTATTTTTTTCGTAAAGGCCTTGTCTTCGTAGTACTTAATCTTCCTTGACTTTATAGGGTACGTGGACTCGATCAGAAGAATCTGCTCATCTTTAGGGAGCATAATCACTTCCTGGGGCAGCAACAAAGCCCGCTGCGTGTCAGAAATGTGTAGAGAACGCGACGCAGGATTCAGGTCCAAAAACTTCGGTCTGTTGAGTGACTCCTGGCTTACAGTCTTGTTACCTATAAGCTGAGAGATCAGGTTTGCAGTTTCGATGTTGTTTGCTGCAAACGTAATTCTGTATGTGGAATTTGACAGGAAGGAGTTCATCCCCGCTTCCTCATATATCCCCTTCAGCTGTTCAGTATCTTGTATGATCAAGAACAGTCTTACCCTATAACCACGGAAGTAAGCGATACCGCTCTGGAATTGCTCCATCTTACCCAAAGTCGGGAACTCGTCCATCATGAAGAGTACCCCGTATGGTTCATCCTCTGAAGGCAGTGACCGACACAAGAACTCAGTCGCTTGCTGGTAAAACACCTGCATCAAAGGCCGAAGCCGAGTCAGGTTGTCAGGTGTTACCCCAACATACACGGTGATCCGCTTCTTCTTGAAATCCTGTATGTTAAAGTCACTGGACGCGGTGGTGGTATCGATGAGAGGGTTAGCCCACAGTTCCAGTGAAGAGTTCATCGTCGATACAACACCCGATCGTTCCTTGTCTGCTTTTTGCAGAAAGGCGGCTATGTTCATGTACGCTACTGGGTGGATTTTCTTTCCTATGGTATCCAAAACGACGGCCAGGTTGTAGACAACGTCGTCACTACGCATGGTTCTAACAACTTCACCAAACGACTTGACCTTCTCCGGTACTGCCACCAGATACAGCACGACCCCTACGAACAAACTGCGGGCCTCGTTGTACCAGAAGTCCTGCTCGGGCATGATTAGGTTTGCTATCTTCTGCACGTCATCCACCATTTGGCCAGGCTTAGTACTTATCCAGTCTAATGGGTTATAACAGTGACTTATGCCGTCCGGCTGGGCTGGGTTCCATACATAGACCTCCTGGCCAATTTTCTTTCTCCACCCACTGGTGAGGTCATAGTTTTCCAGCTTTATATCGTGCACCACCAAAGAGTCCTCCCAGAACAGGAGGTTTGGAATCACAAACCCCACACCTTTACCGGAACCTGTAGGCGCGAAGAGCAGAGCGTGCTGGTACCCATCTGCAACCAGATATCCTCTCTGGTCTTTCCCAAGTAAGATCCCCTTCCTGCTCCGCAGGCCTATTTTCCGTATATCTCGCTCGGACGCCCACCTGGAGTCACCATGCAACGCCTCCTTTTTCTTGAAAGGCCGCCACTCTATCAGAATATGTCGCGTGTTCCAACATACGGTACCAAGCAAACCTACAGGCGCGAAAAAAGAGAGCCACAGCTTCAACGAATTGGCGACGCCATAAAGCTTCGGATTGACCCACCAACCGTGAACGTAATTAAAGATTGTGGGCCACAACCGCATGGGGAAATCGGCTATGCTTGGGTTGAGAGCGTTAAAGTCCAAATATTCAAGCCCCCACATAGACAAAACAAAAAGCGCCCCGGAGATGTAGAAGCAAAACTCCAGAATGAAAAATAGCCCGAAGACGAACACTAAGACGTTCCGTATGTGATTAGAGCTACTGTGCATGGCTTACTAACTGGGGGACTTCTACGTCGGGTAACCGCATAGCTTGAAGTCTAAGCATGGCCCTGTGAACTTTTGGTGAACAGGATCTCCGCAACGTGTCTTACCCCCCCTGGCTCCCTCTTCAGTTGAATTATTACATCCACTATGTTAGTGACGTAGTTAACTATTTGCTCAGGTGGAAGTCCCAGGTCCGCCTGCATTACCATAAGCTTAAGCTGTTCTATAGCCATTTTCGGAGTGTCCGCGTGTAGTGTGGATATAGAACCAGGATGCCCAGTGTTAATCGCCCGCAGGAAGCTAAACGCCTCTGCACCCCGCAACTCCCCGACGATTATCCTATCAGGCCTTAACCTGAGACACGCCTCTATCAAATCCTGGGTGGTGACCTTGGCGCGTCCTTGTCCACCTTTAGACGCAAGCAAATGCACTCTGTTCGCGTGGTCTAGCACTATTTCCCTGGAGTCTTCCACCGTTATTATTCTCTCCTCCCTGGGGATCACGCGAAGAGCTGCGTTCGTGAACGTGGTTTTTCCGGTTGATGTACCGCCACTGACTACGATATTCTTCTTGCTTGTGACGGCGAGCTCTATGAAACGCTTGATATCTCCCTGTTGGAGCAAGGCATCTAACTCCTGATTTACAACATCTCTAGTTGCGTCTACGCGCTTAGCTACGTGCGAAAACGCGCCCATCTTTTCGTAGTCGTCTAGGGACAACTGCACCGTAGAGGGTTTTCTTATAGACAGCACCACCTTGTCGCTCTCACACGCAGGTGGAAAAACCACCTGCACACGGAACCCGTTGGGGAGAGACGCGGACAAAAGAGGGGTCTCCTCACTGAGTTGCTGCTCGGTTGCCTGCGCAACCAGCCTGCCTAAGGCCTTCAGGTGGGACAGCGTGAGACTCTCGACCTTCTCGCACCGTATATCCCCCCTGTTTTCTACCCAGACCTCCCTTGCCTTGTTGATCGAGATTTCGTTGACGCCCTCTTCGTTGAAAATGTCCTGTAAGGGCTCCAAATATGTCTCTAACGCAGCGTATCCTGTCATACAAGCACACACAACACCCAACACACAGCGAGCGCCCCCGCCCGCCGAGGGATTTCACTTACCTAACCCCCCTAACTCGCGCCCTTACCTCCTTATGGCGTCCTTGGGGAATACTATGTCCTGGTTCACAAATACCTTCATTATGGTTCCCTGGTCAACATAAATGGTTGGTTTGGCATCAGAGTACTTCTTAATCAAGGACTTGATGGACTCAGAGAAATCCTTCACAGCATCAGAGACGATCTTGACCGGCAGAGTAGTTGTCTCTGCAGCAGACGTCTTCTCTCCCCCTTCTCCCTCCTTAGCGGCGGTAGTCGGAGCAGTAGTGGTCTTGGTCCTGATAGGCTCTTCGCTGACTTTAGGTATCTTCGAGGTTACGAATGCAGTACCTAGAGAAACCCCGGCGAGCAGAATCGTGGATGTCAGAGCGCTTCCCACCTTGCTATCCACGACCCCTGAGGTACCATTCCTTCCCAGCTCATCCGTACCCCCAGAGTTTATTTGAATGTCTATACCATGAGGCAGGATTACCCTGGACCAACTCACGCTGACTCTGGTGCTGTTTCCGGCGCCGTCGAAGAAGTAACTACCTATCAACCTGGATCCTTTGGGTATCATGACATCGTTACCAGCCTCAGCGTACACATCTCTGGATACGATGGCTCTCAGCACCCCTGGCATGTCAGAGTTGATAGCCGTCTCCAGGACCGCGTCTATCATATGCCCTTGGAGGATCACGTGCCCGGGATCCCCGACCCTGGTCGCACTGACGCTAGGTGAGCTTGTGCCTTCGAGTGTATCCCACGACTTGAAACGGCCGTCAGTACCTGAACCACCGGCTTCAGCTCCTTCTGTGCCACCACCTAGTGCTATCATAGGTGAGCCACGTCTCTCCCTGTCATACCCGTAGGAGGACGATGAGGAATAATCCGGTGTCGGCCCAGCTTGACCGTACGGCATAGGTATATTATGAGCAAAATCGTCATCGAAAGAGGGTTCCGGCTCAGCCTCTTTTTTACTAATGGTGGGAGGCAGCAGTTCCTTAGTTTCCTCAACGTCTGTAGGAGCAGTCTCCTCCTTTTTCTTCTTGCTTATCCTAGCCAGTGTTGGTAACTCAGGGGCGCTAGGCATTACCAGGGGAGGTAGCTCTGGCAGTTTTGGAGGTGGGGTCAGAATTCTGGGTGCAGTCTCTTGTGCGGGAACTTCTGACTCTTTGAGCAGCTTCTCTATGTTCTCCTGCTTCTCCACAACCTGACGAGGCTCCTCAGCCTGCTCTTTTGTGTCATCACTGTGGAAAAAGACATAATACCCTATTCCAGTAACAGCACACGCCACCAAAACTATAAACAGCTTCTTGCTTTTGTGTACCCCGACTACGTTGACGCTTTCCTCCATGCCCTCATCGTAGCCACCACCGCCCTTGGTTTCTTCTGACATCGTCTAAACTCAACTGTTAAACTTTTAAAGCACCTTATTCACAACTCCAACACTACCATTGCCGTAATCAAGGTGCAGTTTTTTGTGCACCCCCTCGATTATCACATAGCCGTTCAACAACAACATCCTGCAGGGCACCTTCTTCCCACCATGCCTTCCCACAGAGAATATTTTCGGGATTACCTTATTGTTCCCATGAAACCGAAAATACGTAAGCATCCCATCGTCGAATGTCATCACTGGCACTATTTGCTCATCTGCGTTGCTGGCAGAAAACTCGTAATTTCTACTGGTATCGTTAGGCCTTATAGTAACCTCACCTCCCTTCGCAGGACTTCTCACTAGGCTTGGAGCTGAGAGGTCTGACAAACCAACGTTCAAGAGGTCAAACTCTCTGTTGCTGTCGGGGTAGTAGAAGCGCACAACATACGCAAGATCTGACAACGGAGATCCTGCCCTGCCTATAACATCAGCCCCTTGCGCGACGGCCGCTCCCGCGACGCCACTAGGGCTGGACCTCGACACCAAGTCGAAGGCATAACTGCGCCCCTTATTGGTTTCTACCAGCATGTTGGTTGTGCCTTCCCTCTCCAGCGGTACGATAAACAGCTTGTTATCCACAGGTTTCACCTTCCAGTGAGTGCTATCCCCCATCGCCATCACCTTTATGGTCTCGCCCTTGGAGAACTCTATGTAGGAATGGTACCCGTAATTAAACACGACTGTGAATATCTCGTTCGGACTGTACACAAAGGTTTTAATCCTACTGTCCACCGATATAGGTGCATCCCTACCAGCAGAAACAGCCCAAGTCGAACCTCCAGCGAAAACAACAGCCAACAAAGTTGACAACGCAACCAAGCTTCTATAAAAATTCATCGTCTGCCCTATAGTAAGTAATCTGAAATCCCAGGGGATTCACCTGCCTGTCTTGGTCGTTCATTTCAAGAGAGGAGTACTTGAAGGATAGAGTGGCTATTCTGTCCCTCTTGGTGACAGATCCACTGTGGTTGGTAAATTCTAGAGAAAACCGCACCTGCACATTTCCTGCGCTTAAGTGCTGCAACGACCGCACCTTCAGGGTGCCGGATACCACGTCAGAGTATAATGCCATTGGGCTCGAAGGGTTGCTGGGCCTTATCCAGTTACGAAACTCGCCGTAAGCCTCCTGCGCGGAAAGCAGGCGCACTTTGGTGTAGTAGTTATACTGGAAGTTGTTCGGGTCATAAAGTTCCCGCGCTCGGACATACTCGACTATGAAGTAATTACTCAGCACCTCATCTGCGGAGTACTGCTTCACTGTAATGGGGTTCACTAACGTGGTGATGCCTGACTTCTTTTCTATCTCAACCACGAACGGCTCAATCGTTCTGGTCTTTCCTATTCTAAAGATAACGAAAGTGCTCACTGCAATGCAGGATACGGATAGCACAACGAGGAAGAGAAGAATGTTCCGTTGTACCGTGACCGAACTATACCTGTCATGGTACCAGTCTCTGGTATCCGCTGAGACAGCGGCGTCACCCCTCTTCACGAACCCAAAAATGCCCATACAAACCTGCCGAAATCAAAACAGGAGGTCAGGAAAACCCCCTTGAAGATATGCGATATGTCCGCACAATACACGAACACAACCTACAACGCTTTTATTTACATCAAGTTAACAGGAAAATCATCCGCAATCAACGTGACCAAGCCGTTTTCTTTTTGTTTTCAAGTAGCTACTGTTGTGAGGGTTGGCCTCTACAGAGAGTGGTACCATTTCTGTGACGTTAAACCCGTGCTGGCGCATTCCCAGGACCTTACTTGGGTTGCTTGTGAGCATTTTGAATTCGGTAATTCCTAAGGCATCTAGGATATAAGCTGCAGGGAGGAAGACCCTCTCATCATCATTGAACCCCAAAAATCTGTTTGCGTCAACGGTGTCGAACAACCCCTGACCCTGCAGGTTGTAGGACCGTATTTTGTTTGTGATCCCGATGCCCCGTCCTTCTTGTGAGATGTACAATATCACTCCCCCATCCGTGCTGCCTAGTAGTTGTATAGCCAGCAACAGCTGACCCCGACAATCACATGCCAAACTCCCCAGAAGATCACCCGTGTAACACGAAGAATGTAGTCGCACTATGGGATTCCGAAAGTCGGGATTTCCTACGATTATAGCGTAGTGTTCTGGCTCCACCATGTTTGATCGGTATACGAGTATTTTTGATGCTACGTGGTCATGTAGGAAAAGGTCCGACCTGCAAACTTCATGGAGGCTGTATCCGCTATGGTAGCTACAGAACGTAGTGTATGACAGAGATAAGATGTTGTTCTGTGTACACCACAGCCTCATAGCTTCATCGTCTTTGAAGTCCATGTCTACGATCAGGGCAGATGGCAGGACTGTTGCCAACTTCATGAGGCCTATTGCGTAATCATCCAAGAGGTTGGCACTGTTGACTATTTGTGCCTTGGGCAAGACGCTTGGGCACGCAGTCAAGAAGGCGTGGATCTCCGCGAGCGTAAGTCCGGCCACCGGCGTCCTGGAGAGCACGCGTTTTCCGGTGATGAACTCTGTTCTGTTGGCCGTCAGCAGCAAGTACATTCCGTTGGAAAGCGAAGCAAGTGTGGCCAGAGAGTGTTCTTCGAGTAGCTCGCTTGCAAAGACCAACGCGTACCTGGAGCCGTGATAGAGCACAACCGGCGCTCGACGCCTTATTTCCAGCACTGACCTTACTACAAGATTATTACCGAGGCCAAAAGCCTCGCCAACTGGGTTGCCCATTACACTCGGATCCATGAATGATGCGGTTAAGAAGACTCGAACTTCCAAGGCCTATACGGCCACAGCGACCTCAACGCTGCGTGTCTACCATTTCCACCACAACCGCGCGACATCAGCAATGATAGAAAAGGCAAATCTGCTTGTCAATAAACGGAACACAAGAGCGCCACAAGCCGCAAGCGCCGTACTCCTACTCTAGACCCGTACACACTGTACACTCGTGACTCCCTTCGCGCAGAGGGACATCATGCAGAGGACGCGTTGGCCGCTGTTCCGGCAAGATCCCCATGGGACACTGCGAACAGCAATCCATCTACTCGGTTTCCGTATATCTTGCACCGATTAACATAACTCAGGTGTAATCCCAACCTTTCCACTTGTTGCTGAACGTATGCTCCGGAATGGTAAAAAAAGTCACCTTCTTTGACGAACCTGTACCTTTGTCCGCCACCCTCGCGTACCAGCGCAACCAACATGCCACCCTTAGCCAGCGACCCGCATATCATCCGAAGCACTTCGCCCAATCCCCCGAAGTAGTGCAGCACCTCGGTCACCACAATAACATCGTACTTTTTCCTGCTGTCCTTCAAGAATTCGAACATGTTCATGCACAGCAGCTCATTGTAGGCCTGACGCCCCTGCACGAAACACTTTCTCGCAATATCGAGCATCCTGCGAGATATGTCAACACCAGTAATGTGACGGCCTATGCCCTTCATCTTCAGAAACTGGCCGCATATTCCGGTACCACACCCCAAGTCCAGGACCTCCAGCTCAGAGAACCTGCTGCCGAGGAAATTCATCACCAAGGACCGTACGTACTCGTGTCCTCTGTAATTTTGCGCTATGAGCCAGTGTTCGACGAAATACTCGCTTGTATAGTTGAAGTGCTGCCTGATTATATTTTCCGGTATTTCCGAAATACTGTCGGGAGATTCAATTTTTTGTAGGTAATATACAGACTCCTTGTGTGCTTTATCCAAGGACAACGCCCTTTCAAAACTCTTGACCGCCTTTCCTATGTCCCGCAGCACCAGGTGACACCTACCAATATTGTAATACACATCCGGGAGCTTTGGCCTAACCAGACTGATCAACCAAAATCTTGCCTTGGCATCCTGGACGTTGCCCCTGTAAAAGTGGTACAAGCCAAGATCCATGTTGGTGGCAAGCAGGCACTTGGACTTGTCTCTTATCGATGATACGCCCTCCCCGATGGACACGCGGCCGTTCCGAATGAGCTCGACTACCTCTCCCGCACCTGGGAGCGAACAAAAAACCTTCGAACACAACGACCTGACCCCGCCTTGGAAGAAAGAAAGAATTCTCTTCATACTTCACCCGATAGGTAAGACAAAACTCCACACAAGACTGTGAGCGCTACTGGTAAGTTCTAAGACAAAATTGCATTTTTGCAAAGCCCTCTTTGATAAGGGAAAGAGCACGCAACCCTCAACGACCAGGGCGTGCCACCAACTTTGCGCCTACAAACAGCCTCCTCTGCGACCACAGCTGGCACCGATTGAGGTCCACGAGCTCTAGTCGGCTCTCCAACTAAGACCTGCCCGGCATCTGTGGCCAGTTCACGGCGCCTCACGTGACCTTCGCGCCAGAGACTCCAAGGCAACGCAGCCACTAGCAAATCCCCACTATGCCGGGAACCTAAGTGCGCGCCGTACGTGCGACACCGTCCGACGCTGTACGCCTTGTAAGCAATGACATCCCAAATAACCTCTCTACCCATAACATGCACGCCGCAAACATAATCTAACATGCTGCCGAAAACGCACCAAGGCCAAAGCAGCGCTAGCTGGAGCTACACTTCCCATAGGCGGAAGCATTTGCATAACACAAAACTTTGAACCACACGCCAGAATTATACGTCCACACGCAGCGCCTGTAATTAGAAAACTTCACAGGCTACACCGAAGGCGCCCCGAAAGGATTCTGCAGCCTGTCCACTGATTACCGTATCACCGCTTGCTTGCCATTCCGTAAACAGAGCTCCTCCGGGCATACTTACAGTGCAATATCTGTTTGTGATGCCCAGCCTAACCCCGGCTACGAGTGTAGCACAAGTGCCACTACCGCAGGAATGCGTCTCTCCCACACCCCTTTCCCATACTCTCAGGAGAATGTTGTCTCTCGAGACGGCCTGTCCTACACACACATTAGTCCTCTGTGGGAACAAGGGATGGTTTTCCACCACTGGGCCCCATGCTCCCAGATTGCAGTCTGCCACTGATTCAACGAAAAACACGACATGCGGGTTGCCCATACTGACCCCCACAGGCGAAGGTAGCGTCCCGATCGAAAGCGGGATGGATAAGGTGTCGCATTGTATAGCAACTGGTATATCCTGCCAGGCGAACCTCGGCTTGCCCATATTGACCCGCACGCCCCCGGTCTCTGTTTTTTCTGCAATAATGACGCGTCCTCCCACCTCTATGGATGCTGCATTACTTCCCGACTCTTCCATCAGCAGCTGACCCACGCATATCGCCGCATTCCCGCACATTCCTGCCTGGCTGCCGTCGGCATTGTGTATAATCATGGTGCAGTCCGCGTCAGTAGAACGTCTTATAGTAACCACCTGATCGCAGCCGACCCCGGTTCTCCTTTGCGCTATCTTCCCGTAGTCAACGTTCGGGGCGGCACCACTGATGTTTCTGCGGTCTATGATGACGAAGTCGTTTGCATTGTTGTGCATTTTGACGAAGTTCATGGCCCGGGTGAAAGATGGGAAACGCGGATGTGCGATTCTACCTAGAGGGTGGTAGCATTGCAAGTGAATCTATGGGCACCAGATCTACCATGGCCTCTTGGATCAAGGTGCTGATTTGTGGCGCGTTAGCGTGCGTTGCCGGCAAGTCTTGGTCCTCCTCTTCACCTTCCATGCGGTCTCTTGCAAGGCCGCACGTAGGCTGGTGCACATCTTGCTCTGCAGGTCTGAAGGTTGCGTTCTCCTGTACTGGTGACTCGGCAGACCTTGAGCACAGCTGCTCAGTTTCTAGGAGGTACACTATCTTGGGTTCCTCACCCACTATCAAGCAGGCTGCCTGCTCGTGTATAGGCATTACGAGGCCCATGCTGCAGTGATTTGGGACCGGAGCAACGTTGTTGCAGCTTGTTGGCGGAATCCTCTCCCTTGGAGAAGGCTCCTGTGGGATGGTTGGGCCATCACATGTGAGCGTGTTGCCGGGTGCAGGCAAGTCCCGGCCGATACCGGCGGCGTCACTTACGGCTTGAAGTCCGGAGCGCGTGACATGGGGCAGGAGCATATCAGTTTCCTGTACGGCTACTGGCTCATGCGAGCGGGCTGGTCTACTGCCATGCTGCGGCCCCCCACATTCAGGTCCCGAGCACACCTCGCCCGTGACCCCCTCCAATATGCACAGAACCATTGCCGCCACACAGAGAGCAAAAGGCATTTCCGGTGACTGTTGTAAAAACTGCACGACAGTAGAGTACACTCGTGCTCCTGGATCATGAGATTTGCGGGCAGGTTGATAAGAAAACTTATGCCTTCCATGAATTTTTTAAGTATTAACGCCAGCGCAAGCCGGCTCCGCTATAAGGAACATCAGATACTTGTTGGTAATCAGCCCGACGTAGGGCCAGGACAGGTACTTAGATGCTGAAAGAGCTTTTCAGAAGCCTAGATGCCTCCTCGAACTCTTTCGCGAAGCTTTCCTTGATACTACCTGGCAGGACTATCCCGAGACTGCTCTCGAAGTGCTTGGAGAGATCTTGCAGACGGGAAGCGTAACTCTTCTTTTTACTAGCGAACTTACTGAAGGACACGCCGTCCAACACTTCTATGTTTACGGCCTTGTTAAGCAGTATGCAGTCTACTGAGAGATTAAGCCGTAGTAGGACGCTCCTCACAGGCTCTGCGCCGAAAGAGAGCGCGCCATCCACACTGTACGCTTTGATGGTATACAGGCAGGACACCTGGGACAAACTACCATTGCTGTGTTTTTGGTGCTTCACTACCTCCCACTGCACCTTAAGTGAATTGGAATTCCCATGGGCACCCGTAGGTACATACTGCTGCATACAACTCTACCCGTAAAATTGACTCGCTATCCGGTCGAGCATACACCTTCCATAGTTAAATAATGCATAATATTGGGATGACAGTGCCGAAGGCCTAATAGTAGATATCAACTTGTATGGCTGATTTGTCCAGGTAGATGTAAGCCATGAGCATTGCTTATACACGTTACACAGATCTCTCATAATATTACCAGATAACCCATAACTTTGTACTGACTTATGAGACCATGTCTATGATACATCGTACACAGTCCTGTGAGGACGGTTCCTAACATAGGGAAACGTTACAGATAGTGGGGCAAGTGGCCAACGCTGATGGATTTAGTGTTTTGAGATGCTGCAGTTGGTTACGGGGGACGCGATCGAACTTCCACGTATGTTGAGTAAGGCTGTGTGCCCTGGGAATGCACAATTAGGGCTTGTCTTGCCAACTGTGCATGTTACACTGCGGCAAAGTGGCACCCCACACCGCTGCGTTGTAGGGTGCTTTTATAGCCGGATGTCGCTGATGGAAAATGTTATAAGACTGCCCAAGATGCGGGGCTCTAGCGTCCGGGGGCGTAGAGTTTTGTTGAGGGTCGATTTCAACGTTCCAATGGAACACGGAAAAGCACAGGATGAAACTAGGATAGAGAGAACCGCGCCCACCGTGCGCCACCTAGTCCAGTCTGGGGCCAAGGTTATCATGATTTCCCATCTTGGTCGCCCGGATGGTAGGGACATGAACTTCTCCTTTGCGCTGCTAGTGGACACTGTAAGTGAGGTGCTGGGAGTTCCTGTGGCGTTTGTTGGGGGTTGCGTGGGAGATGCCGTGCATGCGGCAATAGGTGCATTACCTTGGGGGTCAGCCATTCTGTTGGAGAATCTTAGGTTTTACGAGGGTGAGAAGAAAAACGATCCAACGTTTGCGCAGCAACTGGCCACTCTGGGTGATTTATACATCAATGATGCCTTTGCCTGTTCGCACAGGAAGCATGCCTCGATTGACGCTGTGACGAGATTTCTGCCCGCGTTTGCAGGCCTAAACTTGCAGGACGAACTACGCCACCTGGGGGGTGTGGTGAGCGAGCATCCAGTTGCTGCCGTGATTGGGGGTGCTAAAACATCTTCGAAGGTGCCGATGCTATGCAATCTTGCCAGGAAAGTCGATTTTCTAATATTGGGTGGTGGCTTATCGAACAGCTTCCTGCACGCCGGGGGGTACAAGGTTGGTAACTCGATGTACGAGTCCTGTGCTGACCACGTGCGCACCGTGCTGGAGTCCGCGAGCGCAAGTGGTTGTAATGTGGTATTGCCTGTAGATCACGTCGTAGCGCAAAGCATGGATGGTAACGCTAGCGTGAAAGCGAACACCGAGGTGGGTGAACAAGATTGTATTTTCGATATAGGCAGCCAAACTTCGGTACGGGTGGTGGAAGCTTTGGAGAAATGCAAGACCATATTCTGGAATGGCCCCATGGGGGTATTCGAGCGCGAAGCCTTCACTGGTGGGACGTTCGGCCTTGTGCGCGAACTAGTACGTCTCACAAGAGAAAAGAGTGTCAAAACCGTAGTAGGAGGGGGCGACAGCATATTTGCTATTAAATCTTGTGGATATTCTGAGCGGGACTTCTCGTACATTTCTACCGGTGGAGGAGCACTGCTGCAGTTTCTCAGCATGGCATAGCCTCAGTTGTATGTCCTATGCCAGGACCACGGCTTTGCGCTTTCCATCCTTCCACTCCACGGTTATGATGTCATTGGGGGAGATGGTATTCACGGAGCTGAGGTGCTTTCCTTCGCTGTCGTAGGCTATTGTGTAGCCTACGGACAGGATGTGTCCCTTGTCGTAACAGCTGATCCTCCCCATCAGGATGTCCAGATGTTGCTGCTTCTTAAGTAGTATGACTTGCAGCAATACCCCGATTCTTGCCTGATATGCCAGTACCCTCTGGCCCACTTCACCTATTCTGTGCCTTGTCTCATTTAGCACCCCATGAAGCCCGAGCAGATGATGTGCTTTTGCTTTAAGCAGCCCCTCCAGGGAGGTTCTTATCTTTGTCAGCTTCAAGGAGATACTTTCTGCGAGCTGTTGCTTTTCAGGCAGTACTGTCTCGACAGAAGCAGTTGGAGTAGAGGCCCGCACGTCTGCTGCGTAGTCTATTATAGTGAAATCTGTTTCGTGTCCCACGGCGGAAACGACAGGTATCTCGGATGCTGCAGTTGTTCTGGCAAGCTCCTCGTCGTTAAATGGCCACAAGTCCTCGATACTACCACCGCCTCTAGCCACGATTATAACATCAGGCGGCTCTGGCAGGCTGTTGAACCCCAAAATTGCTTCGATGATCATTGCGCTGGCCTGCGATCCCTGCACCTGGACCGGCCACACCACAACATGAGTCGGGAATCTATGCTTGACCCGGTCTATTATGTCTCGAATCACTGCGCCGGTTGGGGATGTGATGACTCCTATTTTCATTGGCAAGAGCGGCAACGGCTTCTTACGAGCTGGGTCGAATAACCCCTCCTGCGCGAGTTTCTTCTTGCGCTCCTCGAGCATGGCTGCAAGCTTGCCCTGACCTGCGAGCACCATTTCTTCTATTATGAGTTGATACCTTGACTGATAAGTGCTAAGGTGCCCGGTGCATACGACCTCTAACCCATTCTCAAACTGGGCTTTCACTCTTGTGCCATTCCAGCACACAGCGCTGATTACGGAGTTGGCGTCTTTGAGTGACAAGTACACGTGCCCCGAACTCGGCTTTGACAGTCCGCTGATCTCGCCTCGTATCCTAACGCAGTAGAACGTGTCATGCACCATTCTCTGCACTATATCCGTGATCTCAGCTACCGTGAACTCCGGGACCATCTCAGTAGAACAGAACCTCAAAGGCATTACCTGCCTTTACTTTCACGGTCGACACTTCGCGCGGCACGCCAGCGACGGTCTTTTCAAACTGCACTTTGCCCTGACTTGGGATAAGCTGATATTTGTCTACCTCCACCTTCTGGGACAACACGCTATTAGCGTTTTTATCGTAGAAAACTAAGTACACTCCCGGAAAGAAACGCTCGTCGACTGCCCTGTTCTCTATTACCCCACTGACCCTTACGACCATTCCCCGAGCATCAGCACCCACGACCCTGACGTTGGACTCCACCAACTTAACGTTCGAGGTGTCGTAAATCTCGGTTAGGCGGTAAATCTTCCTAAACCTGTAGGGAACCTTTTTCTGGAATGTAGCAGAGAAGAAAAACAGCAAAGGTATCATCATCAAGATCAGGACTGCATCTCTCCACGTGAATTTCAAGCGATCTTTGTTCTTGGAGGCACTCTGCTTGACCTCTCGTTTGTTTTTCCTCGAAGCTTGGCTTCCTTCTAATGAAAAAAGCCAAACATGCCCGCAGTTTGTGCACTTGACTCTTTTTCCTTCAGCAGGGACCTTGTCCCCGGCAACGCGGTACGTTGCATGGCAATTTCTACACTCTATCTTCATGGCGCTAGTGCCGGTAACGCAGAACAGTAGGTGCACTATAGCATATTAGTCCATGGCGTGTCTATGTTCTATACAAACGTTATCACCGAACAGGAGGTGATTTCTAGGTAAGCGATAAAAAGGGCCCAGCATGGGTTAAAATTGAAATAGCAAAGTGCCCTGTGGTGCACGCACATGGAAATTGTACGGAAAATAAATATGTGCTAGCTTGCGCACATTGATTACCGCACGCAAGGGCCATGGATTGCATCACCGACATAGGGGTTCTGCGCAGGATTTTCGAAGGGGATTTCCGGGTTGAGGAGAAACTACGCCTCGCAAGTGAGTCCGTGATGGAACTTCTGGACTCTGGTGAGGTGAAAATCTGCGAGAAGACGCCGCAGGGTAATTGGGTGGTCCACCATTGGCTACAGAAAGCGATACTGGAATTTTTCCGCACCCACGGTATGCAGTTTATGGGCAGTCCATCACTGGATTGGCTGTGCTGGTGTGATAAAATCCCGGCGAAATTTGCTAAATGGAACCGGGACAGTTTCACTGCGCGAAAAATAAGGGTTGTCCCCGGTGCGTTCGTACGCAAGTCCGCATACATTGGTGAAAGGGTGGTGCTGATGCCCAGTTTTGTTAATGTGGGTGCGCACATAGGTGCGGGAACCATGATTGACACATGGGCCTCAGTTGGTAGTTGTGCACAGGTAGGCGAGAATTGCCACATATCGGGTGGTGTGGGAATAGGTGGAGTGTTGGAGCCCATGGGGAGTAAACCGGTGATCATTGAGGACGGATGCTTTATCGGTGCAAGGAGCGAAATAGTGGACGGTGTGGTCATAGGCGAGCAGTCTGTGCTTGCCATGGGCACGTACATTGGTGCTTCTACGAAAATTGTGGATCGGGAGACCGGTAATGTTACTTTCGGCAGCGTGCCTCCGTACTCCGTAGTGGTGCCTGGCAGCAGCCCCACCAGAGGTGGGGTTTCTTTGTATTGTGTCGTCATAGCGAAGAAGATCGATAGCCATACCAGAAGAAAAGTTGCGATCAATGAGATCTTGAGGGGAGTGTCATAGGTGAGGTCACAAGCAGACACCATATTTGCCTTGTCTACGCCTGCAGGTAAGTCTGGTGTCGCGGTGGTACGAATATCGGGGCGAGATGCGCTGAAGTCTATCGCACTTTTAGGTGTTCGTGAGACTGTACATCCTAGAGTTGCTACCTGTAAAATCCTGTACGACAGGGATAAACAGCCTATAGATCAGGCTGTTGTGTTGTATTTTCCAGGTCCTTGCAGCTTTACGGGGGAGGACGTCGTAGAACTACAAGTTCATGGTAGCCAGGCAGTCGTACGATTACTTTTTGAGGAGCTGCAGACGACTTTCCGCATGGCTGAGCCGGGCGAGTTTTCACTGAGGGCGTTCCTAAATGGCAAGATAGATCTGACCAGAGCGGAAGGGATTGTAGATATCATAAATGCGGAGACGGAAGCCCAACTGCGGCAGGCCTTTGCGCAATCCTCAGGTTTGTTGGAGAGACTGTATGAAGGCTGGAGGGGCAATCTTGTTGATGTACTTTCCGACCTGGAAGCGTACATTGACTTTCCCGATGATATTTCCCCCCAGGTGTTGGACAACATATATGTGCGGGTAGAGGAACTCAGATATTCCCTCGTGCAGCACCTTGATGATGGCCACAGGGGCGAGATATTGCGCAACGGCATGAGGGTTGCAATTTTGGGGAAGCCAAACGTCGGGAAATCAACACTTTTTAATTATCTAGTACGCAGAGATGCGGCTATAGTCTCAGAATATCCGGGCACCACACGCGATGTTCTGGAGGCGCACTTGGATATTGGGGGATATCCTTTCGTAGTGGTAGATACAGCTGGGATGCGAGAAAGTTTGGAATTTGTCGAGCGTGAAGGTATCATGCGTGCCAAGATGGAAGCTGAGTGTGCTGACATCAGGTTAGTTGTCCACCCATATGACGAGATAGACGATATTACAGCCGACAATGTGCTCGAGGATGTAGGCGATGATGGGACAATTTACGTTCTGAGCAAAGCCGACAATGTAAAAGACGGAGATGTGCTAACAGTGCAGGGAAAAGAACTCTATCCCATATCTGTGCACAACAGACTCGGCATGGATGCCTTGCTTCTTGCAATTCAGAGGAAGGCCGTAGGGAACTTTCCCAAGGCTGGAGACCTGCTCATCACATCTCAACGGCACAGGGCACACCTGCAAAATGCCGCCAGCAAGATCTCTGAAATTATAGACGGCATGCCTGTGGAAATAATGGCAGAATACCTGCGTTCTGCTCTACAGGAAATAGGCAGAGTTACAGGTGCCGTATACGGGGATGATATTTTGGACAACATTTTTGGGAAATTCTGCATAGGGAAATAATTGTCCTGCAGCGCCTAGCCCTGGCCAGAAATTTGGGCAGACCATTCTGCTATTGGTATGCACGTGAAAGTTGTGACCACACAAACCCTGCGATGGTAAGGGAATTTCCGACTAAGTATGGGACTAAAACCGGGCAGTGCTGGCCATGTCTCCGATGAACTCGGTTATGGCTTCAACGCTTGCCATCTTACCATAACCTTCCTCGCCGCATGCGAGTATGCCGGCCTCCGGTTCGATGATTTTTACATCGTCGCACTTCAGGATCTCCAGATTACGTATGGTGGCTTTCGCCTCCCACATTGCCATATTCATTGCTGGTGCCATCACAATTGGTACTTTGGCGCAAACCAGCACAGTTGTGGCCAGCTCATCGCATATGCCGTGTGCTGCCTTTGCCATGATGTCCGCGCTTGCTGGAGCAACTAGTATCAGGTCAGAATTTCTTGATAGGGAGATATGCTGCATACTTGCTTGCAGTGAGAAGAAATCCTCATCTGTGTATGTGTACTGACCGGTTAGTGCTGTTGCGGACAGTGGGGTCACAAATTTCTCTCCGCACCTGCTGAGAATGCACAGCAAATTGTGGTTCCGCTTTTTCAATGCCCTCATGACGTCGAGCGACTTGTATGCTGCAACGCTGCCCGATATTATTAGCAGTATTTTCATGCGTTACCTATTGAAAACCCATGACTCCCCAACCACTGGTCGAGAGCCGAAAACGTGTGGCCACAGCCACACGCGAGGAAGAGGTTAATATCAACATTTTCTCTAGCATATACAATATCCCGGGCATGGACAACGAGAAAGGCAGTCTACTGGAAAAACTGTGTAGCGGTTGCAGGATAATAGACTTGTTGCTCTATGCGCCACATGGCTATGTTGATAGGACAAACTTATTGCTAAACGAAGACTCCATAGGACGTGTGGTGACGTTCATCGCACTGGTGCGTCGGCACGTTCCGCCCTCGTCCCCTAGGATGCGCAGGGCGCCTTACAAGGTTCTATTGGAGTCAGAAATCGGGGTCATATCGCTGGTATTTTTCAACTACTCCAGAGAATACCTGAAGCGTGTCTTCAAGACCGGGTGCAAATGTGTGGTGAGTGGTAGGCTGGAGCGCCAGTACGGCCGGCTACAGATTATTCACCCGGACTATGTCACGGACGATCTTGAACAGTTTTCAGCGATATGCGGTTTGGAGCCTCTATACACTGCGGCCAAGGGATTGCATTCCAAAGTGATACATAAGCTCATCAAGGGGGTAATGGATTTGCTGCCTGACTTGCAGGAGTGGATCAACCCCGGCCTAATGCAACGGAAGGCGTGGTATAGCTGGAAGCACAGTATCAAGACAATCCACGACCCCATTGACCCGAAAGCTGTGCCTCTATGCAGGGGGCGACTGGCGTATGATGAATTGTTAGGTCACCATGCGGCGATGTACTTTGCGAGGCAAGGTCGTAACAACAGAGGTGTCCAAGTCAGGGGGGACGGTACGTACCGCAAGGCTGTCATAGCAAAGTTGGGATTTGAACTTACAGATGGGCAGAAGTCAGCCATCGAAGCAATCACAAGGGACCAGGCATCAAACAAGCAGATGACCATGTTGTTGCAGGGTGATGTTGGAAGCGGAAAGACCGTAGTTGCACTGTTTGCGATATTGAACACTGTGGAGAGCGGCGGGCAGGTTGCACTGATGGTGCCCACGGAAATGCTGGCTGAGCAGCACTGTACTCGCATTAAGGATGCTGTTCAGGGATTGGATGTGCGTGTTGAACTGCTGACCGGCAGTACTAAGGATAAGGAAAGGCTGTACCTGGGGCATGAGCTGCTTGCAGGCAAGATACACATACTCGTCGGGACCCACGCCTTGTTCCAAGAGGCTGTCAAATTCCGTAATTTACGGCTTGTAGTTATAGACGAGCAGCAAAGGTTTGGCGTGTTGCAAAGAATGCGGTTGATCGAAAAAGGCGAATCAGCCGATATCCTATTCATCACCGCGACTCCGATTCCGAGAACTTTGGAGCAGATTCTATACGGGAACATGGATCGTGTGACCATTTCCGAAAAGCCAAAATGCAGGCGTCCTATCCGCACTAGTATTGTGCAGGTTAGCAGGATAAATGAGGTGTGTTCCAGACTTGCCAGTGCCATATCTGATGGGCATAAGGTATATTGGATATGCCCGCGTATTGGGGATGGCAACGAATCCGAAGAGCCGGATGTGTCCTCTGTTGAGAGTAGATTTTCGTTGTTCAAAAAGATATTTGGATCTTCCGTTGGTATATCGCATGGTGCCCTTTCGCGGGCAGACAAGGACGAATCGATCAGGGCATTCCACGCGGGAGACATTAAGATGCTTGTGGCAACTACGGTCATTGAGGTGGGAATTGATGTCCCAGATGCTACTATCATTGTCATTGAGAATCCGGAGAGGTTGGGGCTGTCGCAATTGCACCAGCTTCGGGGCAGGGTAGGACGCGGGGATAAGCAGTCGTTCTGCATACTTCTACACGGTCCTATCGGGAAGATGGCTTACCGCAAGTTAAATGTGTTGCGCGATTCGCAGGATGGGTTCTTCATTGCGGACCAGGATCTGATGCTGCGTGGCGGCGGCGATGTGCTTGGATGTAAACAATCTGGGGCCGTGGAGTTTAGGTTTGCTAATCCCTTCGACATTAGTACGATGCTAAAAGCGTACTCCGATGTTTGCAAGATGGTTACAACCGAAGAGGGCAGGCTTATGGCGTACAGGCTCATGGAAATCTTTGGATATTCCCTTCCGGATATGAAATACTAATGTGGTTTCCCCCGAAGAGAGACTCACCCTTTGTCGCGCTGGACCCGGGTTTCCAATGGGTATGGAGTCCGGGATGGTGTGGTTTCATGTTCTGAGCAACTGGTGGGTGATCAGAACCGCGTGAATGCATCAGGTCTAATATGATTGCGCAAGAATTTTTAATATGGATAATGTCAGGTGTCGGCTAAATTGTAATGGCTGTGTTATGAAAAAGGTGGTTGTGTTTGGGGGCAGTGGGTTTGTAGGGGGGTACGTGGTAGATCAGCTTGTCAAGCGTGGACATAGTATCAGCGTGTTTACTCGCAACCAGGAAAAGGCTGCGCGGCTTAAAATGCTAGGTAATCTTGGGCAGGTACAAATAGTGTCCGGGGATTTGTCTAACACTCTCCTGATCGAGCAGCTTGTGACGGAGTGTGATGTTGTCATTAATCTGATAGGCAGCATGGCTCCCGGGCGAAGGATGCTGCGGTACCTGCACGTCACGGTGCCGGGGTATATGGCAAAACTTGCTGCGCAATACGGCAAGAAATTTATCCACTTCTCCGCTATGGGAAGCGAAATTGCCGCGAGTTCAGTTTACGCTACAAGCAAGCTTGAAGGGGAAAACACCGTTGTGAGCGTTTGTAAGGATGCGGTTATCATAAAGCCCAATGTGATGTTTGGTGCGGATGATCACTTTTTCAGCAAGCTGGCGAAGCTTGCCAAGGTGCTTCCGGTCTTACCCCTCATTGAAGGACGAGGTCTTCTACAGCCGGTATACGTCGATGAGGTAGCGGAGCTAGTTGCGAACGTAGTTGATGAGGGCACGGCCTCTGAGAGGATCTACGAGGTATGTGGCCCAAAAACATATTCCCTCAAAGATATGGCACAGTTCATCATGCGGATCACGTCCAGGAAGAGGCCCATATTGGAGCTGCCTTCCTTGTTGGCCAGGATAATAGCGTTCTTCTTTGAGTTGCAATTTGTGTCCTTTATGCTCAAGCCTCTAACCGGCAAGGCTGAACCGCTCTTCACAGCGGATCAGCTGGAACTTGCGAAGTATGACATCGTGGCACGCGGACCTGGCGGTAACGTGAAGGTTATGAAACAGTCGTTGGAAGACATCATGCCGAACTGCCTCGCAATGTACAAAAAGCACGGCGATTCTTGTGTATAGGGGCGGGCAGAGACCTACTCCGGCGCAGTTTCCGCCTGACCTACGGGGTATAGCCCGGTGAAGCAGGCATCGCAGTACTGCGGGGCTGCACCGTTGCGCACGGCTCCGCATACGGCCCTGTAGAGCCCGTCTATGCTGAGGAAGGATATGCTATCGCACTGCAGCATTGTAGCCAACTCTGGTAGCGAGAGGTTGTTCGCTACCAGCTGCGACCGCTTTGGTGTATCGATGCCGTAAAAACAGGAATACAGGGTTGGTGGGCTGGAGATGCGTAGGTGTATATGCTTCGTGCCTGCGCTGCGCAGGAGCCCTATTATTTCCCTAAGGGTCGTCCCCCGCACTATGCTGTCGTCCACCAAGACTATGCTCTTGCCTCGTAGAACGGAGGAATTCGCATTGTGCTTAAGCTCGACACCCATGCGACGTCCGTCCGCGGTTGGCTGGATGAAAGTACGGCCCACGTAGTGATTCCGCACTATACCAAACTCGAACGGAACGCCAGACTTTTTTGCATATCCCATAGCGGCTGGTATTCCGGAATCAGGTACGGGTACCACCATGTCTACCCCACCCGGGGGGGGACTCTCCTTTGCCAACTCCGCACCTATGCTCTTGCGTACCTCATAAACAGGTGCGCTTTCAACTACACTGTCGGGCCTAGAAAAATATACGTATTCAAAGATGCAAAAACTGCTCTTCAGTGGGGGGAAAGGAGATGTGCTGATCAAATTGTTTGCACGGTCAACTATAACCAATTCTCCGGGCTTGATGTCACGTACAAATCGTGCTTTTACTATGTCCAAGGCACATGTTTCTGAAGCCAGAACGTAGGCCCCATCCACGGTGCCAAGCACCAGTGGTCGCACGCCCGCTGGATCCCGGATGCCTATCACAGCATCATTGGTCATTATGACCAGAGAATAAGCCCCCCTGATTTCGCGCATTGCCGGGACTATGCAGTCAATAAAGGAATCGGCAGGGTGTGTTGCAATGAGATGCGCTATGACCTCGGTGTCGACGTCGGAAGCGAACTTGCAACCTTTGCTGATGAGATCTCTTCGGAGACTGTGAGCATTGGTCAGATTGCCGTTGTGTGCTATGGCTAACTTGCCAAATTTACAATCCGCTATGATCGGCTGCACAGCTGGTTTGCTCCCGCTTGTGGAGTACCGCACATGTCCCACTGCAAGATCTCCCTGCAGGGCACTTTCCTGAGGCTTTCCAAAGATACTGTTCACGTGTCCGCTGCTGTGATACACTGAAAAATCGCCTGTGTCTGAGGCAGCAGCAACTCCGAAGGACTCTTGCCCCCTGTGCTGCAGCGCGTGCAACCCCATCAGGCATTTTCTTGCAGCATTGGCGTGATTCTGGATCGCAAAAACCCCGCACTCCTCGTATATACTCGCCAGCGGCATACCATACCCCACACATGTCTACGCCATTCTACCATTGCGGATGATGTCACTCTAGCGCTAATCTCGAAAATGGGGAGAGCGGCGTGTTTTTGTGTTCCCAAGCGCACTCTGCGTACACACCTGGCTATCTCATTCTTGTTCATGGTACCGCAGATGCCAGCTTGATCAGCAGCGCACTTGAGATACAAAGGCTGAAACATGTCCATCCAGCAAAGTTGTGATATTAGAGGAAATCTTATGTACAGCTTGCGCAACCGACTCTGGGTCATGAAAGTGAGACAGGACATAGTCAGACAGACTGCCGATTTCGGGCCTTCCAACACCCAGCCGCACTCTCCAATATTCGCACCCTATTGCCTTGTCTATGGAACGTAACCCGTTGTGCCCAGCGCTACTACCGCCCCGCTTTACCTTTACAATGCCTGGTAAAAGATCAACATCATCGTGAAATACGGTTATACGCTCTGCAGGTATCTTATGCATGCTTGCTGCCTTCAGCACGGCACCTCCCGATCGGTTCATGAACGTCATGGGCTTCATCAGCATCACCCTGTGCGACCCAGCGTCCCCGACCGACACCAGAGCATCGCACTTACTGACGAATTCTGGGAAACTGAAATCCTGTGCCACGGCGTCCACCACGACAAACCCAATGCTATGCCGTGTACCCTCATATTTCTTGCCAGGGTTACCAAGCCCAACCAATAAGAGCACTACGGAGACTACTTGGCTTGTTCCTGAGTTCCGGAGGCATCCCGATCCTGGGCATCTGCCTGGGTTTTGCTGTCTTCCCCAGCAGACTCTCTGCCTTCCGGAGTTGCCGCTGCCTCTTCTCCTTCCTTCTCTTCCACTTCCACAGAAGCTGCAGACACTGACACGATTACGGGGTTCTCTTCCCTCATTGCCAATTGGGTAGATTCAGGAAGCGCAAGGTCACTCACGCGTATGGAATGTCCTGTGCCCAACTCGAGCAAGTCCACCTCAAAACTCTGTGGAATTGCATCTGGAGCGCAGCGCACCAGCAGCGAACGTTGCAAAATGTTCAACACCCCGCCGAACCTCACTCCCGCACACTTCTGCTCGTTGAGGAATACCAAAGGCACTTCAACCTTAACTTCCGTGCTGCGATCAACGAACTGGAAGTCCACGTGCACAGCAGTTCCGCTTACCGGGTGTTTCTGTATCGCCTTAATCAGTGCGTACTCCTCCCTGCCGTCTATGCAAAGCTGCACTAGCTTCGAGAGGATAGGACCCGCGCGGCATTCCCTTAGGAAATCCTTCTGTGACAACGAGATGCTTATGGGGTCCCGACCTTTACCGTATACCACGGCCGGCATCAATCCAGCCGCCCTTAAGGCGCGAGCACTGCTAGTTCCACACCCGGCGCGCACTGACGCGTCAACCCTTACCATGTCTTCATGATCCATCTCTGAAACTCCCACAACAAACTCGGCATCCCAACCCAGAGCCCGCCTAAGCATATAACAATGCTGCGGGTGCATAAAGTGATTTATGTCAAAGTTGTGGAATTGCACCTAATTGGGCTAAGGTTGCCAGGATGTTTGGCGGTTAGAAGAGCCAAGTGCGGTGAGTCACTGTCAGCTAGGGCAGCGTCCTTCCGAGCGTCAGTGCTCTGACCTCACGTACCCCCGCGCTTGCTAATGCGTGGGCGCAAGCAGCAATGGTCGCACCAGTGGTTATTACGTCGTCCACGAGTACAACGATCTTACCGCACACCTTCTCAATCCCCAAGACCTCAAATGATCCATGCACGTTTTTCTCTCTGGCAGCTGCAGATAAGCCATGTTGGGGTGCTGTATTTTTTATCTTTCTCAGTACGAATGCCTTTGCAGGTACTCCGCAGAGCTTGCTTATTGCACGAGCCAATAGCACCGACTGATTGTACTTTCTGTGTAGAAGCTGAATTCTATGCATGGGAACCGGGACAAGGAAGTCCGCATTCTCCAGTATTTTCGCACCCCTTCCGCACATCCAGCGCGCGTATTCCTCTATATAGGACAGATCGTCATAGAACTTCAAGCGCAGCACCATGTTTTTACTGTGTGCATCGTATATAAACACGGATTCCACCGCGGATACGTGCATGCATGACCCTACACGCTGCATCTCACGTTGCAGACCCACGTCTCCGCTGGGGTCGTGACTGCTGTGCAGGAATTTTATGGTCTGTCTACAGGTGCTGCATATGGTTTCTGCGCGCTTTACTTCCTGCTGGCAGTTGGCACACATTCTGGGGAAGAAAACACCTACCGCCTTTTCGATCAAATTACCTAGCAAAGAATCTCTCTATGAATCTCTCGTAGATTTTTGTAAGTTTGAGCACATTGTCAACCGGGGTGCACTCGTCCACACCATGTGCCGTCCTGCATAGTAACCCAAATTCCACAACGGGACAAAAGTCCTTAATGAATCTGGCGTCTGACGTTCCTCCCCCGGTACTAAATTTAGCTTCCAGGCCGGTGACCTCCTTGATAGCTGCTTGTAGAATTTCTGTCCGATAATCTGGCGGACTCACAAATGCCTCTCCGGAAATCTCGCAGGACAAGGTGTACCTGCCTCCCACAGATGCGCAGATTGCATCGATATTTTTGTACAAAGATTCCGCTGTGTACTCATCACTGAACCTGATATTGAACATTGCACTTGCCGATTTTGGTATGATGTTTCTTGTACTATTGCCAACGTCAATGCTTGTAATCTCGCAATGCGATGGCTGGAAATACGCGCTGCCACGGCCCAGCTGGGTTTCCTTGATCTTACGGAGGATGAGCAAAAGCCGGTCGATGGGGTTATGTGCAAATTCTGGGTATGCCACATGGCCCTGAGCCCCATTGCACAGCAACCGAAAGTTTGCAGAACCGCGGCGTCCCACTTTGATGGTGTCTCCGAGTTGTGCATGACTGGTGGGTTCCCCGATCACACAATAGTCTATCGCTTCATGCTTGGACCTAATACAATCGAGTACGGACCTAGTTCCATTCTCGCATCCTGCTCCTTCCTCGTTACCTGTGAGCAAAAGGCTAACGCAGCCCTGCGCCGTGTTTATTCTGGATACCGCGGCGATGTACGCACATATGGCTGTTTTCATGTCGACTGCGCCTCTGCCGTATAGTACGCCATTTTCTATTACAGGTGAAAACGGATCGGTGCGCCACATACCACCTGGAGGGACGACGTCGGTGTGTCCCGCGAAGCACAGGTTAGGACCCGTACCGCCACGTCGCGCGTAGAGGTTGGTGACCGCTGTATCTCCGCTTCCGAAGACCAGGAGATCACATCTGAATCCGCACTCTGACAGTATTCTTGCAAGAAAAGGTAATGCCTTGCTCCTGTCGGGTGTGACGCTGGCAAAAGAAATCAACCTACAAGAAAGCAATATGGGGTCAAGGGGGGCAGGCACGCACGACGCGCCAGCAACTTCCTGTGGGGGCACAAGACTACCCACCACCGTGCGCGAGCTACTCACAGACCCTCCCTTGCTGCCACAAAGTACATGACCTCTACCCCTCTGGGTGCAAATGTCCGTAATGTTCTGCCCGCAGCGCTTCTTGTAACGAGGCAATCGCATCCGAGCT
Organism: Anaplasma sp.; assembly: GCA_052043535.1. Classification (GTDB taxonomy): domain Bacteria; phylum Pseudomonadota; class Alphaproteobacteria; order Rickettsiales; family Anaplasmataceae; genus Anaplasma. The sequence continues at coordinate 101,527 of JBQEQW010000012.1, forward strand.
GAACCCGCTAATGCTCAGTGCTATGCCACCAATCTGAAGACCAGTCTCGTATGTTTCAGGTACTACGTAATGGGCACCAAGCTTCCTGTAGGTCTCGGCGTTTGTAAGGTCCGGAACACGCACCACGATAATCGCATCGCGAAAATCGCGTGCAACCAGGGATATAATCTTCTGGGTCGTAACGCTATTGTTGATCACGATGACAACCGCCTTTGCCCGCGCAATGCCCATCGCCACCAAGGTTTCGCGCTTCGTTATGTCACCCAGGTACACGGGGAAACCTTCCTTCCTGCCCTCGGTGACCACCATGGGCTGAATGTCAGAAGCAACGTAATTCACATGTTCAGCAGTCAGCACTTTGGCCACCACGCGCCCCACTCTGCCAAACCCAACCACAATCACGTGCTGATCAAGGTCCCGGGTGTCCAGCACCAGCTCCTGGGAGGAGAATGCAATCTTGTTCTTCGTCAACAGCCCGGAAACCCAGTTGCCCAGTGTCGCAAGCAAAGGAGTGAATGCCATAGTGACGGTTGTCGTCATCATGAGCACCTGCGCCAACTCGTCCTGCAGGACGCCCTTTTCCGCTGCTAGTCCAAACAAGATAAATGCGAACTCACCACCCTGAGACAGCAGCAGCCCTGCCTGTATCCCCGCAGCCAGCTGAAATCGGAAGAACCGGCACAAGACGCAAATGATGAATGCCTTCAGTGACATCAGAGACACGGACAGCAGGAAAATAACCGGCAACTTGTTGATGAGCAATGTTGTGTCGACCGACATGCCCACTGTCATGAAAAACAACCCGATGAGCAGCTTCTTAAACGGCAGGATGACCTGCTCCACGTCGTACCTATACTCGGTTTCTGCGACCAACAGACCAGAAACGAACGCCCCCAACGCCATGGATAGGTTAAAATTCTCTGTAACAAACGCAGCACCAAGCACAATTAGAAGCGTGGTTGCAATGAAGGCTTCATGGCTTTTCATGGTTGCGATGGTGCCGAACAGTGGCCTAAGCAACAACCGTCCCGATATAAAAATCATGGTGAGTGCTGCAGCCGCCTTCAGCAGAGCGTGCAGGAGGGACATTACTAGGCTGTTAGACTCCCCAGCCAACAGCGGCAGCAGGACTATCAGGGGTACAACAGCAAAATCCTGTAACAGCAAAATGGCTACGGATAGCCTGCCAACTTGTGTTGCCTGCTGACCCTTCTCCTGCAGTACCTGAAGTACGATTGCTGTTGAGGAAAGTGCCAAAGCCCCACCAATGACCACTGCGCTTTCGGAGGAGACCCCTGCCGCTCTGGCGACGCACCAGATAAGCAAGGCGGTCACTATAACCTGCAACGTGCCGAAGCCGAAGACATGTAGCCGCATGGCGGCAAGCCTTTCGAAGGTTAACTCAATCCCAATCAGGAAGAGCAGAAAGACCACCCCGAACTCTCCGAGGCTACTGATCACGCTCGATAGCTCAACCAACTGCAAGCCGTGGGAGCCAATTGCAGCTCCTGCAACGAAGTAACCCAACACTGGGCTAATCCTTAGCTTCCAGAATACCACCACAACCACCACAGCCGCGGAGAGAAGCACTATGACATCTAATAGGTAACTAGTGTGGTGCATAGGACAACACTCAATCGGGACGCCATTTTATTGAACAGCCGATGCTCGGAACCTGAATCTCCGGAACACCGCCGGTTTCTGCTATGAACTTTAAAGCCTCATACAGCTCGCTCCTCGCATCCTGCTGCACCTTTTCATCCTTTTGCAGATCATCGAATCTGCCTCTGTAGCACAACCTCATGTCCTTGTTGAAGCAGAAGAAATCTGGCGTACAAACAGCACCGTAGCTTTTTGCCACAGACTGACTTTCGTCTATTAAATACGGAAACGGGAAGTTGAGACGCTCCGACAGGTCCACCATCATATCGTAAGAGTCTTCAGGATACGCATCCGTATCGTTGGACATAATGGCGACTGCTCCGACATTGTAGCTCTCTGTGAGCGCCTTCACGTCGCGCACCAAACGTTCTATGATTGCCTTGACGTACGGACAGTGATTGCATATGAACATTACCAGCACCGCGCTCCTATCGTGAAAACTGTCTAGGCTGCAGTACCCGCCGTCCGTAGACTTAAGGTGGAAATCGGGCGCAACAAAGCCTGGGTCCAACTCCGGAGTGACCATCGCAGCCACCTAGCACCTCATAATCAAAGAACACACGGGCGGATTCTACGCTGCATGGCTCAGGAAAGTCAAACAGTTTTGTCTAGCACTTTCTGTAGACGAGCCTCTCTATCCACGAGGGACCCTGCTCTGAGATAACCCGTTTTCGGAACTACGCTGTGCCACCCAAAACCACCCTACAATACAGCACAAGCACGATTATTGTGACTAATCACGGAACGGTTTTACTGTTACCAGGATAACTATAGCGGCTATCAGCGCAGTTACTGTTTCGTTCAGTATCCGAAAGTAGAGGGAAGAACACGCACATTTGTTACGGCTAAAGTCTGCGCCATGCTTTGCCAGAAGCGCATGTATCGCCAGCAGCATCACAACGAGGGTTGCCTTGATATGGAACCAGAGAAACGTGTAATGCTTCCCCGCAAGCGCCAGCAAAGTCCCGCTGGCGAGCGAGGTCAACATTGCAGGGTTCATAATATAAAGCAGCAACCTGCGTTCCATTGTGGTCAACACCGTGCCGCTCTCGGAACCGTCTTTGACTTCCGCGTGGTACACGTACAGCCGGGGCAAATACAGCATACCCGCCATCCACATTATCACCACGGTAATGTGCAATGCCTCCAACCAGTTATGGTATTCGTGGGCCCACGAGAGCACGGCCAAGTTCCAGATTACCCGTACCGACATTGTAGCGCGTAGCCCCGGCAGATACAACCTTGATCTGTACAAATCGTGAAACTGCGATGCATTAGAAACTGCGGCGCACGGACCCCACAGTCCTACCTGTAGCGACAGGTCAACCGTTAGCCGTCGGGCTCCAAACCCCCTCCCAGCACACTTGCGAAGCCGGGGCCTACGACTTCCGGTTACATACCGTGCGCGCGGCTGAAACTATATCAGCAATACAGGGCAAAGCTACGGCCTCAATGTTAGCCGCATACGGCAATGGCACGTCCTTTCCAGCTACGCGAACCACAGGTGCATCCAAGTCGTCAAACGCTAACTCGTTGATTAGTGCAATAACCTCGGCGCCAATTCCGGCAAACGGCCATCCTTCTTCCACAGTCACAAGTCGGTTTGTCTTCGCGACAGATTTCAAGATGGTCTCCGTGTCCAAGGGGCGTATGGTCCGCAGATCTATAACCTCTGCATCTACGCCGATGGCGCTCAACGCGCCAGCGGCCTCCAGTGCGTATTGAACCTGTAGTGAAAATGCCAAGATGGTGACGTCCGATCCTTTACGCACCACAGACGCCTTGCCTATCTCGACTAGAAAATCAGCGCCCAACTCCTCGTCAGAAACCTCGTGCTGGTGCCCATAGGCAATCTCATTCTCCAGAAATATCACGGGGTTAGGATCCCGCACCGCGGACTTCAACAATCCCTTACAGTCCGCAGCGAAGTATGGAGCCACGACCTTAAGCCCCGGCACATGTGCGTACCAGGACGCATAGCACTGAGAGTGCTGAGCCGCAACTCCAGCTGCCGCCCCATTAGGGCCGCGGAACACTATGGGGCATCCCAGCTGCCCTCCAGACATGTAATTAGTTTTCGCTGCTGAGTTCACCACATGGTCTATGGCCTGCATGGAGAAATTAAAGCTCATGAACTCCACTATCGGTCTGAGCTTGCAAAAAGACGCCCCCACAGCTATGCCGGTAAACCCATACTCGCTGATCGGCGTATCCACAACCCTATTGGGGCCGAATTTTTCCAGCAATCCCTGGCTTATCTTGTACGCGCCCTGATACTCCCCTACTTCCTCGCCAATGAGGAACACCGAGTCATCACGCTCCATCTCCTCATCTATCGCCATGCGCAACGCCTCTCTAACGGTTATAAGTGCCATAAGCCCGCCGAAGTTAAAAAGCCCTGCCGCCCATCTTATGTGGAAAGGGAAAGTAGTGCAAACAGATTCATGTTAACGCCTCAGCTTGTAAAGTGCGGCAGATGCTAATCCGTATGCAATACCCGCTTCTCCTTAGTAATTGCAGGTACAACGGACACCGACGACGTTGGCAGGTCCTGCGCGTCCCGTGGGGATTGCGACAAGTAGCATTTTGCAGCTGCAGCAAGTAGGCCAAAAAATACTACGGTACATGAGAGCCCGACTGCAACGCCCACGTCGCACTGCGCCAGATATGCCACACCGCAAAGGCTTCTTAACATCCCTAAGTACAACGCAGTCGCTATTGCAGCTGCAAGTGCCGAGGCAACCCATACCACAAAGGATATAGACGCTAAGCGTTCCCCACGTTCATAACTCGCGCGTGACAATCCCTCGTTCCGTGCAGGCGACAACGTGCCCGCACCTTTTTCCCGTTGTACAGCTTTGGCACCAGATATACCTGCTGTGCGGTCCAGCGGTGTGGCAGCTCTAGTCTCCTGGTTAGGTGAACTACCACTAAGAGGGGGCAAAAGCGGCATCTGCTCCCTGCGCTCCAAAGTTTCAAAAGGGTTCACGACCTCGCAGTCTGGATCATATGGCACAGTAGGTTGAACAGGTGTTGCCCGTATGTGTGACGGGCCTGCTTCCCCTGCTGCAGCCGTGTCAGACAGGCCACTCACTTCCGCACAGGACGCATTCGGGATTCTGTTGGGACAATCCGTAGCAACGGTACCCCCGTCACTTGTATCGCAATCATCGCCAAGACCGTACTCTTCCTGCGCCTTGCAATAGGTATCGCAGAACATTTTATAGTGCTCTTGTATGGCCGACGTTTTTGCAGGCTGTGCTTGGGCACCCTGGGTATTCGTCGGCATGTCGCTCCCGGCTTGTGGCCGGGCAGTTTGTTGTGTGCACTCGTTGTCGGACATAGCTGTTCTCACCTCCACTGTGGAGAATCCTGATGATACTAGAGTAGAACTATACCTCCCGTCCGCCCCGGACCACGCTGCAGAGCCTTGTGCAGTGCCAGCGTATACCTCCGAGACTGAAGCAGTGCTTGTGGCGCCGAATTGACAGAACACGCTTTGCGCATCAGGTTGTGTAGGTACCTCCAACCATTGCAACGTATCCGGCCCAATACGTTCGACAACCACTATAGCACACACTACAGAGTCATTAAGTAGTGCAGCTGTCTGTACGGATGGAACAAAACTTTTTATAGTAGACTTGAATGTTGATAAACCTCCAGCACAGTCAAACGCGAAGCTCAGGTCTTCCTCGATAATCTGCCAAGATATGTCGGTGCACCGTTTGTAAAGGGGTATGTGTCCTAGTAGAATTCCTCGCCACCGATCCTGGTTTTGAAGCACCCCTGGCCCACGTTTTTCAGCAAACATTGCCCCGGGGAATGCGGCAAACTTCTTGCCACGCGGCCACAGCAGCGAAGACGCAAGATATATGTACTTTGCAAGTACCGACAGGGAGTACCTGGGGGCGCCTTCGTTCTTCAATACCACAAAGGCGGCACCATGGCCACTATTGTTTAGTGATCCCCCTGATAGACCTAGAATGCCCAGTGTGCGAAACCGCGACATGAGCTGAGCATTAGCGCGAAAGTTCGTCGTAACCACTAGACGATAGGGGAATATCGCGGGGACGTTGTCAAAACACTCGAGATCTTCGCGTACCACGTGGAGTGCGATGTCGCTAACGCGTACCCCCTCTGCTGTCACGGGAAAAGCGTAGTCGTTTGGATCATGCATATGGCCGCCACACACAGAAATACACGCTTTAACCACGTGCCCACTCTTACCATCCTTATGTGACTTGTCAGATTCAGGTGTGCGCTTATTGGTGGTGATTACACATGCAACACCAAGGCTATAGTGTGAGGTTCTGCCCCATGAGAGATCCTCCTCACTGAGCAGAACGCAGCCAAGCTCAGCCGTATTAGCGCTGAGCGTCAGCAAATAGCGGTACGTATGTAGCGCCTGTTCTACTTGCAGCATGGTGCGCAAGACGCGCGCGTTTTTTTGTGCAAATTGGATGCACTGTTCCGGCAGGAGGAGATCCTCGTGAATCATCGCAGTGGCACGCAGCTCATGTACTGGTAGCTTCCGATGCTCAGATATGCTGTGTGCGATTGAGTATCCTGGCATGGAGAAGAATCTGTACTCCTTGTCCTGTATTATTCTTTGGTACTGGGCGAAGTGTGCTTGTCCCCGCTGTGACACACGCCTACCTCCCTCCGTGTAGAGTTGCCAGGACACTTTCAGCAATTCCCCGAAGTTGCCGAAGAAGGCTTGTTCACCGTCTACACAGTCCAATTTATGCGACAGAAATACCGGGGCAAGGTATATGTTACAGAAATTGCACAATGCGCGTGTGGCGTGCTTAACAAAGAATTCCTGGGTCTCCCCACGGGCTATGGTAGCGACAAAACTTATGGTCCCCCAGAGCCCGGACCCGTCCAAGATGGTGTTTCCAACTTTGATCGTGCAGGAGTTCTCCGGCCCGGGAACAGGCACATCGGCCAGGATATTACGTACTCTATGTTCATCCGGGATTCCTAGTCCCCGGGAATTTGGCATCTCTAGAAATTTCAGCAGGTCTGATACTATTGGCACGCTATTTACGGCTTGCAGCCCTGTTTTCATCTTTTTCTGTGCCTTGCAGGAGGGGCGATAAGTTTTTTCCTCATAAGAGGCGAATCCTTGGAATAGTGAAGACGCAACATTACCTGTAGAGGGGGGTTCTAATGTGGTACCAGGTTTCAGAAAAAATGTTTCTGATGAACAGCCGGTTGTGCTACCGTACATATCGCTGAGTCGAGTTGGTGCAACGCGTCTGACCGGGCGAGACCCCTGCAAAGTCACTGGGCCGGATGTTACAGTACTTTGCACTGTGTGTAAACTTAACTTTCAATGCTTGGCGGGTCTGCTCCTCCCACAGGGCTTTTACAGCTCCCAGCTAGCACAAAAAGGCATAATCGAGCCTCGGTCTTTGCGGCTAAAGGATGTGCCCGAAAGAAGACTCGAACTTCCACGACCGTGAGGTCACTAGCACCTGAAGCTAGCGCGTCTACCAATTCCGCCATTCGGACTTAAGCACAACCGCAAACTGCCCGCCCCAAGGGGCAAGTAGACCCTGAATTCAGTTGATTATTCAAGGCCACCAAGTATATTGATACAGTTTATACAGACAAAAGAATCGTAATGGAAGTTTTCGATGTGGAGAAGGTGTTTTTTGCCAGAGTGGACAGGGAAAAACTGGGTCCCTTGGTACGGGACACTCTGCAGCACGCGGATGGGGGCGAGCTGTTTTTGGAATTCTGCAACTCGGAAGCTTTGAGCATAGAAAATGGTATAGTGAAAAGTTCAGATTTCAGCTTCCGCAGCGGTTTTGGTTTCAGGGCCTTCCGAGGAGGTAGTACCACGATCGCGTGCTCTTCAGAGATTAGTGATAGCGAGATACGAAAGGCTGCGTCCTTAGTCAAAAATGCGGGAGATGGACGCGCGACCAACGTGGTGGATCTATGCCCGCCCGGCGTGTCATTGTACCCCCGAGAGAACCCTGTCAGTGAGGTAGCGTTTGTGGAGAAAGTGAAAGTCCTGCAGGACATCGATGAGTACCTCCGCAGCGCTAATCCGCATGTTGTTCAAGTCAAAGTTTCGATCAGCACCCAGTGGCAGGTAGTACGCATTGTACTCGGCGATGGCAGCGAAGTGGGCGATGTCCGACCCCTGGTTAGGCTGGATGTATACGTGCTTATGGAAAGGAGCGGTCGAAAAGAACACGGTAGAGCGGGACATGGCGGCAGGGCATTATGCTCCGAGTTTGTTGGTGCCACCCAGTGGAAAAAAGTTGCAGATGAAGCGCTGCGGCAGTCTATGGTTAACATAGAGGCTGTTGCCGCGCCTGCCGGGGAACTGACTGTGGTCCTGGGTCCTGGCTTTCCTGGGGTACTGTTGCACGAAGCTGTTGGCCACGGCCTGGAGAGTGATTTCAATCGCAAAAAAGTTTCTGCCTTTTCTGATGCTATTGGCACCAGAGTTGCGGCCAAAGGCATTACCGTGGTTGATAATGGTGCTATGGAGGGTCGTAGAGGCTCGTTGAATGTTGACGATGAAGGAACGGCCTCAAAGTATAATGTTCTGATCGAAGACGGTATTCTTGTGTCGTACATGCACGATAACATGAACTCGAAACTCATGGACATGGCTTCCACAGGCAACGGCAGACGTGAAAGCTACAAAAGTGTTGTGATGCCGCGTATGACTAACACCTACATGCTGCCAGGAAATTATGCCCCTAGCGAGATAGTATCGAGCGTGAAGCGAGGAATATACGCGGCTGATTTCGGTGGTGGACAGGTTGATATCACTTCGGGCCAGTTTGTGTTTTCTGCGTCCGAAAGTTATATGATTGAGAATGGGAAAATGGGTCGCCCGCTCAAGGGGGCAACGCTCATAGGCAACGGGCCGGACATTCTCAAGAAAGTTTCCATGGTCGGTAACGACCTGTTGCTAGACACTGGAACAGGCACTTGCTCTAAAAACGGGCAAAGCGTGCCCGTGTGCGTGGGCCAGCCGACTCTGAAGATAGACGCAATAACGGTTGGTGGTACCGATTTGTGAACGTGGTGACCCCAAAGCTGACTGCCACAATATCGGTGCAAGGGCGAATGGGCGTGAGGCGTTACGTATCGGACGAAAGACCCATAGGGCGGCGTAAGTTGACCCCAAGGGCTGGGTTATTTGTTGACCCTAAAGTGTATGACGTCCCCGTCTTGTACTATGTAGTCTCTGCCCTCAAATCTGGTCTTCCCGGCTTCTCTGCACCCGGACTCCCCACCATACCGCACATAGTCCGTAAAGCTTATGGTCTCTGCCTTAATAAACCCCTTTTCTAAGTCAGTGTGTATAACCCCGGCTGCCTTGTCAGCTTTTGTTAGGTTCCTAATGGGCCATGCACGTGCTTCCTTTGGCCCGACAGTGAAGAAGGTGATCAAGTCTAGCAAGCCATATATATTCTTCACCGCCACATCTACGCCAGATTCTGTTAGGCCGACTTCTGCCAGAAAGGCTTCCCTCTCCTCCTGGCTGTCTATGCTCAGGATGTCTGCCTCGAGTTTTGCGGATAAGTGGCAGAACTTTCCCCCTCGCTCTGAAATGATTTTGCCAACTGCGGCTGATAAGGAATTACCCCCCACTGCATGTGACTCCTCCACATTGCAAACATACATTACCGGTTTGCTTGAAAGCAGTTGCAACTGCTTTAATTCACCGGGCTCAATATTACTGACGGCAGCCTTGGCGGGTTTGCCGCCTTCAAGGACTGCCAGAATGCTTTCTAGTATCGTGATCTTGTTTTTTGCTTCCTTTCCAGATCTGACGGCTTTTTCTAAATTTGGTATGCGAGACTTTATGCTCTCAATATCTGCCATAATTAGCTCCATCTCGACCACCTCGGCATCGCTTACCGGATCAACTGTGTTGTGGACATGGCTGATGTCACTGTTCTCAAAACAGCGCAATACGTGCATTATGGCATCGACTTCCCTGATGTGACCGAGGAATTTGTTGCCTAAACCCTCACCACTGCTTGCGCCTTTCACCAGTCCGGCGATATCGACGAATTCCACCTGGGCGAATACAATTTTCTGAGAACCCGTGATAGACGCCAAGGTCTTCAGCCGAACGTCGCGCACCGCCGTCATTCCTGTGTTCGGCTCAATCGTGCAGAAGGGGTAGTTCGCGACCTCTGCGGCGTAGGTTCTTGTGAGCGCATTGAATAAGGTAGACTTCCCCACATTTGGCAATCCCACTATTCCGCAGTTTAGCCCCATAATAACTACTTCCACCCCCGTGTTCCACGGCGGGCATTCTAACACCGAATGCAAGTTTCCGATACTAGATTTACTGCCTATCGCACACCATCTATAGGTGGGTCATGCGCGCTGGTGTTGGGTGGGTCTAATTCGGGGTAATTCCTTGACATAACGCAACGGCATGCGCAGCAATGCCCTCCTCTCGCCCTATGAACCCAAGCTTCTCCGTAGTCACGGCTTTGACGTTTATTGCAGACAAGTTGATGCCCAGTATTTGTGACATGCAGCTCTTCATCCCTGCGACGTGTGGGACAATTTTTGGGGCCTCACACACTATGCTGATGTCGCAGTTTATTACCGCATATCCCCGCGCACGGACTTTTTTATGCGCTTCCGCGAGAAAATGGGTGGATGCAACGCCTGCCCACGCGGGATCAGTGTTCGGAAAGTGCTGCCCTACGCTGCCCTCGCCTACGCAACCCAAAAGGGCATCTACCAACGCGTGCAGCCCCACGTCCCCATCCGAGTGGGCTATCACTCTCCTTTGGTGCGCTATTTTAACCCCGCATACAACTATATATCCGTCCTGCACAGGCTCTTCCGAGAATCTGTGTACGTCATAACCCACGCCGACTCTAAAAGGCACCTAATACTCCAACCAACCCTCAAGCGGCCGCAATTGTATTACAGCGCGAATCTTATAGCAATATTCTCCCGGAGGTATTGTTGAGATTGAGCTCCTACCTCTCATTCATTCCTGCTTTTGTGTGAAGAGACCAGACAAACATGCCTGTGCTCGCAAAATATCCTCGACTGTGGTGATTTTGAAATTGTTGTAGTCCCCTTCGGTTACGGCAACAGACATACCACACTCTAGTACGACTGATGAGTCATCAGTGAAGTATTTTGCAGGATCCGTGTCGCGTACTGTTCTATGGCATGCAAGCACGTCCTTGTAC